>NZ_JAJMLX010000013.1 GCF_020991325.1 Bordetella petrii | reverse complement strand
CCAGTACATCAGCGCGCGCTGGGGCAGGGGACGCTGCCGCGTCACGTGCCAGATGTCGTTGAAGGTGCGGGCGATCCACGCCGCCTTCACCCCCGATGCCGGCGAAGTCCGGTCGGCCCGCGCCCTGGTTGCCGCTTACGAGGCCCAACAACGCGGCGACGGCGATGCCGGCGCCCCCATCGGTTCGCCCGACTATCTTTCGGCGCGCCGCCTGCTGGCCCGGCATGCGGAATTCCAGAACTGGCATCTCGCCACGCCCGGCCTGCCCCCTGCCCCACCTGTTCACTCTTGAAAGGACTCCCTCATGACGACCCCGACGATCTCCATTGACGGCCAGCGCCTGTGGCAGTCCTTGATGGATTTGGCGCAGATCGGCGCCACGCCCAAGGGGGGCAACTGCAGGCTGGCCCTGACCGAGCTGGACGGCCAGGGACGCGACCTGGTGGTGGGCTGGATGAAAGACGCCGGCCTGCAGGTGCATGTAGACCAGGTCGGCAATATCTTCGGGCGCCGCGCCGGCCAGGACGACACCCTGCCGCCGGTAATGACGGGCAGCCACATCGACACCCAGCCCACCGGCGGGAAGTTCGACGGCTGTTTCGGCGTGCTGGCCGGGCTGGAAGTGATGCGCAGCCTCAACGATGCCGGCATCCAGACGCGCGCGCCGCTGGAACTGGCCATCTGGACCAACGAAGAAGGCTCGCGCTTCGTGCCCGTGATGATGGGGTCCGGGGTGTTCGCGGGCAAGTTCCCCCTGGAAACCGCCTTGAATGCCCGCGACGCGGCGGGCAAGTCCGTGGCCGACGAGTTGCGGGCCATCGGCTACGCCGGCACGGCGCCGGTGGGCGGGCGCCCCGTCGATGCCTATTTCGAGGCCCATATCGAACAAGGGCCCATCCTGGAACACGAAGATAAAGTCATCGGCGTGGTGACGGGTTCGCTAGGCCTGCGCTGGTACGACGTAGAGGTCAACGGCATGGAAATGCACGCGGGCCCCACCCCCATGGCCATACGCAAAGACGCGCTGCTGGCCGCCAGCTACCTGGTACAGGCCGTCATCGACATTGCCAACGGCCACCAGCCTCATGGCCGCGGCACCGTGGGCGAGATCCACGCGCATCCGGGGTCGCGAAATGTCATCCCCGGCCAGGTGCGCATCACGGCAGACCTGCGCCACCAGGACGAAGCAACGCTGGCCGCCATGCACCGGGCCTGGCACGATGGCGCCCAGGACGTGGCACGGCGCCATGGCGTCGAGGTGGACGTCAAGGACGTGCAATATTTCCCGCCAACTCCCTTCGATACCGACCTGGTAGGCAAGATCCGCGCTGGTGCCGCCGCGCGCAAACTGCCGCACATGGATATCGTGACGGGCGCCGGCCACGATGCCGTCTACATGGCCGCCGTGGCCCCCACGGCGATGATATTCGTGCCCTGCAAGGACGGCATCAGCCACAACGAAATCGAGGACGCCCGCCCCGAACACCTGGAAGCCGGCTGCAACGTGCTGCTGGATGCCATGGTGGCGCGTGCGGGGCTTGCCCCCTGAACGGCCCCGGCCGCGTAGGCTAAAATCGCGGCTTCCCGCCCATGCTCTATCGTCAATGCCCACAGCCCCCGTCGACGCCCCGCTTACCGTGCTGCTCTACACCGAAGAACAACGCGGCAACCGGCTGGTCGAATCGCCGGTCATCGGCATGATGTCCGACGTCTCGGGGGCGGAAAAGCTCATCGCCATCCGCGATCCGCACAACCGCATCACCTACCTGTACCGCATCGATCACGGCAGCAACAACCTGGACGCGGTCGCCATCACCGAACAAGACCCTGCCAATTTCGACGGCAAGCACAGCGTCACGATCAACGCCACCGGCTTCCGGCTGGGCACGCCGCAGAACGCCATACAGCTGCTGCGCGGCAAGACCCGCTGGATCCAGGACAAGGGTTCGGTCCTGTCGGTGCTGCTGCGCAATGCCGCCAGCCGCCATACCGGATTCGCCACGCGCCAGATCCACCGCGACCGCGTGCGCTACATTCCGGAAGGCGTGCCGGTCGAGCCGCTGCCGCGCGGCTAATGTAAAGGCCACCCCGAAGCGCTACGCGCTTTCCACCTGGCGCCAGGCGACCAGACCAAGTAACATCGCGCGGCAGTCCAACGCACCCATAGAATCCATGCATTTCAAAGACCAGCTATTCCTTGCCAGCCAGTACGCCGCGCCGCATCACCTGGTGTCGCGCCTGATGGGCCTGGCGGCCGACTGCCGCACACCCGCCATCAAGAACTGGATGATCTCGCGCTTCGTGCGCCGCTATGGCGTGGACATGAGCGAGGCCCTGGTGCAAGATCCGCTGGCCTTCGAGACATTCAACCAGTTTTTCACCCGGGCCCTGAAGCCCGACGCGCGGCCGCTCGACGCAGAGCCGGGCGCGGTGCTGTGCCCCGCCGACGGCGCCATCAGCCAACTGGGGCCCATCGAACATGGCCGCATTTTCCAGGCCAAGGGGCATTCGTACAGCCTGACCACCCTGCTGGGCGGCGATCCTGGCCGCGCCGCACCCTTCGCTGGCGGCGATTTCGCCACCATCTACCTGTCGCCGCGCGACTACCACCGCGTGCACATGCCTTGCGCCGGCACGCTGCGTGAAATGGTGCATGTACCGGGCCGGCTGTTCTCGGTCAACCCGCTTACCGCCGGCCATGTGCCGGAACTGTTTGCCCGCAACGAACGGGTGGTCTGCCTGTTCGATACGGAATACGGCCCAATGGCCATGGTGCTGGTGGGCGCGATGATCGTGGCGTCCGTCGAAACCGTGTGGGCCGGCCTGATCACGCCCCACAAGCGCCAAGTCCGCGCCACGCGCTACGACGAAGCGGCGCGGGCCCCCATCCATCTGGAAAAAGGCGCGGAAATGGGCCGCTTCAAGCTGGGCTCCACGGTCATCGTGCTGTTCGGCCCCGAACGGGTACGCTGGACCGACACCCCGTCGGTGCGCGGCCCCGTGCGCATGGGCGAAATCCTGGCGCTGCCTGCCTGACCCGCCCGGCGGCTGCCCCCTCGCTACCAGGGGAATTCGATCAGGTCGCCATACAGTTTGCGCAGCCTGGCCTTCACCTCGGGCGAATTCTGGTAAATGCCGATGAACTTCAGCAGGCGCGGGTCGTGCGCGCGTTCCGGCTTGGTCACCCAGCGTATGGCGTAGCGCCGCACATTCTCGGGGTCGGTATTGTCGAACCCCAGCCCGTCTTTTTCGTTGATGCCGGCATGCTTGGCAAACGTGGTGTATGTGGCCGATGCCGTCACGTCGTCGAAGGTACGGGCCGACTGCGAGCCGTCTATCTGGATCAGCGCCAGCTGCTTGGGGTTGGCCACGATCTCGTGCATGGTGGCCTGGTGATCGGCACCCGTGCGCAGCACCAGCAGCCCCATCGACTGCAGCAGCAGCAGGGCGCGCCCGGTATTGACCGGGTCGTTGGGAATGGCGATCTTGGCGCGGTCCGGGATCGGGTCGCCCGGCTTCAGGCGTTTCGAGAACAGGCCCATGGTAGTGGAATACCCATAAGCAATCGGCACCAGGTTCTCGCCGCGGCTGCGGTTGAACAGTTCCAGGAAAGGCGCATGCTGGAAGAAATTGGCGTCCACCGAGCCTTCCGCCGCGGCAATGTTGGGCATGACCCAATCGTTGAATTCCACCAGTTCAACCTTCAGTCCCTGCTTCGCGGCCTGGGCAATGGCGATTTCGGTGGCCTCGTTCGCCACGCTGGCAATCACCCCTATGCGCAAGGGCTTGTCCTGGGCGGCGGCGGCCGGACCCGCCATCATGGCCAGGCACAGCAGGCCCGCCAGCGGCAAACGGAAAAAACGCATCATGATCGGTATGCCGCCCCCAAGGGCGGCTCAGGTCGTAAAACGCCATTGTGCCCTACCGCTTGCGCCACCGTCGCACATCGTTAAAGATACCGGTACCCCAGGCAAGCGGCCCCGGCCGCCAAGGAGCCCGCCGCCATGCTCGACCCTCATGCCTCGCCGCCCGCGCGCCCGCTTACCCTGATAGGCGCGCCCACCGACGTCGGCGCGGGTTCGCGCGGCGCCTCGATGGGCCCCGAGGCCCTGCGCGTGGCGGGGCTGGCGGCGGCCCTGCAGGCGCTGGGCCATCATGTCGAAGATGCCGGCAATCTCAACGGCCCGCCCAACCCCGGGCTGCCTGCGCAACAGGGCTACCGCCACCTGGATGAAGTGGTGGCCTGGAACGTGCTGGCGCACGACGCGGTGTACACCGAACTGCAGCGCGGCCGCCTACCCATCCTGCTGGGTGGCGACCACTGCCTGGGCACGGGCTCGATCAGCGCCGTGGCCCGCTATTGCCAGGGCGCCGGCAAGCCGCTGCGCGTGCTGTGGCTGGACGCGCACGCCGACTTCAACACCCAAGACCTCACACCGTCGGGCAATCTGCACGGCATGCCGGTGGCCTGCCTGTGCGGCCACGGCCCCCAGGCCCTGACATCCCTGGCCGGCCACGTACCCGCCCTGCAGCCCGCCTGGATCCGCCAGGTCGGCATACGCAGCGTGGACGAAGGCGAAAAGCGCCTGATCGACGCGGCCGGCATCGGCATCTACGACATGCGCAGCATCGACGAAATCGGCATGCGCGCCGTCATGGAGGAAGCCCTGGCCGGCCTTACCCCCGACACCCACCTGCACGTCAGCTTCGACGTGGATTTCCTTGACCCGGAAATCGCGCCCGCGGTGGCCACCAGTATTCCCGGCGGCCCCACCTACCGTGAAGCGCAGCTATGCATGGAAATGATCGCCGACACCGGCCGCCTGGGTTCGCTGGACATCGTCGAACTGAACCCGGCGCTGGATGTGCGCAACAAAACCGCCGTACTGGCCACCGACCTGGTGCAAAGCCTGTTCGGCAAATCCACACTGATCCGGCGCCCGATACGCCGGCACCCCTGATTTCACCAGGAGACACCCCCATGAAGTGCTACTGCGTCGTCGATTTCCATGCTCCGCTCGAACTGCGCGAAATGCCCATGCCAGAACCGCAGGGCGCCCAGGTACTGCTGAAAGTACGTGCCGCGGGCGTATGCCACAGCGACATACACTTGTGGGAAGGCGGCTACGACCTCGGCCAGGGCCGCACACTTACCCTGAAAGACCGCGGCGTGTCCCTGCCCCTGACCATGGGCCACGAAACCGTGGGCACGCTGGCCTCGGCCGGACCCGACGCCGGCGACGTCCAGCCCGATCGCAATTACCTGGTGTACCCCTGGATAGGCTGCGGCAAATGCGCGGTGTGCCTGGACGGCCGCGAGAACCATTGCGCGGCGCCGGCCTGCCTGGGCGTGCACCGCCCAGGCGGATACGCCGAATACATGCTGGTTCCGCACGCCCGCTACCTGATCGACATCGGCGACCTTGATCCGGCCCTGGCCGCGCCCTATGCGTGTTCGGGCTTGACCACCTACTCGGCGCTGAAGAAACTGGGCTCCGACCTGTACCGCAAGCATCCCATCGTGATTTTTGGCGCGGGCGGCCTGGGCCTGATGTGCCTATCGCTGCTGAAAGCGCTAGGCGGTGCGGGCGCCATCGTGGTGGATATCGATCCAGCCAAGCGCCAGGCGGCGCTGGATGCCGGCGCCCTGGCGGCCGTGGACGGCGCCGCGCCCGATGCCGCCGCGCAACTGTCGAAAGCGGCCGGCGGGCAGCCGCTGTACGGCGCCATCGACCTGGTGGGCGCGCCCGCCACCACCAGCCTGGCCTTCGATTGCCTGGCCAAGGGCGCCAAACTGGTGGTGGTGGGCCTGTTCGGCGGCGGGTCCAACTGGCCGCTGGCCCTCATCCCCCTGAAAGCGCTGTCTATCCTGGGCAGCTATGTCGGCAACCTTGAGGAACTGCGCGAACTCATGGCGCTGGTGCGCGATGGCAAGGTGCCGCAGATTCCCGTCACGCGCTACGCCCTGTCCGAAGCCGACGCGGTGCTGGGGGCGCTGCGGCAGGGTAAAGTCGTGGGGCGCGCGGTATTGGCGGCATAGCGGCGCCACGCGCCACGCCTTCCCCATTGCAAAGGACTCATCCATGACCGACCGGCAGTTGGCCATCCTGGCCGCCCTGAACATGATCGCAGCCGTGGGCGCCGGCGCGTTTGGCGCCCACGGGCTCAAGCGCATCGTCACCCCCGAACTGCTGGCCGTATGGCAAACCGGCGTGCTTTACCACCTGGTCCACGCAATGGGGCTGTTCATCATCGCCCTGCTGGGCGCGCGATTCGGATCGACGCTGCTGTCCACGGCGGGCGCCGTGATGTTCGCCGGCATCGTGCTGTTCAGCGGCAGTCTGTACGTGCTGGCGCTGACCGGCACGCGCTGGCTGGGCGCCATCACCCCGCTGGGCGGCGTGGCTTTCCTGGCGGCCTGGGCAATGGTGGCCTGGGCGGCCTGGCGCGCCGCATAACGCCTTGCGCCGGGCCCGCCGGCGCAGTCCTTATTCCAGCGGCGGGTCGAAATGCCGCGCCAGCAGTTTCGCCACATCCGGCTGCGCCGCGGCCTGTTCGGCCACCGCGTACAACGCCGGGCAGCAGGCCTTGAACCATGTAGGCCCCGGGCGCCAGCGGATCATTACCGCCACATACAAATCCAGCGCGCTGAACCGCCGGCCCAGCACATGCGGCGCGCCGGCAATGCGGTCGATTTCCTGCCACAGTTCGGCCCGGCGCGCATGCACGCGCGTGCGCAGCAGTTCGGCCGGCTCGCCCTCGGTGGTCCATTTGGGCGGGTCGTCCGCATAGGTGAAAGTGGGATACACCGCGCCGATCAGTCGCATCAGCACATGCCAGAACCGGGCGCGGTCCGGGCTGTCGGCCGGCGGCACCAGCCCGGCGGCCGGCGCCACGTCGTTCAGGTGCAGCACCATGGCCGCGCTTTCGGTCATGACCTCGCCACTGGGCAGGACCAGCGTCGGCACCTGGCCCGTGACGTTCAGCCGCAGCAGGCGCTCGCGCCCGGGGCCGGCCTTCAGGTATGGCAGGTCGGTGAGTGTGTACGGCACGTTGGCCAAGTGCAGGGCCATTTCCACAATGGCCGATCCGCAGCCGCGCGAGCCGATCAGTTCGTAGGTGCTCATTTGCCGTCTCCCTGGTTGCCGGCGGGCGCCAGGCGCAGCAACGCGCCGTCGCCCGCGTCCGTCAGCACATACACCGCGCCGTCCGGCCCCACGCGCACATCGCGGATGCGCGCGCCCAGGTCAGTTAACAGGCGCTCTTCGGCCACCACCTTCCTGCCATCTTCAAGCTGCAGGCGTATCAGCGCCTGCTCGGCCAAGGCGCCGATGAACAGCGAACCCCGCCAGGCCGGATAACGGTCGGCATCGTAAAAGGCCATGCCGCTGATGGCCGGCGACTTCTTCCACCAGTACAGCGGGCCCTGCATGCCCGGCAGCGCCTGGCCCTTGGCCTCGGGAATGGCGAAGCCCGAATAATTGATGCCGTAGGTGGCCAGCGGCCAGCCATAGTTTTTGCCGGGCTCGATGATGTTGATTTCATCGCCGCCGCGCGGGCCGTGTTCGTGTTCCCACAATTCGCCCGTCCATGGATTCAGCGCCATGCCTTGCGGATTGCGCATGCCGTAGGTCCAGATCTCCGGGCGCGCGCCCTGGCGGTTAGCCAGGGGGTTGCCCTCGGGCAGCGAGCCATCGGGCTTGATGCGCACGATCTTGCCCTGCAGCTTGTCCAGATCCTGCGCGGTGGGCAGGCGGTTGTTCTCGCCCAGCGCAATGAACAGCAGGCCGTCCTGCCCGAACACCATCCGCCCGCCGAAATGCTGTCCGCTGGACAGTTTGGGCTCTTGCCGGAAAATCACCGTGAAATCCTGCAGGCCGCGCCCGTCTTCGGACAACTTGCCGCGTCCCACGGCCGTGCCGCTGCGATCGCCGTCCGACTCGGCGTACGACAAATACACCAGGCGGTCGCGCGCAAAGCCGGGCGACAGCACCACGTCCAGCAGGCCGCCCTGCCCGTCTACATGCACTTTGGGCAGGCCGGCAATGGGCTCCGACAACTTGCCCTGCGCATCCAGCAGCCGCAGGCGGCCGGCCCGTTCCGTGATCAACATGCCGCCATCGGGCAGGAAAGCCAGCGACCAGGGGTGTTCCAGGCCCTTGGCAAGCTCAGTGGTTTCGACCTTGCCCTCAGTGGCGGCCTGGGCCTGGGTCTGGGCGTACAACACACCGGGCGCCGTGGCGCCCAGCAATACCGCCGCGAAGGCGGCCCCGCGCAAGATGGGCAGCACGGCCCGGCTTGATCGCAATCTCGACATGAAAAACCTCCCGCGGCAGCGTCGATGATCGGGTTGTCGGCAAGGAAAGCAGCGGCTGCCGGCGCCCGCATGGTGGCGTACCATAGGCGCACGGCCGGAAGCCGTCTTGTTCTTCTGGAGATATCGCTCATGAAACTGTACTACATGCCCGGCGCGTGCTCGCTGGCATCGCACATCATCCTGGAATGGATAGGCCAGCCCTACGAAACGCACAAGCTGTCGCGCGACGAGCTGAAGCAGCCCGCCTACCTGAAGATCAATCCGCTGGGCGCCGTTCCCGCGCTGGTCGACGGCAACACCACGCTGACCCAGAATGCCGCCATCCTGGAATACCTGGCGGAACATGCGCCGCAACTAAAGCTGACGGGCGACGGCAGCGCCGCCGCGCGCGCCGAAGCGCGGCGCTGGCTGGGCTTCATCAATTCCGACGTCCACCGCACCTTCTCGCTGCTGTTCGGCGCGCAGCGCTACCTGGCCGACGAACCCGCGCAGGAACAACTGCGCGCATCCGCCGCCGCCCAGTTGCGCACCCTGTTCGGCCACCTGGATACCCAGCTGGCCGGCAAGCCCTACCTTACCGGCGCCGCGCCGAGCATCGCCGACCCATACCTGTACGTGGTGCTGCGCTGGGCGCACGGCAAGAAGATCGACCTGTCCGGCATGGACAACCTGGCGGCCTTCTTCCAGCGCATGGAAGCCGACCCCGGCGTGCAGGCCGCGCTGAAGGCCGAAGGCCTGCAGTAAGACGGTATCAGGCAACTGCCGGAACTTGATACCTGATAGCAGCCGGGTGTCTGGCTCCCGCCGGGGTGCCAGACACCGTCCTGCTGAGACTGCCTTGGCGCATAACGATGTCCGGCGCCCTGACGGGCGCCAGGCACCGGCATCAATCCCGCGGCAGCGGCTCGCCCGGGCCGGTACGTTCCACGATCAGCCCGTAGTGTTCCGGGCGCCGATGGCGGGCGAAATCGAATACATGGCGGCGGAACGTCTCGGCCAGGCCCAGGTCGGCATTCACCGCGATCACCTCGTCTTCTTCCGTGCTGGCCTGGGCCACGATCTCGCCCGAAGGCGCCACGATCACCGAGCCGCCTATCATGTGGTGCCCGTCTTCCGAGCCGCACTTGGCCGCAGCCGCCGCCCACACGCAGTTCTGGTAGGCGCTGGCCTGCAGGGTAATCAGGTGATGGTGCATGCGCAAATGCACGGGCTCGGGCCAGTGGATATTCACCGACGGCGTGTTGTAGCCCAGCACCACCAGTTCCGCGCTCTGCAGCGACATTACCCGCCACGTCTCGGGCCAGCGGCGGTCATTGCACAGGCACATGCCTATCCTGGTGTCCATCGTGTCCCAGACGCCGAACGGCTGGTCGCCCACCCGGAAGAACTTCTTTTCCAGGTGCTGGAACGGCGCATCGGGCTTGTGGTCGTCGTGCCCGGGCAGGTGCACCTTGCGGTACTTGCCCACGATGCGGGCCGATGTGTCCACCAGGATGGCGGTGTTGTAAGGCACCCCTTCCGGCGTCAGTTCCGCATAGCCCAGGTAAAAGCCCACGCCCAGCTTGCGCGCCTCGTCGAACAGGGGCTGCACGTCCGCGTTGGGCATCTGCGTTTCGAAGAAGCGCTCCTGCGCGTCGGCGTCGCTCATCCAGTAACGTGGGAAAAACGTGGTCAATGCCAATTCGGGAAACACCACCAGCCGCGCGCCCCGGCCATGAGCCTCGCGCAGCATCTCCACCAGCCGCGCCACCACCGCGGCCCGGCTGTCGGCCAGGTGCACCGGCCCCATCTGCGCCACGGCCAAGCCGATCTTGCGTTGCCCCTTGCTCATGCTCTGCACTCCTTCGTACGATGCGAAAAAGCGCAAGCATGCCGGGCCCGCGCGCCGGCGTAAACCGCCGCCCGCCGGCCCGCGCCAAACTCAAGGCATGCCGCAAAGCCGCGGCCCGCAAGGGTTTGCAGCCCATGCCCACAAAAACCAGCGGCCGCGCGATAGCGCCAGGTTATGCCTGGCGCACAAAATTCGATGTGTCCGCCAGCACGCTTCCCAGCGCGGACAAAAAGCGCCGCCCCAGCAGGGGCAAGGGCGCCAGGTTCGAATGCGTGGCCCAGATCTCCACCTGCGCGGGCGGCTCGATCGGCCTCTGCACTACCGTGGATTCCGGCGGAATGCACCAGCCGTCCACCAGCGCCGGCCCCAGCCCCTGCTGCACGAAAGCATGCGCGGTCACCGGAGAATGCACTTCGATGGCTGGCGGACACACCGGCCCGGCGCCGAAGAATGTTTCCAGCGCGCGCCCCAGCGGCGTGCCCTCCGGGTAGCCTATCCAGCTGGCGGACGAAAAATCCGCCGCGTGCACGACCTCGCGGCCGACCAGGGGATGGTCCGGCGGCATGACGCAGACGATGGCGTCTTCGCCCACGCGGGTCGAGCTCAGGTTGGGATGGTCGGGCGACGACATGGAAATCCCCACGTCGGCCCGCCCGCTAAGAAAATAGCCCACCATTTCATCGAAGGTAACGCTGCGGAAATCCACCCTGGCGCTGCGGTTGCGGGCCAGGAAGCGCTCCATGGCGCGCGGGATCAGGCCCTGCCCGAAACTGGCGCTGGCCACCACCCGCAACACCCCCGAACCGCGCCGCCCCAGGCTGGCCGCCAGGTCGTTCACGCGCTGGATGCCGCCATACACCTGCTCTACTTCGCCATACAGCCGCAGCGCTTCGGGCGTGGGCAGCAGGCGGCTTTTACTGCGCTCGAACAAGGGATAGCCCAGCCGGGTTTCGGTCAAGGCCAGCACCCGGCTGACGGCTGGCTGTGACACATGCAGCATGCGGCCGGCCCCGCTGATCGAGCCCGCCACCATGATGGCGCGGAACACTTCGATCTGCCGCAGGCTTAGCGGCGGCGCGATGCGCGCGTCATCGCCGGGCGTGCTTGCCGTCGCGTCGATGGGCTGCGGTTTCATGCGTTTTTTCCCCTGTGGCCGATAACGGCGGATTATAGGACGGGGACATTTTTCGATGAGGGGCTGCGCGTGCCCCGGTGCTAACCTGCCCGGGCTGTCAAACAACCACAAGGGGAATACGAAAATGCAACGCATGTTGTCCCGCGGCCTGGCCGCCCTGGCCCTTACCGCCGGCATGGTGTCCGGCGCCCATGCCTGGCCCGACCAGCCCATCAATTTCGTGGTGCCCTCGGCCGCCGGCGGTTCGCCCGACGTGCTGTCCCGCCTGGTCACCAGCCAGCTGGCCCAGGATCTGGGCACATCCGTGGTGGTTGAAAACCGCCCGGGCGCGGCCGGCAATATCGGCATATCCCTCATCAAGCGCGCGGCGCCCGACGGCTACACCATCGGCTACGGCAACATCAACACGCTGGCCGTGAACCGCTCGCTGTTCAACAAACTGCCTTACGACGTGGATGCCGACCTGGAACCGGTGGCCCATCTGTTCGACCTGTACAACGTGCTGATTGTGCCGGCCGGCTCGCCCGACCAGAGCGTGCAAGACCTGATCGAACGCGCCCGCGCCAACCCCGGCCGCCTGTCCTACGGGGCGTCGGGCGTGGGCACCACCGGCCATATGGGCGGCGAGCTGTTCAAAAGCATGGCCAAGGTCGATGTCACCTTCATCCCCTACAACGGCGGCCCGGCCGCCATCCAGGACTTGCTGGGCGAACGCCTGGACTTCATCTTCGTGAACTCGTCCGAAGCAGTGCCGCTGATCAAGAGCGGGCGCGTGCGCGCCCTGGGCGTCAGCAGCATGAAGCGGCTGGACCTGCTGCCCGAAGTGCCCACGCTGGACGAACTGGGCCTGAAAGGCTACGAAACCATCGCCTGGGGCGGCGTAGTGGCGCCCAAGGGCACGCCGCCGGAAGTCGTCCAGCAGCTTAACGCCGCCATCGGCCGCGCCCTGCAGGCCCCCGCCGTGCGCGAAGGGCTGGCCAAGCTGGGCGCCGTGCCCGCGCAGGGGTCGCCAGCCGACTTCAAGCGCCTGATGGACAGTGAAACGGCCAAATGGCGGCAGATCATCGCCGACGCCGGCATCAAGAAACTGGACTGAAGCGACCTCCCCCAAGCGCCGCGCGCGCTGCGCGCGGCGAAACACTGACACGCTGCATGCACGCTGACTTCATTCTGCAGGACGCCACCGTCGTCGACGGTAGCGGCCAGGCGCCCTACCGCGCCCATATCGCTGTCCAGGGACAGCGCATCACCCAGGTGGGGGATTTCGCCTTCCCCGATGGGGTGCCCATCATAGCCGCGCAAGGCCTGGCCGCCGCGCCTGGCTTCATCGATTCGCACACCCACGACGACGGCTACCTGCTGGCGCATCCGGACATGACGCCCAAGGTGTCGCAGGGCATCACCACCGTGGTCACCGGCAACTGCGGCATCAGCCTGGCGCCGCTGGCCAACCGCGCCATTCCGCAGCCGCTGGACCTGCTGGGCCCGGAAGCGTTGTTCCGCTTTGGCACCTTCGCCGACTGGATCGAGGCCCTGCGCCAGGCCCCCGCCGCCGTGAACGTAGTGCCCCTGGTGGGCCACACCACCTTGCGCGTGGCCGTCATGGACGACACCACGCGTGCCGCCGATGCCGGCGAAATCACCCGCATGCGCGCCTTGCTGCAGGAAGCGCTGGATGCCGGCGCGCGCGGCGTATCCACCGGCACCTTCTACCCTCCCGCACAGGCCGCCCCCACCCAGGAAATCATCGATGTGTGCCTGCCCCTGCGCGGCCGCGCCGGGGTATACGCCACGCACCTGCGCGACGAAGCCGACCACATCGTGCCGGCCATGGAAGAGGCGCTGCAGATCGGCCGCGCCCTGGACTGCCGCGTGGTGTTCTCGCACCACAAGCTGGCGGGCGCGCGCAACCACGGGCGCTCGCGCGAAACACTGGACCTGATCTCGCAAGCCGCCGCGCAACAGCCGGTATGCCTGGACTGCCATCCGTATCCGGCCACGTCCACCATGCTGCGGCTCGACCGCGTCAAGCTGGCCCAGCGCACCATGATCACCTGGTCCAAGGGCTACCCCGACGCCACGGGCCGCGATTTTTCCGACGTGATGGCCGAACTGGGGATGGATGAAGCGGGCACCCTGGAACGCCTGGCGCCGGCCGGCGCCATTTATTTCCTGATGGATCCGGACGACGTCAACCGCATCTTCCAGCATCCGCTGACCATGGTGGGATCCGATGGGCTGCCGTTCGACCCGCATCCGCATCCGCGCCAATGGGGCACCTTCACCAACGTGCTGCGCACCATGGTGCGCGAACAGAATCTGCTCAGCCTGGAAGCCGCCATCCACAAAATGACGGGCCTGGCGGCCGAGCAATACGGGTTGCCCCAGCGCGGCCTGCTGCGCCCCGGCTACTACGCAGACCTGGTGCTGCTCGACCCGGCCACCGTCACCGACACGGCCACTTTCAACGAACCCCTGCAGCTCAGCCGAGGCATACATGGCGTATGGGTGAATGGCCAGCAAGTATGGAACGGCAGCCAGGCGGGCACCGCCCGCCCCGGCCAGGTATTGACGCGGGCGGCGGCATGACCGCAAGCCGCCCCAACTACCTGGGCGTGCTGGGCGGCATGGGGCCGCTGGCCGGCGCGGCGTTCGCGCTGCGCCTGGCCGCCCTGACCCCGGCGGCCACCGACCAGCAGCACATTCCCACCTTGCTGCGCAACGATCCGCGTATCCCCGACCGCAGCGATGCGCGCATGCGCGGCGGCGAAGACCCCCTGCCCCATATGGTGGAAGGCCTGCGTTTCCTGGAAGCGGCCGGCGCCAGCATCATCGCCATTCCGTGCAATACCGCACACTTGTGGTACGACCAGCTGGCCGCGGCCACTACGCTGCCCATCCTGCACATCATCGACGCGGTGGCGCAAGACCTGCAGCGCCTGGGCTTGCAGGGGGGGCGCATCGGGCTGATGGGCACGCCGGCCACCCTGGCGCTGGGCCTGTACCAGGCCCGCCTGCAACGCCACGGTTTCGAATGCATCGTGCCCGACGCCGGCGAGATCGAACGCTATTGTGCCGCCCCCATACGGGCCGTGAAAGGCAACCAGGTGGCTTCGGCCCTGGCGCCCGCCGTGCGGGGCGTGCAACTGCTGCAGGCCCGCGGCGCGGACGCCGTGGTGCTGGGCTGCACCGAACTGCCGCTGGCCATACCCCATGACCAACGGATAGGGCTGGGGGTTCCCGTTACGGATTCCATCGACGCCCTGGCCCGCGCCGCCATCGACCAGTACTTCCAGGAACCACTGCAGCGCAAGGCCGCGTAACGGCGCGCAAAGGCCCGGGAAACCGGGCGGTGTTGCGGTGTTGCGGTGTCTGGCACCCAGAGGGAGCCAGACACCCATGGGATCACGTTAAGCCGCCGTGGCGAGCTTGCACCGGTACTGACGGGTGTCTGGCTCCCGCCAGGGTGCCAGACACCGCCCCATGACTACCCACCCAAATACGCCTTTCGCACGTCATCATTGACCAGCAGGTTGGCCCCCGTGTCCTGCAGCACCACCCTGCCGTTTTCCAGCACATAGCCGCGATCGGCCACTTGCAGCGCCTTGTGGGCATTCTGCTCTACCAGGAACACGGTAACGCCCTGCTCGCGGATGGTGCGGATGATGTCGAAGATCTGCGCAATGATCAGCGGCGCCAGGCCCAGCGTGGGCTCGTCCAGCAGCAGCAGCTTGGGCTGGGTCATCAGCGCGCGGCCGATGGCCAGCATTTGCTGCTCGCCGCCCGACATGGTGCCCGCGCGCTGCGCCGCGCGTTCTTTCAGGCGCGGGAACAGCGTGTACACGTGTTCGATCCCCGCCTGGATGGCTTCGCGGTTGGCGAAGAAGCCGCCCATCATCAGGTTCTCGGCCACCGTCAGGTCCTTGAACACGCGCCTGCCTTCCGGCGAAATGGCGATGCCGCTGCGCATGATGTGATGCGTGTCTTTCTGGGTGATGTCTTCGCCCTGGAAAGTAATGGTGCCCTCGCGCGCCCGCGGGTTTCCGCAAGCCGTCATCAGCAGCGTGGTCTTGCCGGCCCCGTTGGCGCCGATCAGGGTCACGATCTCTCCCTGGTTCACCTCCACCGACACGCCGTTCAGCGCCTGGATGGCGCCGTAGTACGTATGAATGTTTTCCAGCTTCAGCATCATTCTTCCCCCAGATACGCCTTGATGACGCGCTCGTCGGTGCGCACCTGCCCGGGCGTGCCGGTGGTGATGGGCTTGCCGTGCTCCATGACCAGAATGCGGTCGGATATGCCCATGATCAGGCTCATATCGTGCTCGATCAGCAGCACCGCCACGCCAAACTCGCGGCGCAACTGGTCGATCAGTTGCTGAAGGTCGCGCTTTTCCTGCGGGTTCAGGCCGGCGGCCGGCTCGTCCAACATCAGCAGCCGCGGCTTGGTGATCATGCAGCGCGCGATCTCCAGCCGGCGCTGGTGCCCGTAGGCCAGGTTGCCCGCCTCGCGGTTGGCATACTGCCGCAGGCCCATGAAATCCAGCCATTGCGCCGCGCGCGACAAGGCCTGGGCCTCGGATTCGCGGTACGACTTCAGCTTCAGCAGGCCCGGCAGCAGGCGCGCTTCCACCTGGGTGTGCTGCGCCACCAGCAGGTTTTCCAGCACCGTCAGCTGCTTGAACAGGCGCACGTTCTGGAACGTGCGCACCAGCCCGTGGCGCGCCACCTTGTGGCTGGGCAGGCCGGTGATCGGCTTGCCGTCCATGACGATGTCGCCGGCGGTGGGCTTGTAGAAACCGCCCACGCAATTGAACACCGTGGTCTTGCCCGCGCCGTTGGGCCCGATGATGGCAAACACCTCGTCGGGCTTCACCTCGAAGCCCACGCTGTCCACGGCCAGCAGGCCGCCGAACCGCATGGTCAGGCCGGATACTTTCAACAATGCTTCACTCATTTGGCCAGCTCCACATGGGGACGCTTCATGGGCAACAGCCCCTGTGGACGCCACATCATCATCAGCACCATGACCAGGCCGAACATCAGCATGCGGTACTCGGCGAACTCACGCGCCACTTCCGGCAGCACTGTCAGCAGAATGGCGGCCAGAATCACCCCCACCTGCGAACCCATGCCGCCCAGCACCACGATCGCCAGGATCAGGGCCGACTCGATGAAAGTGAACGATTCCGGATTCACCATGCCCTGGCGCGCGGCGAAGAAGGCGCCGCCGAAACCCGCGAACATGGCGCCCAGCGTAAACGCCGACAGCTTGATGCGCGTGGGGTTCAGCCCCAGCGAGCGGCAGGCGATCTCGTCTTCACGCAAGGCTTCCCAGGCGCGCCCCACCGGCATGCGGATCAGTCGCGTGGACACGAACAAGGTCACCAGCGCCAGCGCCAGCGCCATCAGGTACAGGTAGTTCACCATGTGCTGGTTGTCGAACGTCCAGCCCATGATCTCGTGGAACGTGCGCGTGCCCTCTTCGCTGGAACGGCGCGCCATTTCCATGCCGAACACCGACGGTTTGGGAATGCCCGAGATACCGTCGGGCCCGCCCGTCAGGAAGTTCAGGTTAATGAGCAGCAGCCGTATGATTTCCCCGAAACCCAGCGTGACGATGGCCAGGTAATCGCCCCGCAGCCGCAGCACCGGGAAGCCCAGCACGAAACCGAACAGCGCCGACATGGCGCCGGCGAACGGCAGCGCTTCCCAGAAACCCCAGCCGGCCCAGTGGTACAGCAGCGCGTAGGTATAGGCGCCCACCGCGTAGAAGCCCACGAAGCCCAGGTCCAGCAGGCCCGCGAAGCCCACCACGATGTTCAGCCCCAGGCCCAGCATTACATAAATGAGCACCAGCGTGGCAATGTCCACCGAGCTGCGGCCGCTGAAGAAAGGCCAGATCACCGCGGCCGCGATCAGCAGCGCGATGAGCCACTTGTTGCCCCTGGCCGGCGCCGCCGGCAGCACCGGGATGCTGGTCTTCAGTTTCTGGAAAGGCCGCGCCAGCCAGGGGCGCAGCAGCTGGAAAAAAAACACCACCGCGGCGGCCAGCGCCACCATGTCCCAGTGGGTTTCCATATTGGTGCGGGCACCCTGGCGAACCAGCTGCAGCCCGAACACCGGCATCACGATCACGGCCGTCAGGATGGCCGCCATCGTGGCATTTTTAAGTGTGTTGTTGGCCATCAGACTTTTTCCACCTCAGGTTTGCCGAGCAGCCCGGTAGGACGGAACAGCAGAATCAACACCAGCAGCGAGAAGGCCACGATGTCCTTGTACTGGGACGAGATATACGCGGCGGCCAGCGTCTCGGCCAGGCCCAGCAGCACGCCGCCCAGCATGGCGCCGGGAATGCTGCCGATGCCGCCCAGCACCGCGGCCGTGAATGCCTTGATGCCGGCCAGGAAGCCGATGAAGGGGTTCAACTTGCCGATGGTGATGGCGATCAGCACGCCGCCCACCGCCGCCAGCATGGCGCCCAGCACGAAAGTGAAAGAAATGACCCGGTTGGTGTCGATGCCCAGCAGATTGGCCATGTGCATGTCCTGCGAGCAGGCGCGCGACGCGCGGCCCATGCGGGAATACTTGATGAACAGCGACAGGGCCACCATCAGCAGCACGGTGACCACGATGATCATGATGCGCGAATAAGGCAGGGTCACATCGAACGACGTACCCATGTCCCATTGAATGGAACCGGAAATCAGCGAAGGCACGGCCATGTCGCGCGCGCCCTGGCCCAGGGCCACCCAGTTCTGCAGGAAAATCGACATGCCGATGGCCGAGATCAGGGCCACCAGGCGCTGGCTGCCGCGTACCGGCCGATAGGCCACGCGTTCCACGCTGAAGCCGTATATGCCGGTAACCACAATGGCCACCAGCAGCATCGCCGCTATCACGAACGGCAGCGGCAGGCCGCTGTTGGTGCCGATGGCGGTCAGCGTCACCAGGCCCACGTAGGCGCCGATCATGTAGATCTCGCCGTGGGCGAAGTTGATCATACCGATGATGCCGTAGACCATTGTGTAGCCAATGGCAATCAGCGCGTAGATCGCACCCAGCGAAAGACCATTGAAGATCTGCTGGGTAAGTTGGGGGATAAGGTCTGACATGGATATACCTATGCTCCAAATGGTTCCGGCCCCGGTAGCATGACCCGGAGCCGGAAACCTGGGCGTGCGTGAAGCCCCGGCGGATGGCCGGGGCGGCGCGTGTTTACAGCTGGGCCTTCTTGCCGTCCTTGTCCCACTTGAACACGGCGAACTCGAAGTCTTTCAGGTCGCCCTTGGCGTCGTACTCGACCTTGCCGATCGCCGTATCGAAGGCGGTCTTGTGCATGTAGTCGGCCACTTTGGCGGGGTCTTCACCCACCGCCTCGATGCTCTTGGCCAGGATCTGCACGGCCGCGTAGGCCGGCATCTGGAAGGCGCCGTCCGGATCGCGCTTGGCGTCGCGGAACGCCTTCACGATGCCTTCGTTGCCGGGCAGCTTGGTGAAGTCGGACGGCAGCGTCACCAGCAGGCCGTCGATGGCCGGTCCGGCGATGGCAACCAGGTCCTGGTTGGCGGTGCCTTCGGGGCCCATAAACTGCACGTTCAGGCCCTGTTCGCGCGACTGGCGCAGCAGCAGGCCCAGTTCGGGGTGGTAGCCGCCGAAGTAGACCAAGTCCACCCCTGCCGACTTCAGCTTGGTGATCACCGCCGAATAATCGCTGTCGCCCACGTTGATGCCTTCGAACAGCACCACGTTGACCTTGTTCTTTTCCAGCGTGTCCTTCACCTGGGTGGCCACGCCCGAGCCGTAGGTCTGCTTGTCGTGCAGCACGGCCACTTTCTTGGGCTTGAGGGTATTGGCGATGTAGCCCGCGGCGAACGGGCCTTGCTGGTCGTCGCGGCCGATGGTGCGGAAGAAGAAATGCGGCTTGGTCGTGTCGGTAACCAGGGGCGAGGTGGCGCCCGGGGTAATGGCGACGATGCCTTCCTGTTCGTACACGTTGACGGCCGGCACGGTCACGCCCGAGCATGCGTGCGCCACGGCGAACTTGGCGCCCGAATTCACCACGCGGTTGGCGGCGGGCACGGCCTGCTTGGGTTCGCAGCCATCATCGATGAGAATGGGCTCGAGCTTCTTGCCCTTGACGCCGCCCTGGGCATTGATGGTTTCGATGGCGGTCAGGGCGCCCGCCTGGATCTGCGTGCCGTACTGGGTGTTGGGGCCGGTCATGGGCTGGGGGATGCCGATCTTGATGGTGTCGGCCGCCTGGGCGGCGCCGGCCAGCAGCAAGGCGCCAAAAGCCATGGCGACAGGGGTAACGCGATGCAGAAGCTTCATTCGGAATTCTCCGGCGATAGGGATGGGCAGCTTTGGACGGATCGGCATCGCCGGGGGATACCCGGCGGCCCGGCACGCCCATTGCTGGCTTCTTGGGCAAAAGTACAGCGTGGGCGGTATTCTGAAAGGTGCTCCCCCCGGTGTCACTGCGTGTAATCCCCAATATTTTGCGAGCCCGCAAAAAAAGGGACGCACGCCACCGGGCGCCGGCCCCGAAGACCGCGCCAGAAGCAAGCGGCGCCAGTATCTGACATCAACCTTACACCGTGCTTGCGCGCGGCCGGCGGCTACAATTGCCCCCCATGAACCCGAACCTTTCTATCGCCTTCATCGGCGGCGGCAACATGGCCACCGCCCTGGCCAGCGGCCTGGCCGGCAAGACCTGCCCCGCCGGCAATCTGCACGCCGTCGACCCCAATGCCGCCGCACAGGACGCCTGGCGCCAGCGGGGCGCCACGGCGGCGGCTCAGCCCGACCCCGCCCTGCAGGCCTGCAAGGTATGGATCTACGCGGTGAAGCCCCAGCAATTGCGCGAAGCCGTGGCCCTTACCCGCCCGTGGCTGCAACCCGGCACATTGGTTATCAGCGTGGCGGCCGGCATCCGCGCCGATACGCTGGCGCAGTGGCTGGGCGAACCCGGCGCGCCGTGGCAGAACCTGGTGCGCTGCATGCCCAACACGCCCGCGCTGGTGGGCGCTGGCGTCACCGGGCTGGCGGCGCTGCCGGGCGTCGACCAGGCCGGCCGCGAGTTGGCCGAAAACATGCTGGGCTCGGTGGGCCAGGTGGTCTGGGTGGAAGACGATGCCGCGCTCGACGCCGTGACCGCCGTGTCCGGCAGCGGGCCCGCCTATGTATTCCTGTTCCTGGAATCGCTGGTGGCCGCGGGCGTGGCGGCCGGGCTTACGCCTGAACAGGCGCACCAGTTGGCGCTGGGCACGCTGGCCGGCGCCACGCAACTGGCCGCCCAGTCCGAAGACCCGCCAGCCGTGCTGCGCGAACGCGTCACCTCCAAGGGCGGCACCACGGCGGCCGCGCTGCAGGTATTCCAGCAGGCCGGCTTCAAAGACATCGTGGGCCAGGCGGTCGATGCCGCCGCGCGCCGCTCGCGCGAACTGGCGGACGAGTTCGGCCAATGACACCGGCGCGGCGCTTCCAGCCCATGACCCCGCCGCAATTCGTGGTGGCGGTGGCCTGCATGGGCCTGATCGTGGTGGGGTCGAACATCCTGGTGCAGTTCCCCCTGAACGATTGGCTGACCTGGGGCGGGCTGTCCTATCCCGTGGCCTTCCTGGTTACCGACGTGCTGAACCGGCGCTTCGGGCCGGCGGCCGCCCGGCGGGTGGCCTGGGTAGGCTTTGCCGCGGCGGTGGGTATTTCCGTCTGGGTGGCCTCGCCACGCATCGCCCTGGCATCGGGCCTGGCCTACATCTGCGCCCAACTGGCCGACATCCGCATTTTCGACCGCCTGCGCGACCGCCGCTGGTGGCAGGCGCCGCTGCTGTCGGGCACGGCTGGCGCCGTGCTCGATACCGCCGTCTTCTTCAGCGTGGCCTTCGCCGCCACCGGCATGCCCTGGGTAACCTGGATGCTGGGCGACCTGGCCATCAAGCTCGCCGTCAACGCTGGCATGCTGGCGCCCTTCCGCGCCCTGATGTGGAACCTGGCCCGGCCCGCCGAACAACCCGCCGCCCGTTAATGCCGGCACAATAGCGGCCGCTGCGGTACGCTATTCCACATTTGACAGGGCCCGCCGCTGGTGTAAAAGTCACGTCTCTGTCACAAACCATACATAAGGTGTCGTGTTCTTTCGCGACCGGAGACCCCGCATCGCGCCCACGCAACCGGAGGACCACCCCATGCGACCCCAGCGTCTAGCCTTCACCTTCGCCGCCCTGATGGCGGCCTTCGCCGGCACGGCGGCCCATGCCGCCACCGAGATCCAGTTCTGGCACTCCATGGAAGGCGCGCTGGGCGAACGCGTCAATGAATTGGTCCAGGAATTCAACAAGAAAAACACCGACTACAAGATCAATGCCGTCTACAAGGGCAACTACGGCGAATCCATGAACGCCGGCATCGCCGCCTTCCGCGCCGGCAATGCGCCCGACATCCTGCAAGTCTTCGAAGTGGGCACCGCCACCATGATGCACGCCCGCGGCGCCATCAAGCCGGTGCAGCAAATGTCGGAAGAAGCCGGCCAGCCGCTGGACCCCAAGGCCTTCATCGGCGCGGTCGCGGGCTATTACTCGTCGCAGGACGGCAAACTGATCTCGATGCCGTTCAACAGCTCGACCGTGGTCTTCTACTACAACAAGGACGCCTTCAAGAAGGCCGGCCTGGATCCAGAAAAACCGCCCAAGACCTGGGAAGAACTGGCCGCCGCCGGCCAGAAACTGAAGGCCGCGGGCCAGGAATGCGGCTACACCACGTCCTGGCCGTCGTGGGTGCAGCTTGAAACCTTCTCGGCCTGGCACAACGTGCCGTATGCCACGCAAGACAACGGTTTCGGCGGGCTGGACGCGCGCCTGGCGTTCAACACCCCCCTGCACGTGCGCCACCTGGACAACCTGGCCAAGCTCGCCAAGGACGGCATCTTCATGTACGGCGGCCGTGGCGACCAGCCCAACTCGCTGTTCATCGGCGGCAAGTGCGCCATGATCACCGGCTCCAGCGGCCTGCGCGCCAACATCGCCAAGAACGCCAAGTTCGAATTCGGCACCTCCACCCTGCCGTACTACGCCGACGTGCAGGGCGCGCCGCAAAACACCATCATCGGCGGCGCATCGCTGTGGGTGTTCGCCAAGAAATCGCCCGAAGTCTACAAGGGCGTGACCGAATTCTTCCACTTCCTGGCCAGCCCGGAAATCGCCGCCCGCTGGCACCAGCAAACCGGCTACGTGCCCGTGACCCGCGCCGCCTATGAACTGACCAAGAAGCAAGGCTTCTACGACAAGAACCCCGGCACCGAAATCGGCGTCAAGCAGCTCAACGTCGAGACCACCGCTCAGTCGCGCGGCCTGCGCCTGGGCTTCCTGCCGCAGATCCGCGAAATCCAGGACCAGGAAATCGAACGCATCATGGTCGGCAAGGTCAGCGCGCAAGACGGCATCAAGACCATGGTCACGCGCGGCGACGAACTGCTCGAGAAGTTCGAAAAAAGCGTCAAGTAACAACCCGGGCGGCTTCCTGGAAGCCGCCCCTACCTGAATTCCCCTAGGGTGTGCTTACATGGAAAAGCGCGTCGTATTCCGGCACAAAACCCTGCCTTACCTGCTGCTGGCCCCCCAGATCGCGATCACGCTGATCTTCTTCTTCCTGCCCGCCGGCCAGGCCATGTGGCAATCCATGCAATTGCAGGACGCCTTCGGCCTGTCGTCCGAGTTCGTCGGCCTGGCGAACTTTGCCGACCTGTTCCGCCAGCCCGATTACCTGGACTCGGTGCGCGTCACGGCCGTGTTTTCGGCACTGGTGGCCTTCGTGGGCCTGTCCGTGTCCCTGCTGCTGGCCGTCATGGCCGACCGCGTCATCCGCGGCGCCGGCCTGTACAAGACTCTGCTGATCTGGCCCTACGCCGTGGCCCCCGCGGTGGTGGGCGTGCTGTGGCTGTTCCTGTTCTCGCCCTCGGTAGGCATCCTGGCCGTGGCGCTGCATAACGCCGGCGTGGCCTGGAACCCGCGCCTGAACGGCAACCAGGCACTCACCCTGGTGCTGATCGCCGCCGTCTGGAAACAGATTTCGTACAACTTCCTGTTCTTCCTGGCCGGTCTGCAATCCATTCCGCGCTCGCTCATCGAGGCCGCCGCCATCGACGGCGCCTCGCCCGCGCGGCGTTTCTGGACCATCGTGTTCCCGCTGCTGTCGCCCACCACGTTCTTCCTGCTGGTGGTGAACATCATCTACGCCTTCTTCGACACCTTCGCGGTCATCGACACCACCACCCAGGGCGGCCCCGGCACGGCCACGTCCATCCTCGTGTACAAGGTTTACAGCGATGCCTTCCACGGACTGGACCTCGGGTCTTCGGCGGCGCAGTCGGTGGTGCTGATGGCCATCGTGGTAACGCTTACCGTGGTGCAGTTCCGCTACATCGACCGCAAAGTCCAGTACTGAAATCACAAGGCAACGACACCATGGTTGAACGCCGTCCCTGGCTGGACTTCCTGGCCCACCTGATCCTGCTGTGCGGCGTGGCGCTGGTGGCCTTCCCCCTGTACGTCACCTTCGTCGCGTCCACGCAAACCGCGCAGGAAGTCGCGGCCGCGCCCATGTCGCTGCTGCCCGGCCCGCACTTCGTGGACAACTACGCGCGCGCGCTGGCCGGCGCCGGCGTCAGCCGCATGCTGTATGTCAGCCTGGTCATGGCCCTGGTGATCTCGCTGGGCAAGATCGCCATTTCCCTTCTGTCGGCCTTCGCGGTGGTGTACTTCCGCTTTCCCTTCCGCATGTTCTTCTTCTGGATGATCTTCGTCACCCTGATGCTGCCCGTGGAAGTGCGCATCGCGCCCACCTACAAGGTGGTGGCCGACCTGGGCCTGCTCAACAGCTACGCGGGGCTGACCCTGCCGCTGATCGCGTCCGCCACCGCCACCTTCCTGTTCCGCCAGTTCTTCCTGACCGTGCCGGATGAACTGGTCGAGGCCGCGCGCATCGACGGCGCCGGCCCGCTGCGTTTTTTCCGCGACGTGCTGCTGCCGCTGTCGCGCACCAGCATCGCGGCGCTGTTCGTCATCCAGTTCATCTACGGCTGGAACCAATACCTGTGGCCGCTGCTGATCACCACCCAGGAAAACATGTACCCCGTGGTCATCGGCATCAAGCGCATGATCAGCGGCGGCGACAGCGTCACCGAATGGAACATCACCATGGCCACGGCCATGCTGGCCATGATCCCGCCGGCGTTGGTGGTCATCCTGATGCAGAAATGGTTCGTCAAGGGCCTGGTCGATACCGAAAAATAGCGGCGCGCCCCACCTTCATACCGGTCAAGAACACTCCATGGCTACCCTGAGCTTTCGCAACGTCAAGAAAACCTATGCGGGCGACGTTGCCGTCATCCACGGCATCGACGTCGACGTCCAAGACGGCGAATTCATCGTCATCGTGGGCCCTTCCGGCTGCGGCAAATCCACGCTGATGCGCATGGTGGCCGGCCTGGAAACCGTCACCAGCGGCGAGATCCTCATCGACGACAAGGTCGTCAATGAACTCGAGCCCGCCCAGCGCGATATCGCCATGGTGTTCCAGAACTACGCGTTGTACCCGCACATGAGCGTGTTCGACAACATGGCCTACGGCCTGAAGATCCGCAAATTCTCGAAAGACGAAATCCGCAAGCGCGTGCAGGCCGCCGCGCAGATCCTGGAACTGGACGCCCTGCTGGAACGCCGGCCGCGCCAGCTGTCCGGCGGTCAACGCCAGCGCGTGGCCATGGGCCGCGCCATCGTGCGCGAGCCCAAGGTGTTCCTGTTCGACGAACCGCTGTCCAACCTGGACGCCAAGCTGCGCGTGGCCATGCGCCTGGAAATCATGAAGCTGCACCGCAGGCTGCGCACCACCAGCCTGTATGTCACGCACGACCAGGTCGAGGCCATGACCCTGGCCCACCGCATGATCGTCATGTACCAGGGCGTGCCCGAGCAAATCGGCACCCCCACCGAAGTCTTCGAAAAACCGGCCTCCACCTTCGTGGCCGGTTTCATCGGGTCGCCTCCCATGAACCTGATGCAGGTCAACGTGGCTGGCGATGGCACCCTGCAAACGCTGGACGGCGTGGCCCTGGACATCTCCCCCCTGCAAGTACCCGCCGCCGTGCGCGGCCGCCCGGTCACCCTGGGCATGCGGCCCGAACACATGCTGCTGAACGCCCAGGGCGTCAGTGCCGAAGTGGAAATGGTCGAAACGCTGGGATCGGAACAACTGGTGCATTGCCGCTGCGGCCAGAACGCCCTGGTCGTGCGCTGCGCCACGCGCGCATTGGCCGAGGTATCGGCCAAGCCGGGCGAACAGATCTCCATCGGCCCCGACGGCCGGCATGCGCTGCACTGGTTCGAGACGGATACGGGGCGCCGCGTCGAGGGCACCTAACTCTCAGGCCGGTGCGCTGTCGGGTGTCTGACTCCCCGCAAGGGGTGTCAGACACCGATGTATGCGCAGGCTCGACACGACGGGGTCAGGCACCCTACGGGAGCCAGACCCCTGGCTAAGCCGCTTAAGGTAGCGCCATGCGCGCCTGACATCACTCTCACCCGCCCACGGCGGTCAAGGCGCCGCCGCCACCCCCGGCACCGGCGACACTCGCGGCAGCGGCGCGGCCACGCGCCAGATCGCGCGCCGCCGCAGGGCCGACAACAGCTTCAGCCCCTGCGGCCATTCTCCGAAACCACTGTCGGTATTGATATGCCCGCCGCTGGGGATGACTTCCAATCGGCTACCCCAGGCACGCGCAAACTGCTGCGCGCGGTCCAGGCTGCAATAAGGGTCGTCATCGCCCGCCACCACCACCGACTGGAACGATAGGGAATGCAAGGACACCGGCCCAAAGCTGCGCAGGCAGTCGGGCATGCCGGCTTGCTCCACATCGGCCGGGGCCACCAGCAATGCACCCCCTACCTTGGCCCGCAGCGGCACCGGCAGGTTCACGGCCGCCAGGCAGCCCAGGCTGTGGGCTATCAACAGCACCGGGCAAGCCGCCTCATCGACACAGGCCGCCACCGTGGCGTTCCATACCGCCGGATCGGGCGTTTCCCAATCGGGCTGCCGCACCCGCCGCGCATGCGGCAGGCATTCCGCCCAACGGCTTTGCCAGTGGCCAGGCCCGGAATCTTTCCAGCCAGGAACGATAATCGGTTGGAATCTCATGGCGCCAATAATGCCTTCCGCCCTTATAGACGCAAACGAATAAATCGTCTTTTGCATATACCCATATGCACATAAAGCGCCCCGCTCCCGCCACCCCGCCGATTGCGTACCCGCGCGGCGCAAATTCATCGGGCTTTCAGGTATGCTTGCCTGCACAAGCCTGGTGCGCCCCGGCGCACCCCAGCGGCTTATAGGTATAACGAAGCAAAGGAGATCCCCATGAAATACGCATTCCGCCTCACCCCGGTCCTGGCCGCGCTCGGCCTGGCCGCGGGCCTGGCCGTATCGGCCGGCGCGCAGGCGCAAAGCATCAAGATCGCCGTGGTGGGCCCCACCACCGGCCCGGTCACCCAGTATGGCGCCATGGTCCGCGAAGGCGTGGACACCGCCGTGGAACGCATCAATGCCGCCGGCGGCATCGACGGCAAGAAGCTTGAAACCGTGGTCATCGACGACGGCTGCGAACCCAAGCAGGGCCCTGTGGCCGCCAACCGCGTCGTCAACGACGAAATCGGCTTCGTGGTCGGCCATGTGTGTTCCGGCGCCACCATCGCGGCGGCCGACGTCTATAACAACGAAGGCGTGGTCATGGTCACCCCCTCGGCCACCTCGCCCGCCCTCACCGACGGCAAGAACTACGAGTTCATCTTCCGCACCATCGGCCGCGACGACCAGCAAGGCCCCGCCGCCGCCAAATTCATCCTTGAAAAAATCAAGCCCAAGACGGTCGCCGTGCTGCACGACAAACAGTCGTACGGCCAGGGCATCGCCACTTCGGTAAAAGACAACCTGGAAAAAGGCGGCGTCAAGGTCGTGGTGTTCGAAGGCATCAACGCCGGCGACAGCGACTATTCCGCCGTCATCACCAAGCTGAAATCCAACAACGTCGATTTCGTCTACTACGGCGGCTACCATCCCGAAATGGGCCTGCTGCTGCGCCAGGCGCACGAACAAGGCGTAAGTGCCAAGTTCATGGGCCCCGAAGGCGTGGGCAACCCCGACATCAATGCCATCGCAGGCAACGCCGTCGAAGGCATGCTGCTGACGCTGCCGGCCGACTTCACCCAGAATCCGGCCAACGCCGACATCGTCAAGGCCTTCGAAAGCAAGAAGCGCAACCCCAGCGGGGCCTTCCAGCTCACCGCCTACGCCGCCACCCAGGTCATCGCCGAAGCCATCAAGGGTTCGGGCAGCACCGACCCCACCAAGGTGGCCGCCTACCTGCACGCCAACAGCTTCGATACCCCCATCGGCAAAACTTCGTGGAACAAGCAGGGCGACCTGAACGACTTCGAATTCCAGGTATTCACCTGGCATAAAGACGGCAGCAAGACGGCGGTTAAATAAGAAACGCAGGCATGGGCGGCCTGGCCGCCCCGCCGCGGGGCCCGTTCGCGGGCCCTGCTCTTTTTGGGCGGAAAGAGCCTGCTTTTTCTTTAAAACAGTGTTTTTCCCCGGAAACCGAAGGTTTCCCACCTGCCGGTATTTACATTGGCCCCATTCAATTGGTTACAACACTTGTAAACAACGGGTAGCTAAAATGTGCCAACTACCCCATAGAACGACATAAAGAGCAGGAATCGGCAAAGCGTTGGAGGCGCGCCGCAAACTCTTGGGCATTAAGCAGCGTTTTGTATCTGCATTTTGCCAAACAGCCTGCTTTCACTAGGCCGCGCACTATAAACAGTAAAATCTGCGTTCTCGAATTTCATCGTTCACCCCCCATAATGGCCCAGCTTTTCACTGGCACCCTAACCGCCGTAGCTATTTGCCCAGCAGCCTGGGCCCCGTATACCGAGGAACCACCTAATCTCAAACCCGCCAAGCCGCCTGCCAGCGGTAGTTTTTCTGGTCATTGCCTGTAGACACAGTCTGCCCGGCCCCTGATGCCCGGCTTCTGGGTCGTCTATCCATAGCAAAATAAAACCAAAAAGCTCTCGAAAGCTGTTGTTCGAAGGAAGATATACATGGCAAAGCGCGTTGCCGTCGTGGGGCTCTCGTTCCGGTTTCCGCAAACCGACACCGAGCAATACTGGACTGATCTGCTGGCCGGGCGCGACCTGGTCACCGAAGTCGAGCCCGACCGCTGGCAAAAAGATGCCTACCTGCATCCCGCCAAAGACCATCCAGGCACCGCCTACACGTTCGCCGCCGGCTCGGTCGGCGACGTCTCCGGCTTCGATGCGCACTTTTTCGGCATTTCGCCGCGCGAAGCGGCCCTGATGGACCCCCAGCAGCGCCTGCTGCTGGAAATGTGCTGGGAAGCCATCGAACATGCGGGCATCAAGCCGTCCGCCCTGCGGGGCAGCGATTGCGGGGTGTATATCGGGATCGCCAGCGCGGATTATTCCTACCGCATGTCCGACGACACCCAGGCCATCGACGCCTCGATGGCCACGGGCAATACGTCCAGCATCGCGGCAAACCGCCTGTCTTATTTATTTGACCTGCATGGGCCCAGCATGGCCGTGGACACGGCCTGCTCTTCCTCGCTGGTGGCATTCCACCAGGCATGCCGCGCCATCGTCACCGGCGAAACCAGCCTTGCCATCGCCGGCGGCGTCAGCCTGCATTTGCACCCCTATGGGTTCATCACCTTCTCAAAAGCCTCGATGCTGTCGCCCAACGGGCGCTGCAAAGTATTCGACGCCTCGGGCGATGGATACGTGCGGTCCGAAGGCGGCGGCCTTTTCCTGTTGAAAGACTACGACCAGGCCGTTGCCGACGGCAACCACATCCTGGCCGTGGTTCCAGGCAGCGCCGTCAATACCGATGGCCGTAAATCCGGCCTGACCGTACCGAACGCCGATGCCCAGGTCGCCCTGATGCGCCAGGTATATGAACGCGCCGGCATCGACGTGGCCAAGATCGACTACCTGGAGGCCCACGGCACCGGTACGGCGGTGGGCGATCCCATCGAAACCCGGGCCATCGGTGCCGCCTTGGGCCAGCCGCGCGGGGCCGGCAACCCCTTGCCCATCGGCTCCGTCAAAAGCAATCTGGGCCACCTGGAAGCCGCTTCCGGCGTGGCCGGCCTGGTCAAGGCCATATACAGCCTGCAGCACCGCGTGGTGCCGGCCACCATCGGCATAGAAACCCCCAACCCAGCCATCGATTTCGATGGCTGGAATATCGCGGTCGCCACCGAGAACCATGCGCTGCCGCGCACGGGCCAGTTGACCATAGGCGTCAACTCGTTCGGTTTTGGCGGCGCCAACGCGCACGTCATTCTGCAAAGCCCGCCTGTCGCAGGCGATGATGAAGCCGACAAACTGGCCAATGCCGCTGCCGTGCCGGTCCTGGTGTCCGGCAAGACCCCCGATGCCATGAAAGCCGCCGCCAGGAACCTGGCCGCCGTGCTGCAGGGCCAACCGGCGCGCGCGTTGTACGACGCCGCCTACCACGCCACCATGCGCCGCGAATGGCACACCGAACGCGCGGTGGTGTATGGCACCGACAGCGCATCCGTTGCCCAGGCCCTGCAGGCATACGCCGAAGGCGACGCGCCCCGCTACAGCGTGGCCTCGGGCAGCGCCGTTCCCGGCGCGCAGGGTCCTGTGTTCGTCTATTCCGGCAACGGGTCCCAGTGGGCCGGCATGGGCCGCCAATTGCTGGCCGAACCGATATTCGCCGAAGCGGTGCACGAAATCGACAACCGCTTCGCGCCCCTGGCGGGCTACCGCCTTGCCGATGAACTGGCGCGCGCCGACAGCGCGAACCAGTACGAACGCACCGAAATCGCCCAACCCGCGCTGTTCGCCATCCAGGTGGGCATTACCCGCATGCTGGCCCAGCGAGGCATCCGTCCCACCGCGGTGGTGGGACACAGCGTGGGCGAAGTCGCCGCCGCCTGGGCCTGCGGCGCCCTGAGCCTGGCCGATGCCGTCCAGGTCATTTTCCATCGCAGCCGGCTGCAGGGCACCACCAAGGGCCAGGGCTGCATGACCGCCGTCGGCATAGACGGCGGCACCGCCCAGGCGCTGCTTGCCGAACTGCAACTGACCGATGCGCTGTGCGTCGCCGGTTTCAACAGCCGGCGCGGCGCCACCCTGGCCGGCGACCCCGCCGCCATGGCTACCGTCGAAGCCGTCCTGGCCGAGCGCCAGGTGTTCTACAAGCGGCTGGATCTGGACTACGCCTTCCACAGCAGCGCCATGGACTCGATCCGGCCAGCGCTTCAGGAAGCGTTGGCCGGCCTGGCGCCCGAAGCCGGCCATACGCCGTTCTACTCCACTATCGCCGGCGATCGCCTGGACGGCAAGGAACTGGACGCCGTCTACTGGTGGCGCAATATCCGCGAACCCGTGCGTTTCCAGCACGCCATCGACGCGCTAGTAGCTCGCGGCGATAACGTCTACATCGAAGTCGGCCCTCATCCTGTCCTGCGCTCGTATGTGAACGACAGCCTCGCGGCCGCCGATATCAAGGGCCGCGTCCTGCTTACCGCCAGCCGGGGCAACGACGAACCCGCCAAGATCCGCGACACCGCGGGCCAAGCTTTGTGCAGCGGAGCCCAGGTCGACTGGCAAGACCTCTTCCCCTGGGAAGGCCGCCACATCGCACTGCCGGCATATCCATGGCAGCGTGAACGCTATTGGCATCCTGTCACGCCCGAATCGCTGGGCCAGCTCGAACGCGCCAATGTCCACCCCTTGCTGGGCTATCCGCTGCGCCAGCACGAGGGCATCTGGGAAAACCAGCTCGATACTGTGCAGTTGCCGTGGCTGGCCGACCACGTCGTCGGCGACGCCGTGGTTTTTCCCGGCACGGGGTTTGCCGAAATCGCCCTGGCCGCCGCCGCGCAATGGCAGCCTGGCGCCTGGGTCGAACTCGAAGAACTGGAAATCCGCGCGCCGCTGCTGCTGGCGGCAGCGCCTTCCAAACGCCTGCGCGTCAGCCTGGATACCGCGGATGGCAGCCTGCGCATGCAATCCAAAGACGTAGGCAGCACCGAGCCCTGGGCCCAGCACGCCACCGCGCGCATCCTGCGCGAAGCCAGTCCCGCCCTGCTTGCCACGGCGGCGGCGCTGCCTCCCGAACGTGCGCCGGATTTCACCTGCGATACCCATGCGCAGCTTACCCGCGCCGTGGGCCTGGACTACGGCCCGGCCTTTCAAGCCATCCAACATGGGTGGCGGGAATCCCCGGAGTCAGTGCTGGCCGTGCTGGAACCCGCAGACACCGTGCAGGCCGATGTGGCCCATTCGTATCTGCATCCGGCACTGCTGGATTGCACTTTTCAATTGATCATCCAGCTGCTGCGCGACGACCCCGCCATGCACCTGGGCGTGGCTTTCGTTCCGGCCAAGCTCGGTCGCCTGGCGCTGGAATTGAATGCGGGCGCGCCGCGCTATGCGCGCGCGCGCCTGCTGCGCCGCGGCCCGCATTCGCTGACCGCGGAATTCGCGCTGTACGACGCCAACGGCAAGCAGATTGCCGCCGTGCACGAGGCCCGCTTCCGCAGCATCCGGTTGTCAAAAACATCAACCGGCGCCCTGGATTTCCTGGCCGACACCGGGGTACCCAGCCCGCACGCACAAGACCCGCTTGCCCGCCAAAGCAGCCTGTCCGCCCCGGCTGCCGCCAATGCCATCGCCACTGTGGCCGCCGCCGCGCAAGGCCATACGCATGGGCGGTATGCCCATGAAATCGAGCCCTTGCTCGACAGCCTGTGCGACCGCTTCCTGGTGCGCGCGCTGCGCGAACTGGTGCCAGGCAATAATCATGTCTACGACGACATCATCGAGCGTTGCCGCCAGGCCTCGCCGGATACCGCGCCCTTGCTGCGCCGGCTTCTGGCGCGCGCCACCGATGCCGGCCTGCTCGAGCGCACGCCCTCGGGCTGGACATTACCCGCGCAAGACGACTCGGCCCCCGATGTCATCGACATCTGGAACAGCCTGATCCGCGAATACCCCGATTACGCCCACATCGTGCAAGCCGTGGGGCGCGTGGGCCTGCACCTGGCGGCCCTGCTGCAAGGACAAGCCACCCTGGCCACCATCTGGCCGCAAGAATTTTCCGCCGGCGCGCTCAGCCGCCAGATCCTGGGCGCGGACGCCCGGCAACGGCTGGGCGCGGCGCTGCGCCAGTTGCTGGCAAATGCCCAAGCCAGCCTGCCCTCGGGCGCCCGGCTGGGCGTGCTGGAAATCAGCGCCCATGGGCCGGCATTCGCGGTGGACTGCTGCGCGGTATTGGATTTCGGCCTGGCCGATTATCACCATGCCTCGGCAACCTCCGCGGGCCTGGAACAGGCGCAGCGCGCGCTCGACGCCTACCCAGACGCCAGTTGCGGCCCCCTGCCCTCAGGCGAAGAAGATGGCGCGGCCGCATACGACCTGGTGATCCTGCATACGGATGCGTCCAGCGCAGAGGACGCCCAGCGCATGCTCGACCATGCGCGGGCACGCCTGAAGGTGAACGGCACACTGTTGCTGGTTGGCACTCATCCCGCCGCCTGGCTGGATTTCGTGGCCGGCGCCCTGCCCGGCTGGTGGGCCGCCGCTGGCGACGAGACACATACCTCGTGCCAGTATCCGGCGCGCTACTGGCAAGAAGCGCTGGCGCAGCAAGACTGCACGGACAGCGCACTGCACGAATTCGCACCCGGCGCCCTGTCCGGCCCTTACCTGCTTACCGCGGCCGCGACCGCGGCCAGCGAAACCGGTACCGCCGCACCGGCGGCCACGCACGCGGCAGCGCCAGTACAACCTGGCTGGTTGCTACTGGCCGGCCGCCACGAAGGCGACGCTGCTTTGGCCAAAACCCTGGGCGCGCGCCTGACCGCTGCCGGCCACCGCGTGGCCATCCAGCGCGACACCGATCCCGCCAAGATCGACGCCATCCTCAGCCAGGCCAAGACCCGGTTGGCGCAAATCGATGGCGTCATCCATCTGGACGGCTTGTCGCACAGCGCCGACGGGCTGTCGCCCGAGGCCCTGCTGCAGCACGAAGTGGCCCGCTGCGCGCTGGCCGCCGCCGCCGCGCAAGGGCTGGAACGCAGCGGCAGCAGCGCCATCCTGTGGCTTTTCACCGCCGGCGCGGCCCAGCACTTGGCCCACCAGGCCGCCGGCCTTGCCGATGCCGCGCTGTGGGGCTACGGCCGCACCATGATGAACGAAGCCGCGCAGTTCGGCGTGCGCCTGCTGGACCTGCCCGACGCGTCTCCCAGCCCGGCCGTGCTGGACGCGCTGGAACGCGAACTGCTCTGGCCCGATGCCGAACAAGAAGCCGTCATTACCGCCGAGGGCCGGCGCTACGCACCACGCCTGCATACCGTGCCCCGTCCCTCTGCCGCTTCAATGGCAGCGCCGGATAGCCCCGCCGCGCATATCCGCCTGGGCTTCGACTTCCCCGGCCAATTGCGCAATCTGCGCTGGGAAAGCGGGTCCGTCCAGGCACCCGCCGAGGACGAGCTGGAAATCGAGGTGCATGCCACCGGCCTGAACTTCCGCGACGTCATGTACGCCCTGGGCATGCTGTCCGATGAAGCCATCGAAAACGGCTTCGCCGGCCCCACCCTTGGGCTTGAATTCGCCGGCACCGTGCTCAGCGTGGGCGCGAACGCCGAAGGCGATTACCGGCCCGGCGACGCCGTCGTGGGCTTCGGCCCCGCCAGTTTCGCGAACCGCGTCCTGACCAAGGCCAGCGCCATCGCACACATTCCCGAAGGCATTTCCTTCGAGGCCGCGGCCACCATCCCCAGCACCTTCTTCACGGTGTACTACGCCCTGCACCACCTGGCCCAGTTGGAAGAAGGCGAAAAAGTGCTGATCCACGGCGCCGCCGGCGGCGTGGGCATCGCCGCCATCCAGTTCGCGCAATGGCGCGGCGCGGAAATCTACGCCACCGCCGGGTCCGACGAAAAACGCGACTTCCTGCGCATGCTGGGCGTGCAGCACATCTACGATTCGCGCTCGCTGGCCTATGCGGACGAAATCCTGGCCGACACCGGCGGACGCGGCGTAGACGTGGTGCTGAACTCCCTGGCGGGCGAAGCCATCAACCGCAATCTGCGGGTACTGAAGCCCTTCGGCCGCTTCCTGGAACTAGGCAAGCGCGATTTCTACGCAAACACACGCATCGGGCTGCGCCCCTTCCGCAACAACATCAGCTACTTCGGCATCGACGCCGACCAACTGATGCACGAACGCCCGGCGCTGACGCGCCGCCTGTTCGGCGACATGATGGCGCTGTTCGCGCAGGGCGCCCTGCACCCGCTGCCCTACCAGGAATTCGACGCGAACGACGTGGTCGACGCCTTCCGCCATATGCAGCAATCGCGGCAAATCGGCAAAATCGTCATCACATACCGCAACGGCATCCGCAGCCCGCATGCCGCCGCAAGCAACGCGCCCGCCGTGCCCACCGCGCTGGAGCTGCCGGCGTCGGCCGCGGTGGCCAGGATGAGGATGCCGACCAGGGCGCCCAGGATGCCGTAGACCATGGTCGTGATGCGCACGCCCTGGCCGCCGCGCGAGAGCCGTGCGCCGAGCGTGATCGACAGGGCGGCCAGGCCGAGGGCGACCAGGGCGATGAGGACCATGACGCCGGCGGCGGCGTGGCCGAAGTCCGAGGCGAAGTTGTCGCCGAAGG
>NZ_JAJMLX010000129.1 GCF_020991325.1 Bordetella petrii | reverse complement strand
CGCGCGCAGCAGGCCGGCGGCGCGGCGGGCCGCTGGCGGACGGCGTTGCAGGAAATGCGGCATCGCGGCTCCTGGAAGCGGGTTCGCGGGCGAACCCTGCATCCATGGTAGTGCCTGCGAGACCCGGTGCCAAGGCGCGGTGCGGGTCAGGCGGGCACGTTCGGCTGCAGCGAATACAGGTAGTGGCGGAAACGATCGTAGTGATTGATCAGGTCGGCCACCACCTGGTCTTTGTGGTAACCGTAGATATCGTAGCCGCGGCCGCCCTTGTTCAGGAACACTTCGGTGCGGTAGTAGCGGCGCTTCTCGCCTTCGCGGCGGGCGCCATCGCTCAGGGCGAAAGCCGGGATGGGTTGCCCCACCAGGCGCACCGCGTAGATGAAGTCTTCGGTGCCGTCGCCGTGCAGGACGGTCAGTTGGGCACCGTCATCCAGGCGTGCCACTTCGGTGGGGATCTCGCGCGCTTTCAGTTCGGTGGCCACCAGTTCGAAGGCTTCCATCACGGTCTTGTCGACGAAGTCGTTGGCCTGTGTCTTGGTGGGGTGGCTGACGATGCTGTGCAGCCGCTGGCGCAGCGACAGCCCGCCCTGCGAGGAAATGAGCGGCGCGGTGGGCAGGCTGCGGCTGAGGTTGATGAAGACTTCGTCGTTCAACCCCTTGAGAATCCCGTAGCACATGATCAGCATCACGATCGACAAGGGGAAAGCGGCGATGATGGCGGCCGATTGCACCGCTTCGAGCCCGCCCGCCAGCAGCAGGCCGGCGGCCACGCCGCCGCAGGCCAGGGCCCAGAAAATGCGCAGCCACAGCGCCGGTTCTTCGTCGCCCTTGGACGTGATCATGGATACCACCAGGGCGCCGGCATCGGATGCCGTGACGAAGTACACCGCCACCAGCAGGCCGGTGATCCATGCCAGCAGGCCCGACCAGGGCAGGTAGTCGAAAACCGTGAACAGGGCGATAGGCAGGTTGGCCGCCACTTCGCGGGAAATATCGCCCTTGGCCACGTTGATGTCCAGCCACATGGCCAGGTCGCCGAACACGGTGAACCACACGAAACTGAAGCCCGCGGGCGCGAATAGCACGCCGACCAGGAACTGGCGGATGGTGCGGCCGCGCGAGATCCGCGCGATGAACATGCCCACGAAGGGCGACCAGGATATCCACCACCCCCAGTAGAACAGCGTCCAGTCGCCCATCCATTCCGTGGGTTCATAGGCGCTGATGTGGAACGTGCGAGCCACGAAGGCGTGCAGGTACAGGCCGATATTCTCGACGAACGCCTGCAGCAGGAAACGGGTGGGGCCCAGGATGAGGATCAGCAGCATCAGCCCCACGGACACCAGGATGATGAATTCGCTAAGCCGCCGGATGCCGTTGTCCAGGCCGGTGGCCACGGTGATGGTGGCCAGCACGGTGACGATGCCGATCAGGATGAGCTGGGTGCCCAGGGTCTGGGGGATGTCCATCAGGTAGCTCATGCTGGCGTTGAGCTGCGACACGCCCAGGCCCAGCGAGGTGGCCAGGCCCGCCAGCGTGCCCACCACCGCGAAGATATCGATGAAGTCGCCGATGGGGCCATGCACGCGCTCGCCCAGGATGGGATGGAAGGCCGAGCGTATGGCCAGCGGCATGCCGCGCCGGTAGCCGAAATAGGCCATGGCCAGGCCCAGCACCGCGTAGATGGCCCAGGCGTGCACTCCCCAGTGGAAAAACGTGATCTCCATGGCGTCGCGCGCGGCCTGCGCCGAGTGCGGCTCGGCGGCAGGCGGCTGGGAAAAATGCATGATGGGCTCGGCCACCCCATAGAACACGATGCCTATGCCCATGCCGGCGCTGAACAGCATGGCCACCCAGGTTCCGTACTTGTAGTCGGGCACGGAATCATCCGGCCCGAGCTTTACGGTGCCCAGCCGGCTGACGGCCAACCCCAGCAGGAAGATGACGAATATGCCGACCGACAGCATGTAGAACCAGCCGGCCTCGTTGATGATCCAGGTATTGACGGCGTCGAAGCGGGCCGCGGCGCTTTCCGGCGCAAAGACGGCGTAGAAAATGAGGCCCAATGCAATGAGGGCGGAGCCGATGAAGGTTACCGGCGCAACCGGCGCGGTCTTGTTCTGCAAGATCTTCCCCTTTGGTTCATGGTGGACGGCAGGTTCGGAACGGCAGGCGCGGCGCGCGCGACAGTGGCGCGTACCTCCCGCGGGGCCTGGGCCAGCTTATACCTGTTCGGCCCAATGGCGCAACGCGGGCGGGAACGTTGCGCAACAATCAGCTTCTGTTTTCCGCCAGCACGGATACCAGGTGCGGTACCGTGGTCTGCGGCGGGGTGGCCTGGGCGCCTCGTTCGAACAGTTGTTCGATGGCGTCGGCGGCGCCATGCGCGGCGCCCGCCTCGCCGGCCATCGTGGTGTAGTAATTGAGGTCTTTGCGGGCGTTGGCCAGCGAGAAGCGCAGGCCGGAGTCGTCGCCCGACTCCAGGAACGGGCGCAGGCGTTCCAGCGCCACGCCGCCGCCGCCGCCCTTGGCCAGTATGTCCACCAGCACGCCGGGTTCGATGCCCGCGCGCTGTGCGCAGGCCGCCGCTTCGGCGATGACGGCGGCGCAGCCCAGCGAAACATAGTTGTGGATGAGCTTCATGCGATGGCCGGATCCCACCGGGCCGGCGTGCATGATGTTCTCGGCGTAGCAGCGCAGCAGCGGTTCGCAGCGTTCGTACAAGGCGCGGTCGCCGCCCACGATCAGGTTCAGCCGGCCTTCGGCGGCTTCCTTGGGCGTGCGTGTCATGGGCGCATCCAGGAACTGCCCGCCGGCCTGGGCCACCGCCTGCGCGATGCGTTCCGTGGAAGAGGGAATGGCGGTGGAGCAGTCGATGACCACGGTGCCGGGGCGCAGGCCCTGCAGCAGGCCGTCGGGATTGAACAGCACGTCTTCGACCTGCGGCGTGCCGGTCACGCAAAGAATGACGATATTCGCCTGGCGGGCCACTTGCGCCGCGCTGGCCACCTTGGCCGCGCCCGCGGCCAGCAGGTCGTCCACCGGCTGGTTGCCCGGATGATCCAGCAGCACCAGGGGGTAGCCGTGCTTGACGATGTTGCTGGCGATGCCATGGCCCATCAGGCCTACGCCGATCATGCCGATAGAGTCTTTCCCGGAAGTCATGAGATGCTTGCACGCTGAAGTTGAAAAGGAAACGGCCGCCGCCGCGGCGGGGCCGTAATGATCATACAAGCAAAGGGATACGGGTTCAGTGCCAGCGCCTGCCGCGCGTGGCAGTCAGCATGGTGCCGCATAGCAGCGCCGCCGCTGCGCCCGCCCACAGCAAGCCACGGCCGCCAGTGGTCAGCCGGGTATACGTGCTGGATTGGCGTGCGCGCGGAGCGTTATCGCCATGCCGCGCCGTGTCGGCGGTGGTGGGGCTGCCGGCTTCGTACAACGCATCGCTGCGATCGCCTGCCGGTTTGTCGCTGCGCTGGTGCCGGATCAGCCAGCCAGCCATGCGGTCGGCCAGGCCCGGCATGCGCTGGCCCATGGACGACACCGCCATGGACGCGCTGCCCACGAAGATATCGCGGCGCGGATGCTCCGCCGCGTACAGGATGGCCTGGGCCACCGCGTCGGCGGCATATAGCGGCGGCGGCAGCCGGGGTTCCACGTCCATGTAGTTGCGCGCGTGTTCCGTATAGCCGGTGGCGATGGAGGCCGGCTTGATCAGTGTTACCGATATGGGCGCGCCGTCGGCTTCCAGTTCCATGCGCAGTGCATCGGTGTAGCCCTTGACCGCGTGCTTGGATGCGGAATAGGCGCCCTGCAGCGGAATGGCGCGGTCCGAGACCTCGCTGCCCACGTTGATCAGGGCGCCGCCATGTTTGCGCAGGTGGGCGGCCGCGGCGGCGGACCCATACACCACGCCCCAATAATTGGTGTCGAACAGTTTGCGCTGGTCTTCGACCGGCACGTCTTCCAGGCGTCCGAAAATGGATACGCCAGCATTGTTGACCCAGGTGTCCAACTGCCCATAGTGTTCGATGGCCGCGCCCAGGATGCGGTCGTGGTCTGCCGCCACGCCCACGTCGGCCTGCACGGCCAGGGCTTCGCCGCCTTCGGCGCGTATCTGGGCCGCCACTTCGTCCAGGGCCTGCTGGTTGCGGCAGGCCAGCACTACCTTGGCGCCCTGGCTGGCCGCGCGGCGGGCCGTGGCCAGGCCGATGCCGCTGCTGGCGCCGGTGATCACCAGCACCTGGTCACGCAATTTCTTCAAATGGGGTTTCATCCTAGCCTCCTGTCGAGAAAACGGCGGAAGGCAGCAACCGGCATGCCCGCCGGCGGCGCGGCGGGTGTGTTGCTCAGGGTTGTGCCCGCGGTTGGCTTTCGGCCTTGGCGGGCGCTGTCTCGGCGGGCCGGCCCGCCGAGCCGGCTTGTTTGCCGCGCAAGCGCGCTTCCATCGTGGCGTACATCGCCAGGGCGATGGCCAGCGGCGCCAGGTAATACACCGCCCGGTAGGCCAGCAGCGTGCCCAGTACCTGCGCCTTGGACACGTCGGGCGCCAGCATGGCCACGAAAACCACCTCCAGCACGCCCACTCCGCCGGGAATGTGCACCAGGGCACCGGCGATGCTGCTGAGCAGCAGCGCGGCCAGCACCAGGGTGTACGAGACTTCGCGTTCGAACAGCAGATAGAGAATGCCGCCGATGGCCCCCCAGCACAGCATGGCCAGCACCGACTGCGTCAGTGCGATGCGCAATGAGGGCAGGGGAATGTGGCGCTTGCCCACGCGCAGGTGGCGGCGCCGCGCAAACGCGCACAAGGCCAGGTAGCTTGCGGCCACCACCAGCATGGCAGCGCCTATCAGTTGCAGCGCCAGGTTACTCAGGCCCCAGGCGGCGGGGGCCTGGTGCAAGGCGAACAGCACGCCGAACAGCCACAGGTAGCCCAGCCAGTTGGTGAAAATGCTCATGGCCAGCACTTTGGAAATGACGGATGTCCGCAGCCCCATCTTGCTGTACAGCCGGAACCGCAGGCCCACCCCGCCCACCAGCGCGCCCAGGTTCAGGTTCACGGCATAGCTGACGAACGCCACTGCCATGGTTTTGGCGGTTCCCAGGGTGTGCCTGGTGTAGGCGCGGCCTATCAGGTCGAACGAGGTGTAGGTCAGGTACGCCACCGGCACCAGGAGGGCGCTTTCAAGCAGGGCGGATGGGGGCATGTCGCGCAGCACGCGCCAGACCTCGTGCCACTTCACGTCCCGCCCCAGTTGTACCAGCAGCGCGATGGCGGCCAGCATGAACAGCCAGGTCCAGTAGCGGCGGGTACGCTTCCAGAACTTGCGTACGCGTTGCATGGATTTTTTCTGCACTGCCTGGCGCTTATTCATGGGAGGCTCCGTCGGCGCCTGGTTCGGCGGGTTCTACTCGTTCCAGACGTGGCGGGCGTGTCGGCAAGGCGGCCGCCCAGGCGGGAAAACGGTGCAGCACATGGAAAATCGCCACGCCGAACCATAGCCTGCGCAGCGCGCGCTTGACGCCTTGTTTGGGGGTGATCTGCCGGCAGTGGTTTTGGATCAGCGTTTCCAGCGAGTCCCGCAGTTCCGCGGTGAACCCGCGGTCGCGCACGACGACGTTGGCTTCCAGGTTCAAGGCCAAGCTGAGGGGATCTAGGTTGCTGGAGCCCACGGTGGCCCATTCCTCGTCCACGCAGGCGACTTTGCCGTGCAGCGGGCGCTCACAGTATTCGTAGATCAGCACCCCGGCCGACAGCAGGTAGTCATACAGGGTGCGGGCCGCCAATTGCGCGATGGGCATGTCGGGCTCGCCCTGCAGGATCAGGCGCACGCGCACACCGCGCCGGGCCGCGTTGCGCAGGTCGCGCAGCAGCCGGTAGCCGGGAAAGAAGTAGGCATTGGCGACAATGATGTCCTTTTGCGCCGTGCGGAAACCCGCCCGGTAGTAGCGTTCGATGTCGGTGCTGTGGCGGTCGTTGTCGCGCGTGACGAACAATGCCGCGCCCTGGCCGGCCCCGCCTTGCAGCGGGCCGCGGCGCGCCGGCCAGCGGCGTTTCCGGCGGCGATGCACGGCGTTATAGGCAAAGCGCCTGATGTCTTCCACGATGGGGCCCTGCAGTTCTACGGCGTAGTCCTGCTTGGCGCTGGGTCCGAATTCGGCCAGGTGGTCGACGGAATAGTTGATGCCGCCCACGAACGCCACCTGGCTGTCCACGGTGACCACCTTGCGGTGCATGCGCCGCAGGGCGTTGATGCGGAAGCCGAACACCCTGGGCTGCGGGTCATAAATATGGAAGCGCACACCGGCATCGGTCAGTCCGCCTATGAAGGTTTCGTCCAGGCAGTCCGAGCCATAGCCATCCACGGTGACGTCGATCTCGACACCGCGCCGCGCGGCGTCGATGAGCGCCTGCCGGAGTTCCTGGCCGACTTTGTCGTCGAACAAAATGAACGTTTCCAGCAGTATTTCAGTGCGCGCGGCGTGGATCGCCTGGAACACCCGCGGAAAAAAGGCTTCGCCGTTTTCCAGCAGGCGCACGGTGTTGCCCTGACGCCAGGTCGCGGTCATAGTTGCACCTCGGCGGCCAGGGGCGCGTGATCGGACAACTGCCGCCAGACGCGCGAGGCCAGCGCCACGGGCCGCGCACCTGCCACATTGCGCACATATACGCGGTCCAGCGCCAGCAGGGGCCATTGCGCGGGGAAGGTGCGGGGCTCGCTTCCCAGCGTGCTGCGGAATACGTCGCGCATCGAACAGTGGGCCAACAGCTGGCCCGCGCGCCGGCGCCAGTCGTTGAAATCGCCGGCCACCAGCACGGGCGCGGCCTGGCCTATGTCCTGCACCAGCCCGCATAGCCTGCCCAACTGCACCCGGCGATGCGATTCGCGCAACCCCAGGTGCACGCACACGGCGTGCAGGTCTTCGTCCAGTTCCGGGTGGCGCACCACGCAGTGCAGCATGCCTCGGCTTTCGTGACTTCCCACCGAAACATCATGGTTCTGGTGCTGGACGATGGGCCAGCGCGACAGCACCGCATTGCCGTGGTCGCCATCGGGGTAGACCGCGTTGCGCCCATAGGCGAAGTCGCTCCACAGGCTGTCCGCCAGGAACTCGTACTGTGACGTGGCAGGCCAGGAGGCCAGGCGGCGCGCATGGCGGTGGTGCGATCCAATCACCTCCTGGAGGAAGACGATGTCGGGCCGGGCATCGCGCAGCGCCGTACGCAGTTCATGCAGGATGAAGCGGCGATTGAAGAGCGTGAAGCCTTTATGGACATTGACTGTCAGCAGCTTGAGGGTCGCGCGGTGGCGCGGCTCTGGGGCCTGGCCTGGCATGTAGCTCTCCGTTGGGCATGGTTCCCAGTCCATGCAAGAACCATGCCCGGCGAGCGGGGCGTGCCAAGCCGACAGGCCAGAGCGTTCCTTTTTACCAACAGCAGCAAGAATTGCGCTGCGGCCAGCCTCGGGGCACCCGGGCTGGGCATGTTACGTGCTGAGCGCGCGGGAATCCCGGTTGCGGGAGTTACGTTGTATTTGTGGCGATATGGGCATACTGTGTCGCGTCTGACCATAATAACTACGACAGCAGAGGCCTGCTCGTTCGTGATGAGGGTGTGATGTTCACCAAGCAAGTGCGCAATCCCTGGACCGATACCCGTGCACGTCTGGAAGACGAGCGGGTCATGCTGCAACGCATAGCCGCGGGCGCGCCGCTGGAGAACGTGATGGCCCACGTACTGCAGGCAGTAGAACAGCAGTCGGGGGTGGACTTGATTACCTCGATCATGTTCTTCGACGAGCCGGCCGGCTGTCTACGCCACGGAGTGGCGCCCGGGCTTCCGCCAGACTTCGTCGCGGCCACCGACCGCGCCGCCGTGGGCCCTGACGTGGCATCGTGGGGGGCCGCCGCCTACCTGGGCAGCCCTGTGTACGTGGGTGACATCGGCACGCATCCCAATTGGCAGCCCTGGCGGGAACTGGCCGCCACGCATGGGCTGCGCGCCTGCTGGTCCACGCCCATCAAGGCCGCCGACGGCAGCCTACTGGGCGTGTTCTCGAACTACTACCGCGTTGAACACATGCCCGCCCCGCAGGACATCGACGCAATCGCCCTGGTGACACGTACGGCGGCGCTGGCCATTGAGCGCCATCGCACCGAGCAGGCCCTGCGCGCCAGCAGCGAGCGCTGGCGCGGCATTTTCCAGCGCATGCAGGAAGGGTTTTTCCTGTGCGAGGCCATGCGCAACAGCGAAGGGCGGGTAACGGATTTCCGGTTCGTCGAGGTCAACCCGGCGTTCGAACAGCAAAGCGGGCTGCAGGCGGGCGACACACTGGGCCATTCGCTGCGGGAAATGATTCCGGGCGTGCCCGACATGATCATGGATACGTTTGCGAACGTGGTCCAGACGGGCGAATCGGCGCAATTCGAGCTGGATGCCCCCCATCAGGGCCGCCAGGCCTGGTACGAGGCCCACGTGCACAAGGAAGGGCCGGACCGCATCACCGTGCTGGTGCTGGATATCACCGCCCGCAAACTGGCGGAGGGCGAGCTCTGGGCCGAACAGCACCGCAAGAATTTCCTGTTGTCGCTGGCGGACCAGATGCGTGAAATCCACCAACAGGCCGACATTGAACTCGCGGCCTGCGAAGCGCTGGGCCGGCACTTGAACCTGAGCGTTGCCGGCGTGCTGGAATTCAACGCCAGCGGCGCGCCGATACGGGTTTCGCCGCACTGGCGTTCAGAGCTGGCGATTGCCGATGGCGAAGCGGTGGAGCCCGACCAACTGGCCGTTGAATGCGAAACGGCCTACGAGAAAGGCCGCACCTCGTATCTGTCGCCCATGCTTGCCACGGCGCAGGGCGGCAGCCGCCCCGCGGCCATCGCCGTGCCGCTGCGCCGGTGGGGCTGGCCCAACGGCATGCTGTATGTGCGGCCGCATCGCAGCAGCCCGCTGAAGGGCCCCGACATCGCGTTCATCGAAGAGGTGGGGGAACGCATATGCGACGCGATCGAGCGTTCGCAGTACGCGCGCGTGCTGGAGCAGCGAGTCGAGTCGGCCATTGCCGAGCGCGATCGTATCTGGCGGCTGTCGCCCGAGCTGCTGGCGGTGATGAATGCGCGCGGCCGCTTCGTCAGTGTGAACCCCGCGGTGCGCGCCATATTGGGCTGGACGCCCGAACAGTTCCTGGCCATGCCCCTGGCCGAGCTGGTGCACGCCGAAGACGTGCAGCGCGTGCGCGATTGCCTGGTGCCCGGAGATTCGTCGGGCCAGGTGGTGCGGCACCTGGAATGCCGGCTGCTGAACAAGCAGGCCGGCTACAGTTGGATCACCTGGACGATTTCCTGGGCGCATGACAGCTTTTACCTGGTGGGGCGCGACGACACCGACTTCAAGGCGCAGGCAGAGCAACTGCGCCAGGCGCAGGCGGCGCTGGCCCAATCGCAGAAGATGGAGGCGGTGGGGCAGCTGACTGGCGGCATCGCGCACGATTTCAACAATATGCTGCAGGGCATCAGCGGCGCCCTGTACCTGATTCAACGCAAGCTCGATGCGGGCAAGTTCGACGAAGCCCACCGGTTCATCGGCACCGCCATGGACTCAACCGGGCGGGCCGCCCGGCTGACGCAACGGCTGCTGAGTTTTTCGCGCCGCCAGCCCCTGGACCCCAAGCCGCTTGATCCCGCCGCCACCATGGCCTCGATGGAAGACCTGTTCCGCCGCTACACCCATGAAGGCATCACGCTGACCTGCCAGGCGGAACCCGGCCTGCACATGGTGAAGTGCGATATCAACCAGTTCGAGAGCGCCTTGCTGAACCTGGTGATCAACGCCTGCGATGCCATGGAAAATGGCGGCCGGCTGGCCATCACCATGCGGAACACGCACCTGGATGCGCAGGCGCTGCAGCAGCACACAGGAGTGGAGCCGGGCGAGTTCGTCGAGGTGACCATATCCGACGAAGGCTGCGGCATGGCGCCCGAAGTACTGGCCCGCGCGTTCGAGCCTTTTTTCACCACCAAGCCGCTGGGCGAAGGCACGGGCCTGGGCCTGTCCATGATCTACGGCTTCGCCCGCCAGGCGGGCGGGCTCATCAATATGGAAAGCACGGCGGGCCAGGGCACGCTGGTGCGGCTCTGGCTGCCGCGCCATGCGGGTGTTCCTGAGGGGCAGCCGCAGGACACCGCCTGCGGCCAGGCCGAGGACGATGGCTTTCCCGACGACGCGGTCATTGTCCTGGTGGAAGATGACAACAACGTGCGCGAGATGGTGCATGAATGCCTGGTGGGGATGGGGCTGCGGGTGTTGACGGCATCGGATGGCGAAGAGGGGGCGCGCCTGCTGGCCGGCACCAGGCAGGTGGATCTGTTGCTGACCGACGTGGGCCTGCCGGGGCTGAACGGGCGGCAGTTGGCGGACATCGCGCGCGAATCGCATCCCGGCCTGAACGTGCTGTTCATGACGGGCTATGCGCAGAACGTAGTGGATGGCAGCGAGTTCCAGGGCGAGGGCCTGGAAGTCATTCTGAAGCCATTCTCCCTGGGGGAACTGATCCGCCGGGTGCGGAAGATGTTGCGGCACGCGCCCACCGTGCGCGAAGCGCGCCGTGGCGCGCAGGCCGCCATCCAGGAAGCCGCCGTCAGGCCAGCCGCACGCTGACGGGGCCGTTTTCCAACAGCCGGGCAACGTCCAGGCAGCCATGGGTGTCGGGGCGCTGTACGTCGTGGGTAAAGATGTCGCGCCAGGGCAGCCGCGCCATGCCGGCAGGCAGGCGCAAGCGGGTATCGGCCCAGAATGCGCTCGCCTGCTGCGCGGAATGGCCGGCCAGTTGCATGGCACACAACCGGGGCGCCAGGACCAGCACGTGCTGGTCTTCGTGGTTGCGCACAAAGGCCAGAACGTGCGCCGCCCGGAGGCCGTGCACGGACACGGGCAAGTAGGAACCATGGTCGAATAGCAAAGGGTGCGAGGCGCGCAGCTGCAGCAGGCGCTGCACCACGTGCTGCTTGACATGGCCGGCCGTCCATTGCGGTGCCAGGGGCCCGCCGCTCGATAAGGGCGTTATTGCGGCCGGCTGGTCCGGCGGGGCCAGCCGCGCCAGGGCCGCGTGTCTTGCAGGGTAATCCACGGATTGGCGATTATCCGGGTCGACCAGGCTGAAATCCCAGAATTCCGTACCCTGGTACAGGTCTGGCACGCCGGGCACCGTCATGCGCAGAGTGGCCTGCGCCAGGCTGTTCAGCAATCCGGCGGGCGCGATGTACATGGCGAAGGCGGCGATCTGCGGCAGCGTGGGTCCGGACGCCAGGCTTTCCAGGTAGGCTTCGCCAGCCGCTTCGTAGGCCGTATCGGGTTCTTCCCAGCTGGAATGCAGCTTGGCCTCGCGCATCGCCTTCTGCTGCCAGGCGCGCACGCGTTCCACGAATGCCGCCACGCCCGCGCCGTCGCTGGGCTGCAAGCCCAGCGGCCAGGCACCTACCAGGGTCTGCATCAGCATGCTGCGGTCGCCGGCAGTGGGCGGTTTGCCGGGCGTGCCCAGCCATTGCTGCACCTGGCGCAGCCATTCGAGCGGAATCTCGCTCAGTACGGCAAGCCGCGCGCGCACGTCTTCGCCGCGCTTGTGGTCGTGCGTGGCGGTGGCCAGCATGGCGGCGGGGAAGCGGCGCGCCCGCGCCGCGCAGGCCGCATGGAATTCCGCCGTGGGCAAGGCGAATTGCCCGGGGGCAGTGCCCACTTCATTGCGCGACAGCAAGGGGCCATGGCGATAGAACAGTGTGTCTTCCACCGCCTTGGCCGCCAGCGGCGGCGTCAGTTGCTGGAAGCGCCGCAGCGCCTGGTGCTGCAGGGGCTGGGAACTGGGTTCGGCCAGCCAGCGGTTGATCTGGTCCAGCAATTCATGGTCGGCGCGGGTCCATGCGGAGCCGGCCAACATGCGCGCCCAGCTCGCCGAAGCAGGCAAGGAAGACGGGGCGATCAAGATCGTCTTCGTCACCCACTCCATTCCGATGTCCGATGCCGAGGCCGCTGGGCCCGAAGGCATCCGGGGCGAGGGATACGAGAATCTCTACACCCGCCAGCACCAGGCGGTAGCCAACGGCATCCTGTCCCAGGTGGAAGAAGCCCAGGGACTGGAGCACAGCCTGGTCTACCAGTCCCGCTCCGGGGCACCGCATGTGCCATGGCTGGAACCGGATATCAACGACGCGCTGGAAGAAGATGCCGCAGCCGGCATCGCCGGTGTCGTGGTGGTGCCCATCGGCTTCATCTCCGATCACATGGAAGTCATGTGGGATCTGGATACCGAAGCCAAGGACACCTGCGCGGAACTGGGCCTGGCCTTTGACCGCGTCGCCACCCCGGGCACCCACCCCGGGTTCATCTCCGGCCTGGTCGACTTGGTCGAAGAACGCC
>NZ_JAJMLX010000128.1 GCF_020991325.1 Bordetella petrii | reverse complement strand
GCCGCCTCGGCTCCCGCCGCGGCCGCGGCGACGCCGGTGGCGGAATTGTCGGCCGTACCGGCGCCCACCATCGCGGCGCGCGCCTGGATTTCCATCGACGTCAGCAGCGGCCAGGTGCTGGCATCGTCGAACCCCGACATGCAGATCGAGCCTGCCTCGCTCACCAAGATCATGACGGCCTACGTGGTGTTCAACGCGCTGAAAGAAAAGCGCATCACCCTGGACCAGCAGGTGACGGTTTCCGAGCACGCCTGGCGTACCGGCGGTTCGCGCATGTTCATCGAGCCGCGCAAGCCGGTAACCGTGGACGAGCTCATCCAGGGCATGATCGTGCAGTCGGGCAACGATGCGTCGGTGGCGCTGGCCGAGGCCGTGGGCGGCAGCGAATCGGCTTTTGCCGCGCTGATGAACCAGGAAGCCGAACGCCTGGGCCTGGCCAAGACGCACTTCATGAATTCCACCGGGCTGCCCGATCCGCAGCACGTCACCACGGTGGGCGACCTGGCCATTCTGTCCACGGCCCTGATCAACGATCACCCCGACTATTACCACTACTACAAGCAGAAAGAGTTCACGTACAACAAGATCACGCAGCCGAATCGCAATCGCCTGCTGTGGGCCGACCCGTCGGTGGACGGCATGAAAACCGGCCACACCGACGCGGCCGGCTACTGCCTGGTGTCCACGGCGCTGCGCGGCGACCGCCGCGTGCTGTCGGTGCTGGCCGGCGCCGACAGCGAGGCCACCCGCGCCGAAGAAAGCTTGAAGCTGCTGAACTGGAGCTTCCAGAATTTCGACACGGTGAAGCTGTACGACCAGAACCAGCCCGGCCTGGAAGCGCGGGTGTGGGAAGGCAAGGTCGAAACGGTGAAGCTGGGCCCGCCCAAGCCGATCTGGTTGACCGTGCCGCGCGGCAAGTCGGGCGAGATCAAGCCGGTGGCGCAGCGCACCGACCCCCTCGTGGCGCCGCTGTCCAAGGGACAACAGGTGGGCACGCTGCAGCTTACGCTGCAAGACAAGGTGCTGCGCACCGAGCCGCTGGTGGTGCAAGACGACGTCGAACGCGCCGGCTTCTTCGGCCGCATCATCGACATGGTCAAGCGCAAGTTCCAATAAACGCAAACCGCAATCCGGGCGGCGCGGCCGCCCCCAAGGAGCCACACATGATTCCGGGCATGCCGGGCGACAGCCAGGTGTATCTCAACGGCGAATTCACGCGGGCCGACGAGGCCAAGATCTCGGTGCTGGACCGGGGGTTCATTTTCGGCGATGGCATCTACGAAGTGGTGCCGGTGTACGACGGCAAGCCGTTTCGCATGGCCGAACACCTGGATCGCCTGGACCGCAGCCTGAAGGCGCTGAGCATTGCCCAGCCCATGGCGCGCGCCGAATGGGTCGAGCTCATCGGCCAACTGGCCAGCCGTTCGGCCACGCCCACGTGCATTGTCTACCTGCAGGTGACGCGCGGCGTGTACAAGCGCGACCACGCCTTCCCCACGCAAAGCGTTCCGCCCACGGTGTTCGGCATGGCCACGGTGTTCAACCCGCCGCCGGCGTCGCAGCGCGAGCAGGGCATCAGCCTGATCAGTATCCCCGATGAACGCTGGCTGCACTGCGAAATCAAGTCGGTGTCGCTGTTGGGCAATGTGCTGGCGCGGCAGCGGGCCGTGGAGGCGGGCGCCGACGAGGTCGCGCAGTTCCGCGATGGCTTCCTGACCGAAGGGTCGTCCAGCAACATTTGGGTGGTGTCCGGGGGCAAGCTGCTGGCTCCGCCCAAGAACAACCTGATTCTGGAAGGCATACGCTACGGCCTGATGGGCGAACTGGCCGCCGAGGCCGGCATTCCCTTCGAAGCGCGCCGCCTCACGCAGGAAGAGGTGGCCGCCGCCGACGAACTGCTGGTGACCTCGGCCACCAAAGAGGTGCTGCCGGCCACCAGGCTGGACGGCAAGCCGGTGGGTACGGGCAAGCCCGGCCCGGTTTATGCCCGGCTGCGTGCGGGGTATGATGCCCGTATCGCCGCCCTGTAGGCGTTTCGCGGTAGATTTCCCATGTATCCCATCCCGCCCGAAGAATCCCTGATCGAATACCCCTCTGACTTTCCCATCAAGGTCATGGGCAAGCAGCACCCCGAGTTCGCGCAAACCCTGACCGACGTGGTGCTGCAGTTCGACCCTGGTTTCGATCCGGCCACGGTCGAGATGCGGCCCAGCAAGGGCGGCAACTACATCGGCCTGACCTTCACCGTGCGCGCCACCTCGCGCGAGCAGCTCGACAATCTGTATCGCGCGCTGCACGGGCACCCCATGGTGTCCATCGTCCTGTAGGGCGGCCAGCGAGGCGCGTGCATGATCAAGTGGCTGACCCGGCCGGCCGACTACCTTCCGGTATGGCAAGACATGCGGGCCTTCACGGCCGGCCGCGGCGCGGCCACGCCCGACGAGGTCTGGCTGTGCGAACACGCCCCGGTGTACACGCTGGGCCAGGCGGGCAAGCCGGAACATGTGCTGAACCCTGGCGCCATCCCCGTGGTCATGTGCGACCGCGGCGGGCAGGTTACCTATCACGGCCCGGGCCAGGTGGTGGCCTATACCCTGTTCGACCTGCGCCGCGCCGGCCTGTTCGTGCGCGACTACGTGCGCCTGCTGGAAGGCGCCGCCATCGGTACGCTGGATGATTTCGGCGTGGCCGGCGCCTGCCGCAAGCCCGGCGCGCCAGGCGTGTACGTGCCGCGGGGCGCGAATGGCGAACTGGCCAAGATCGCCGCGCTGGGAATCAAGATCCGCAACGGCTACGCATACCATGGCGTGGCGCTGAACGTGGACATGGACCTGGCGCCTTTCCTGGGCATCAACCCCTGTGGCTATGCCGGCCTGTCTACTGTAGACATGGCTGCATGCGGCGCGCGGCACAATCTGGCCGCGGTGGGCGAACGCCTGGCGGCGCGTTTGTTGGCCGCCATTCCCGGGCCGGCGGGCGCAACGCGCTAAAATGGCCTTTTTTCTCGGACTGGCGTGGCTTTTCGCAAGCGCGCCGGTCATGACGAAGGTGACGAATGTCCACGCTCGAGCCCACGCAATCCTCGAACGACGCGCAAGCCGCCACGCCGGCCCCCTACGACGCCACGCAGAAGCAGAAGTCGCAGGCCAAGACCGCGCGCATCCCCATCAAGATCGTGCCGGCCGAGCGCCTGAAAAAACCCGAATGGATCCGCGTGCGGGCCGCGGCGCCGGGTTCGCGCTTCTACGACATCAAGCGCATCCTGCGCGAACACAATCTGCATACCGTCTGTGAAGAGGCCTCGTGCCCCAACATCGGCGAATGCTTCGGCAAGGGTACGGCCACCTTCATGATCATGGGCGACAAGTGCACGCGCCGTTGCCCCTTCTGCGATGTGGGCCATGGCCGGCCCGACCCTCTCGACGCCAGCGAGCCCGAAAACCTGGCGCGCACCATTGCCGCCATGAAGCTGTCATACGTGGTCATTACCTCGGTCGACCGCGACGACCTGCGCGATGGCGGCGCCGCGCATTTCGTGGACTGCATTTCGCGCATCCGCAGCCTGTCGCCCAATACGCGCATCGAGATCCTGGTGCCCGATTTCCGCGGCCGCCTGGAACGCGCGCTGGCCATCCTGAACGCCGGGCCGCCCGATGTCATGAACCACAACCTGGAAACCGTGCCGCGCCTGTACAAGCAGGCGCGCCCCGGTTCCGACTACGCGCATTCGCTGAAGCTGCTGGCCGAGTTCAAGCAACTGCATCCCGAAGTGCCCACCAAGTCGGGCCTGATGCTGGGGTTGGGCGAAACCGATGAAGAAATCCTGCAAGTCATGCGCGACATGCGCGAGCATGGCGTGGATATGCTGACCATCGGCCAGTACCTGCAGCCTTCGGAACACCACCTGCCGGTGCTGCGCTACGCGCACCCGGATACTTTCGCCATGCTGGAACGCGAAGCCTATGCCATGGGCTTTACCCATGCGGCGGTGGGGGCCATGGTGCGCTCGTCGTACCATGCCGACGAACAGGCGCATGCGGCGGGCGTGAACTGAAATCGGCGGGTGTCTGGCTCCGAAGGTGCCAGACACCGTTGTGTGCCACGACGGCCTCAGTCGGCGGTGTCTGGCACCCTGGCCGGAGCCAGACACCCGTGCATACCCGGCTGCGCAGCGTGCTTCAGTCGTACACCTCTGCGTCTTTCAACGCCACGCCTTGCCGGTCTTTGTCCGAGATGATCACGCTGTCGGATGCCGGCCAGGCGATGCTTACATCCGGATCGTCCCAGCGCAGGCAGCGTTCGTGGGCGGGCGCGTAGTAGTCGGTGGTCTTGTACAGGGTTTCGGCCACGTCCGACAGCACCATGAAGCCGTGCGCGAACCCTTCGGGTATCCACAGCTGGCGCTTGTTGTCGGCCGACAGCAACGCGCCGGCCCAACGGCCGAAGGTGGGTGATGACCGGCGCAGGTCCACGGCCACGTCGAAGACTTCCCCCCGTACCACGCGCAGCAGCTTGGCCTGCGGCTGCCGGATCTGGTAATGCAGCCCGCGCAGCACATGGCGCAGCGACTGCGACTGGTTGTCCTGCACGAAGTGGGGGTCGCGGCCCAATACCCCGGCAAAGCGCGCGGCGTTGTAGCTTTCGAAGAAATGGCCGCGCGCATCGCTGAATACCTGCGGCTCTATCAGCAGCACATCCGGAATGGCTAATGGGATGACGTTCATGAGTCGCTCGGCAAAGAGGGTGCGCGCAGGGCCAGCAGCGCAATGGTGCGGTCCAGGTGCACGGTCCAGTCGGGCAGTTCCAGTCCCAGCGCGCCGGATAACAAGCGCGTATCCAGTTGGGAATTGCGCGGCCGGGGGGCAGGCAGGGGATAGTCTTGCGTGGCCACGGGCAGGATGCGTTCCGGCTGCAGCCTCAGCCGCACGCCCTGCTGGCGCGCGCGCTCGACGGCGTGGCGCGCCAGCCCATGCCAACTGGTGCGGCCCGCCGCGCTCAGGTGATACAGGCCTTCCGCCAGGCGTTGCTGGCGATACGCGGCCAGCGCCAGCGCCGTGACGTCGGCCACCAGGGCGGCCGATGTGGGCGCGCCGGACTGGTCGGCCACCACGCGCAGTTCATCGCGCTGGGTCGCCAGCCGCAGTACCGTTTTCACAAAGTTCTGTCCATGCGCGGCGTAGATCCAGCTGGTGCGCAGGACCAGGGCGCGGCAGCCGCTGGCCAGTATGGCCTGTTCGCCCGCAAGCTTGGATTGGCCATATACATTTAGCGGTGCGGGCGTGTCGCGTTCAGTGTACGGCGTGGGCTTGGCGCCGTCGAAGACATAATCGGTGGAATAGTGCAGCAGCAGCGCGCCGCTGTGGCGCGCCTGCTCCGCCAGCACGGCAACCGCGTCGGCATTGATGCGGAATGCGGGGGCGGGATCCTGCTGCGCGGCATCCACCGCGGTATGGGCGGCCGCGTTCACGATCAGGTCGGGCGCCTGCTCGCGCAGCAGGGCCCGCAGGGCATCCAGGTCGGCCAGGTCCAGGCGCGCACGGGTGGGGGCATCCACCCGGCCCAGCGGCAGCAGGGTACGCTGCAGGGCATTGCCGATCTGGCCCGTGGCGCCCAGAAGCAGGATTTTCATGGCGTGTAATGGGTTTGCAGCCAATGGCGGTAGGCGCCCCCCGCCACGCTGGCAACCCATTCCGGGTGGTCAAGATACCAGCGTACAGTGGCGCGCAGGCCGGCGTCGAAGCCATGTTCGGGCTGCCAGCCCAACTGGTCGCGGATCTTGCCTGCATCGACCGCGTAGCGCCGGTCGTGGCCGGGGCGGTCGCGCACCAGCGTGATCAGGCCCGCATGCTGGCGCCCGTCGGCACGCGGCCGCCAGGCATCCAGCAGCGCGCACACGGCCTGCGCCACCTGCAGGTTGCTGCGTTCCTGGCTGGCGCCGATGTGATACACCTGGCCCGGCTCGCCTGCTTCCAGCGCCCGGCGCAGGCCGGCGCAATGGTCGTCCACATACAGCCAGTCGCGCACGTGCGAGCCGTCGCCGTACAGGGGCAGGGGCTTGCCCGCCAGGGCCTGGTGCACCAGCAGCGGAATCAGTTTTTCCGGAAACTGGCGTGGCCCGTAGTTGTTGGGGCAGTGCGTGGTCAGTACCGGCAGGCCATAGGTATGCCGGTAGGCGCGCACTAGATGGTCGCCCGCCGCCTTGCTGGCCGAATAGGGGTTGTTGGGGCGGTAGGGGTCGCCCTCGGCAAACGCGCGAGCCTGCGCATCCAGCGAGCCATAGACTTCGTCGGTGGATATCTGCAGGTAACGGAAGGCCGCGCGCGCCGGTTCGCCCAGGCCCAGCCAGTAGCCGCGCACGGCTTCCAGTAACTGGAACGTGCCCGTGACATTGGTCTGTATGAAAGCGTCGGGGCCGCGTATGGCGCGGTCTACATGTGATTCGGCCGCGAAGTTCAGCACGGCGCGCGGCTGGTGCGTTTGCAGCAGTTGCGACACCAGGGCGGTGTCGGCGATATCGCCCTGCACCAGGCGATGGCGCGCATCGCCCCGCAGGCTGTCCAGGCTGCCGGCGTGGCCGGCGTAGGTCAGCTTGTCCAGGTTGATGACCGGCTCATCGGACTGGGCCAGCCAGCCCAGCACGAAATTCGATCCGATGAAGCCGGCGCCGCCGGTGACGAGAATGCTCATGGAAATGCGTGCCTGGCGTCGGATCCTAGGGTTTTACGCGCGAATGCGGGCTGGTCCAGAATACATCGCCTGCGCCCTGGGCGGCATTCAGGTGCCGGGCCAGCACGAACATCAGGTCCGACAAACGGTTCAGGTACTGGCGCACGGTGGCGTTCAGCGTTTCGCGGCGGCCCAGTGCCACCACCGCGCGTTCGGCCCGGCGCGCCACGGTGCGCGCCTGGTGGGCCAGCGCGGCGGTCCGGCAGCCGCCGGGCAGGATGAATTCGCGCAAGGGCGGCAACGCGCCGTTGTAGTGCGCCAGCCTTTCGTCCAGCCATGCCAGCTGCGCGGCCTGCACGGTCGTGTGGCCCGGAATGCACAATTCGGCGCCCACATCGAACAGGTCGTTCTGGATCGTGCCCAGATCGGCCTGTACGTCCTCGGGTAGTGTTTCAGTGCGCAACAGGCCTATCACACTGTTCAATTCGTCTACGTCGCCCAGGGCGGCGATGCGCGGCGAGTCTTTGTCGGCTCGGCTGCCGTCGCCCAGGCCGGTGGTGCCATCGTCGCCGGTGCGGGTGGCCACGGCGGAAAGTCGGTTGCCCATGGGGGATCTCGGGTCTGGTTACGTGGGGAAACAGGCGCTTAGTGTAGTGCCCGCGGCGGCGGACGCGGACGCGTTATCCTGTAGGCGTAGGCGGACACCCGGCGGCAGCGGGTGTTTGCAGTGATCAGGAGTCATGCCATGAAGAATGCATATAAGGCGGTTGCCCTGGCCCTGGCTGTAGCGGGGCTGGCCGCCTGGGCCGCGCTGCCCGCGCGGGCCCAGGCCGTGAAGCAGGAAGCGGCCGCCACGGCGTCGGCCAGCGGCGAGGTGCGCCGCGTGGACTCGGCCGGCGGCAAAGTCACCATCAAGCACGGTGAAATCTCGGCCTTGGACCTGCCCGCCATGACGCTGGTGTACCAGGCCGACCCGGCGCTGCTGGCCAATATCAAGCCGGGCGACAACGTGCGTTTCACGGCCACCCGCAAGGATGGCCGCTACGTGGTCACGGAAATCAGCAAGTAGCGTGGTGCGCGGCCGCTACAGCACGTAGCGCGCCAGATCCTGGTTGGCCGCTGCTTCGGACAACTGTGCATCCACGTACGCGGCGTCGATCTTGACGGTGTGGCCGTTGCTGGCGGTGGCGTCGAACGACAATTCTTCCAGCAACTTTTCCATGACGGTGTACAGACGGCGGGCGCCGATGTTTTCGGTGCGTTCGTTCACCGAGAACGCCAGTTCGGCCAGGCGCTCGATGCCGTCTTGCGTGAAATCCAGCTGCACGTCTTCGGTGGCCAGCAGCGCCGAGTACTGCTTGGTCAGCGAGGCATCGGTGTCGGACAGGATGCTGACGAAGTCTTTGGCCGACAGCGATTCGAGTTCGACGCGGATGGGAAAACGGCCTTGCAGCTCGGGAATCAGGTCGGATGGCCGCGCCAGGTGGAACGCGCCCGAGGCAATGAACAGGATGTGGTCGGTGCGCACCATGCCGTAGCGCGTGTTGACGGTAGTGCCTTCCACCAGGGGCAGCAGGTCGCGCTGCACGCCCTGGCGCGATACGTCGGCGCCGCTGGCTTCCTGGCGGGCGGCGATCTTGTCGATTTCGTCCAGGAATACGATGCCATTCTGCTCGACGTTGGCAATGGCGGCGGTGCGCAGGTCGTCTTCGTTGACGCGCTTGGCGGCTTCTTCGTCGACGATCAGCTTGAAGGCTTCTTTCACCTTCATTTTCTTGGGCTTTTTCTTGTCGCGCGCCAGGCCGGCGAACATGCCGCGCAACTGCTCGGCCATTTCTTCCATGCCGGGCGGGGTCATGACGTCCATTTGCGGCATGGCCTGGGCCACTTCGATCTCGACTTCCAGGTCGTCGATCTGGCCTTCGCGCAGGCGCTTGCGGAAGGTCTGGCGGGTGCTGCTTTCTTCCCCGCGTTCGGGCTGGCCCGAGGCGTTGCGCGCCGGGGGCACCAGGGCGTCCAGGATGCGGTCTTCGGCGGCGTCTTCGGCCTGCGTGCGCACGCGGCGCATTTCGAGTTCGCGCGTCTGCTTGATGGAATATTCGGTCAGGTCGCGGATGATGGTGTCGACGTCGCGACCCACGTAGCCCACTTCGGTGAACTTGGTGGCTTCCACCTTGATGAAGGGCGCGTTGGCCAGCTTGGCCAGGCGGCGCGCGATTTCGGTCTTGCCCACGCCGGTGGGGCCGATCATCAAGATGTTCTTGGGGTGGATTTCATGGCGCAGTGGCTCGTCGACCTGCTGGCGGCGCCAGCGGTTGCGCAGCGCCACGGCCACGGCGCGCTTGGCGCGGTTCTGGCCGATGATGTATTTGTCGAGTTCGGAGACGATTTCCCCGGGGGTCATGGTGGATGCGGACATAAAACGGGATCCTTGGGGCGGGCCGGCGGCGGCCGCTTATTCGCCCAGCGTTTCGATGACGTGGTTCTGGTTGGTGTAGATGCAGATATCGCCGGCGATTTCCAGCGACTGCTTGACGATGTCTTGCGGCGACAGCTCGGTATTTCGCAGCAGCGCCAGCGCGGCCGACTGGGCGTAGGCGCCGCCCGAGCCGATGGCGGCCAGGCCGTGTTCGGGTTCGAGTACGTCGCCGTTGCCGGTAAGCACCAGGGTGTGCTCGGCGTCGGCCACGATCAGCATGGCTTCCAGGCGGCGCAGCACGCGGTCGGTGCGCCAGTCGCGGGTCAGTTCGACGGCGGCGCGCATCAGGTGGCCCTGGTGCTTTTCCAGCTTGGCCTCGAAGCGTTCCTGCAGGGTGAAGGCATCGGCCGTGGCGCCGGCAAAGCCGGCCAGGATCTTGTCGTGGTACAGCCGGCGGATTTTGCGGGCGGTGCCCTTGATGACGACATTGCCCAGGGTGACCTGGCCGTCGCCGCCCAGCGCGACGCGGTTGCCGCGCCGCACGCAGACGATGGTGGTGGCGTGAAATTGTTCCATGCGTTCCTTCCTGTGAAGGGTCTAGCTGGGGGCAAGGTGCCGGAATTCAAGCGCCGCGCATGGCGCGCGAACCCCATTATCGTCCGGGCGCCGCCCACGAGAAAAGGGCCGCGGCGGAAATCCGGCGCGGCCCTCAAGACGAGGAGGAAAATCAGGGACGGCTTAGTCGCCGTAGAGCTTTTGGCGCATTTCCCGGCGTTCCTGGGCTTCCAGCGACAGGGTGGCGGTGGGGCGGGCCAGCAGGCGGGGAACGCCGATGGGTTCGCCGGTTTCCTCGCACCAGCCGTATTCGCCGCTGTCGATGCGGGCAATGGACTGTTGCACTTTTTTCAGCAGCTTGCGCTCGCGGTCGCGAGTGCGCAGCTCGAGCGCATGCTCTTCCTCGATGGTGGCGCGGTCGGCGGGATCGGGCACGAATTGCGTTTCACGCAGGTGCTCGGTGGTTTCGCCGGCGTTGGCCAGGATGTCTTGCTCGAGTTGCTTGAGCCGTTCTTTGAAGAACGCCAGTTGGCGGTCGTTCATGTAGTCCGATTCGGGCATGGCCAGCAATTCTTCTTCGCTGGGCAGATCAATCGCCGTATCGCTCGTCGACTTACTTGATTTTTTGGTTGCTGCCTTGGTAGCCATGAAAACACTCCACTATGAATCGATCCTGGCGCGGCGCGCGCGTCGGGATTGCGGCGTTAGCCCGCCAGGCACTGCTCCAAGCCCCGGGTGAAAATTTCCTGGGGCAGTTTGCGTCCGATAAAGACCATCTTGGTGGATGGCTTTTCGGCAGAAGTCCACGGCTTGCCGGGTTCGGCACCCATCATCATGTGCACACCCTGGAACAACATGCGGCGGTTGATGCCTTTCATGTACAGGATGCCTTTGTAGCGCATCAGGTCGGGACCATAGACCTGCACCACGCCGCCCAGGAATTCCTCGAGCCGCGCGGGATCGAAGGGCTTGTTGGAACGGAACACGAAGGCGCCGATTTCGTCGTCGTGGTGATGATGGTGATGAGGCTGGTGATGGCAATGCGCCCCGCATTCGCCTTCGTGGTCATGATCGTGGCCGTGATCATGGTCGTGGTGGGCGTGGCTGTGCGCCGCGTCGGGGTGTTCGTCGGCCAGGAAGTCCGGGTCGATGTCGAGAATGGAATTCAGGTTGAAGCCGCTGATGTCGATGATGGACTTCAGGTCGACTTCGCCGAAGTTGACCGGCGTGATGGGCGCGCGCGGATTCATGCGGACCAGGCGCGCGCGCAGCGCTTCGTAGTCGGTTTCGTTGACGAGGTCTTTCTTGGACACCAGGATGCGGTCGGCGAAGCCGACCTGCTTCTGGGCTTCGGGCTGAGCGTCCAGGGTGGCCATGCCGTGCTTGGCGTCAACTACCGTTACCACCGCGTCCAGGCGGTAGTATTCGGCGATTTCGTCGTCCATGAAGAAGGTTTGGCACACCGGGCCGGGGTTGGCCATGCCGGTGGTTTCAAGGATGACGCGTTCGAAGGTGAGCTCGCCCGCCTGGCGCTTGGCGCGCAGGTCGGCCAGGGTACGCATCAGGTCGCCGCGCACGGTGCAGCAGACGCAGCCATTGCTGAGCTCGATGATTTCTTCCTGGCTGTCTTGCACCAGCAGATCGTTGTCGATGCTTTCGGGCCCGAACTCGTTTTCGATGACGGCTACGCGGCGGCCATGGAATTCGGTGAGGATGCGCTTGAGCAGGGTGGTCTTGCCCGCACCGAGAAAGCCGGTGAGGATGGTGACGGGAACCATTTTGTCCAAACTGCGCTGGGTATTCATGGCAAGGCGGCTAGCTGAAGGCCGAAGGCGCGCGCGGCGCGGCTAGGGCGTGGACTACAGGCGGCCACTGTTGCGGCCGGACGCAGGATTACAGCACAGTCGGGGCGGGGGGGCAAACCCCGGACGAACCCTGGCAGGCGTTTCCGGAAAAGCCCGGAAAACGTCGCGGTAATCCGATAGATCAAGTTATATGGGGATGGTTCGCCGCAAATCAAGGGCCCGGCATGCCCCACGCCGGTGCAATCAGTGCGCGTGGCCGTGGTGGCGATGTCCGGCGTCGGCTGGCTGCTTCTGCTGGCATTGCGGGCACAGCGCACGGATCTCGGTTTCGTGGGTGGCCAGGGCGAAGCCGGTGCGGGCCACGCGTTCGGCCAGTTGCCGGCTCATGGCGGGGTCGCTGACTTCGGCCACGGCGCCGCAGCCAGTGCACACCACCAGCAGGTCGTGCGGCGCCCCCGCCGCGTCGTGGCAGGCCGTCCAGGCGTTGACCGCGTCCAGGCGGTGGATCAGGCCTTCGTCCATCAGGAAGTCCAGGGCGCGGTACACGGTGGGCGGCGCGGCACCCGGATGCACCGCGCGCATGGACTCGAGCAGTTCGTAGGCCTTCAGGCTGCGGCCATGCTGCAGCAGCAATTCGAGCACCTTGCGCCGGATGGGCGTCAGCCGGCGGCCGCGTTGCGCGCAGAGCGATTCGGCGATGCGCAGTTGCTCGCCTATGGGGTCGGTACGGGTGGCGCGGGTGGACATTGGATGGGAATGGCCGGCATTGCAATTCCGCGAAGGTAGCAGAAAACCTGCCCGCCCGGGTTGCCCGAAGCGCTGCGGGCTATTATTGGTATGATATAACATATCTGTTCCGTATGACTACTTCGCATGGCCCGCATGTCTCATCTTGTTTCCACCCGCATGTTCCGTATTTCCGCCAGCGCGTCCCGGGCCTCGGCATGGTCGCGCCTGGCAGCGGCCCTGGCCGCCGCGGCGGCGCTGTGGGGCCTGACGGCCTGGGCTCTGGGCTGGT
>NZ_JAJMLX010000127.1 GCF_020991325.1 Bordetella petrii | reverse complement strand
GGTGCTGGACTGCACATTGAGCAGCAGGTCTACCGATGGCGTGGACGGTGCCTGAGTGGACACGACGCGGATATTCTTGCGCGTGGCGTCCATGCCGTCTTGCACATTGATCCGCACGCTGTCCAGCGGCACCGGCGGCTGCAGGCCGGCGCGCTGCCAGGCGCCGGCATCGGCCAGCGACACGCGCAGCGACGCGATTTCTTCATTGCCGAGGCCGTCCAGCGGCACCACCACTTGCAGCGGCGCGCCGGGTGCCGACACTACGCGCGAATGCCCCACCGTCAGGGCCTGCGCGGAGGTTCCCACGGATGCGCCTATCGCCAGGGCCACGGCCCATTGCAGGGCTTTGGTACGACGGGCATGGAAAATCTGACGCGGGCGCAAGGTCATGGTTGGAAATCCTGCTATACGAATCGGGGTTACCGGCCAATGCTGGGCGAAAGTGTAATAGATAGCCCTTGATTCACAAATCTGCAAACCTGCCAGGGCCTGCCGCAAGGCGGCACGAGTAAAACAAAGGCACCCGCAGGTGCCTTCGCCGTGCCCGGACGGAATCCGGGCAGAACATGCGGTGGCCGGCTCAGGCTTCGGCCAGCGCGATACGCAACATGCGACGCAGCGGTTCAGCCGCACCCCACAGCAACTGGTCGCCCACGGTGAACGCGCCCAGGTACTGCGAGCCCATCGACAGCTTGCGCAGGCGGCCCACCGGGATATCCAGCGTGCCGGTCACGGCCACCGGGGTCAGCGCGCGCACCGTGTCTTCCTTGGTGTTGGGCACGACCTTGGCCCACTGCGTACCCTGGGCGATGAGCGCCTCGATTTCGTCGAGCGGCACATCGCGCTTGAGTTTGATGGTCAGGGCCTGGCTGTGGCAGCGCATGGCGCCGATCCGCACGCACAGCCCGTCGATGGGCGTGGCGGGCGTGCCGAAGGCTTCGCCGCGGCCCAGGATTTTGTTGGTTTCGGCCTCGGCCTTCCATTCTTCGCGCGACACGCCGTTGCCCAGGTCTTTGTCGATCCAGGGAATGAGGTTGCCGCCCAGGGGCACGCCAAAATGCTCTTGCGGCAAGGCGGGATCCTGCTGCGCGTTGAGCACGCCGCGATCGATTTCCAGGATGGCCGACGCCGGATCGTCGAGCATGGGCTTGACGGCTTGATTGAGCAGGCCGAACTGGGTCAGCAGTTCGCGCATATGCTGCGCGCCGCCGCCCGACGCCGCCTGGTAGGTCATGGAGGTCATCCATTCGACCAGATCATTGTTGAACAGGCCGGCCAGGCCCATGAGCATGCAGCTGACCGTGCAATTGCCGCCCACGAAGTTACGCACGCCGCGCTTGAGAGCGGCATCGATAACCGGACGATTGACCGGATCCAGCACGATGATGGCGTCGTCTTTCATGCGCAGCGTGCTGGCGGCATCGATCCAGATGCCGTCCCAGCCCGCGCCGCGCAGCTTGGGAAAAACTTCCGAGGTGTAGTCGCCGCCCTGCGCAGTCACGATGATGGGCAGTTTTTTCAGAGCATCGATATCGTAGGCGTTCTGCAACGGGCCCGCGCCGTCGGCCCAAGTGGGCGCGGCACCGCCGGCGTTGCTGGTGGAGAAGAATACGGGGTTGATCAGGGCGAAGTCGTTTTCGTCGCGCATGCGTTGCATGAGGACGGAACCGACCATACCGCGCCAGCCAACCAAGCCTACAGCTTGCGTCATGTTCAATGCTCTTGGGTTGGGTAGGTAAGGAAAAAGCTATCGATCCCGACAATTTATCAGAATGCGGGAAGGAATGTTGCGGTGCGGGGTCAAAAATAAGGGACAGCGGGCGCCGGACACCTGGGGTGCCCGGCGCCCGCCTGGGTCATCCCAGGGCCTTCAGGACGGCGTCGCCCATCTGCGAGGTGGACACCTTGGTGGTACCCGGCTCGTGGATATCGGCGGTGCGCAGGCCATCGGCCAGCACCGACCGCACCGCGGTCTCGATGCGGTCGGCCTGCGCCGCCTGGTTCAACGAGTAACGCAACAGCATGGCGGCCGACAGAATGGTGGCCAGCGGGTTGGCAATGCCCTGGCCCGCGATGTCGGGAGCCGAACCATGGCTGGGCTCGTACAGGCCCTGCCCGGACTCGTTCAGCGACGCCGACGGCAGCATGCCGATCGAACCGGTAAGCATGGCCGCTTCGTCGGACAGAATATCGCCGAACAGGTTGCCCGTGACGATGACGTCGAACTGGCGCGGATTGCGCACCAGTTGCATGGCTGCGTTGTCGACATACATGTGCGACAGCTCTACGTCCGGGTAGTCGCGCGCCACTTCGATGACGATGTCGCGCCAAAATTGTGAAGTTTCCAGTACGTTGGCCTTGTCCACGCTGCACAGCTTCTTGCCGCGCTTGCGCGCGGACTCGAAACCGATGCGGGCGATGCGGCGCACTTCGGTATCGGCATAGCGCATGGTGTCGAAGCCTTCGCGCTCGCCGGCGAAGGGGCCGTCGGCTGCGTCACGCACGCCGCGCGGGGTGCCGAAGTAGATGTCGCCCGTCAATTCGCGAATGATCAGGATGTCCAGGCCCGAGACGATTTCGGGTTTCAACGACGAGGCGCTGGCCAGTTCGGGGTAGAGAATGGCCGGGCGCAGATTGGCGAACAGGCCCATCGCCTTGCGCAGGCCCAGGATGGCCTGCTCGGGGCGGAACTCGCGCGGCAGGCTGTCGTACTTCCAGTCGCCCACCGCGCCGAACAGCACGGCGTGCGAGTTACGCGCAAGATCCAGCGTGGCGGGCGGCAAGGGGTGCTCGAACTGGTCGTAGGCCGCGCCGCCCACGGGCGCCTGCCCGATTTCCAGCGACAGCCCCAGTGCGCCCAGCACGCGCACGGCCTGTTCGACGATTTCGGGGCCGATGCCGTCGCCCGGCAACACTGCGATGTTATGTGTCATGAAAGAACCTATGAATAAAAGATGTGGCTCAGCCGGGAATGCCGCGGATCCGGCTTTGCCACCGCCCCCTTGAGGGGAATGAGCGAATCCGGGCGGCGTGCCCGCCGCGAGGCGGGCAGCGTTTCGGGGTGCGTCACACTACCGGCCGGCTTTCCAGCCACGGGTGACGGGCCAGCCGCTCGGCCTCGAAGGCGCGGATCTTGTCGGACTGGCGCAGGGTCAGGCCGATGTCATCGAAACCATTCAGCAGGCAATATTTGCGGAAGGGTTCGATGTCGAACTGCATTTCGCGGCCATCCGCGGCAATGACCACCTGGCGATCCAGGTCGATGCGCATCTTGTAGCCCGGGAAGGCCTTGACCTCGTCGAACAGGCGGGCCACTTCCAGCTCGGACAGCACAATGGGCAGCAGGCCGTTCTTGAAGCTGTTATTGAAGAAAATATCGGCATACGACGGTGCAATGATGGCGCGGAACCCATACTGCGCCAGCGCCCAGGGCGCGTGTTCGCGGCTGGAGCCGCAGCCGAAATTCTTGCGCGCCAGCAATACCGACGCCCCCTGGTAACGCGGCTGGTTCAGCACGAAATCCGGGTTCAACGGACGCTTGCTGTTGTCCATGCCGGGTTCGCCATGGTCCAGGTAGCGCAATTCGTCGAACAGGTTGGGGCCGAAGCCCGTGCGCTTGATCGACTTGAGGAATTGCTTGGGAATGATCAGGTCGGTGTCGACGTTCTCGCGGTCGAGCGGGGCCACCAGGCCTTCGTGGGTCGTGAATGCTTGCATGATGTCGGGCTCTTTAGCGGAAATTGCGGACGTCGACGAAATGGCCGGACACGGCGGCCGCGGCGGCCATCGCGGGGCTGACCAGGTGCGTGCGGCCGCCCTGCCCCTGCCGGCCCTCGAAGTTGCGGTTAGAGGTCGAGGCGCAGCGTTCTTCGGGCTCCAGGCGGTCGGCGTTCATGGCCAGGCACATGGAACAGCCGGGCTCGCGCCATTCGAAACCGGCATCGATGAAGATCTTGTCCAGCCCTTCGCGCTCGGCCTGCTGCTTCACCAGGCCGGAACCCGGCACCACCATGGCTTGCTTCACATTGGAAGCCACATGCTTGCCGCGTGCCACGGCGGCCGCTTCGCGCAGGTCTTCGATGCGCGAGTTGGTACACGAGCCGATGAAGACACGGTCGACGCGGATATCTGTCAGGGGCGTGTTGGGTTTCAGGCCCATGTACTGCAGCGCGCGTTCCATGCCGCTGCGGCGCACATCGTCTTTCTCGCGATCGGGATCGGGCACGCGGGCATCCACCGGCAACACCATTTCGGGCGAAGTGCCCCAAGTGACCTGGGGCTTGATGTCCTTGGCGTCGATCTCGACCACGCGGTCGAAGGTGGCGCCCGCGTCGCTGTGCAGCGTGCGCCAGTACGACACGGCCTGGTCCCACAGCACGCCGGTGGGCGCGAAGGGACGGCCGCGGAAATATTCGATGGTCTTGTCGTCCACGGCCACCATGCCCGAGCGCGCGCCGGCCTCGATCGCCATATTGCAGACCGTCATGCGGCCTTCCACCGACAGCTTGCGGATGGCGCTGCCCGCGAATTCGATGGCATGGCCGGTGCCGCCCGCCGTGCCGATGATACCGATGATATGCAGCACCACGTCCTTGGCCGTACAGCCGAACGGCAGCTCGCCCTCTACCTTGATGAGCATGCTCTTGTTCTTTTTCATCAGCAGCGTCTGCGTGGCGAGCACGTGCTCGACCTCGGAAGTGCCGATGCCGAAAGCCAGCGCCCCCAGCGCGCCATGCGTGCTGGTATGCGAATCGCCGCACACCACTGTCATTCCGGGCAGCGTGGCGCCCTGCTCCGGCCCGATGACGTGCACGATGCCCTGGCGCAGGTCGGCCATGCGGAATTCAGTAATGCCGTACTTGTCGCAATTGGCGTCCAGCGTATCGACCTGCAGGCGCGATACCGGATCGTCGATACCGCGGTCGCGGTTCAGGGTGGGCACATTGTGGTCGGCCACGGCCAGGTTGGCGCTGATGCGCCACGGCTTGCGGCCGGCCATGGTCAGCCCTTCGAACGCCTGAGGGCTGGTTACCTCGTGCAGCAGGTGGCGGTCGATATACAGCAGACAGGTGCCGTCGGATTCCTGGTTGACGACGTGCGCGTCCCAGAGTTTGTCGTAAAGGGTTTGGGCCATGGGTCACTCGTGGAAAATCCGGCCATGCCGGAAAAGGACATCGAACACTCGATGCCCTGATTATGCCCAGCCTCTCAACCTAGTACAACGGCAGCATTTATCCTAGTATTGAAAGCACCACCCATGCTCACGCGAGGGGATGCGCCCTATTTCGCCTTGCCGCTCTGTTCGTACAGCGGCATGACCCGCTGCGAGGCAGCCTGCAGGTCTGAAATACGGGTGGCCGCCGACGGGTGGGTGGACATGAACTCGGGCGGCGCGCTGCCGCTGTCGGCCGCGCCCATTTTCTGCCACAGCGTCACGGCGGCGCGCGGGTCGTAGCCTGCGCGGGCGGCCAGTTCCACGCCGATGAGATCCGCCTCGGACTCGTGGGTGCGGCTGTTGGGCAGGGTGAACATGACGTCGGTGAGCTTGCTGCCCAGGTCGGCCGGCACCCCGGTGGCAATCGACAGCACGGACAGGCCCAGGTTGGTGACCATTTGCTGCGACACGCGCTCCCGCGCGTGCTCGCGCAGCGCATGAGCGATTTCATGCCCGATTACCGCGGCCAGTTCGGCGTCGGTGGGCTTGATCTGGTTGATCAGGCCCGTGTACACCGCGATCTTGCCGCCGGGCATGCACCAGGCATTGACCTCGTTCACCGACAGCACATGCACTTCCCACTGCCAACCGGCGGCGTCGGGCCGGAAAGTGCCCACTTGCGCGATCAGGCGCTTCGAGATGGCGCTGACCCGCTTGACCTGGCTGGCATCGCGATCCAGCGCGCCCTGCGCACGCGCCTTCTGGATGATCTCGGAATACTGCTGCCCGGCTTCTTGTTCCAGGGCCTGTTCGGACACCATGCTGGACATGTATTGGGTGCGGTCGACCCCGATGGCCCCGGACTGGGTGGTGTTCATGCCCGAGCAGCCCGCCAGCGCCAAGCTGCCCGCCACGGCCAGCCCCACCCATGATTTGCGCAAAACCGTAAGCACTCCAGCGTTCATAATGCCCCCTCGCAGCGTAAGCGTTGTCGAACCGGCGCGCCGCGCCGCGGTGAAATGAGTCAGCCGCACTGCCCCCTGTGCCGCAATGCGTGGTCAATGAGCACCAGCGCCAGCATCGCCTCGGCGATGGGCGTGGCGCGGATGCCCACGCAAGGATCGTGGCGCCCCAGCGTCTGTACCATGACGGGCTGGCCGTCGCTATTGATGGACTGGCGCTCGATGCGAATGCTGGAAGTGGGCTTGATGGCCAGCGACACGGTAATGGGCTGGCCGGTGGAAATGCCGCCCAGCACCCCGCCCGCGTTGTTGCCGGCGAAGCCGTCCGGCGTGATTTCGTCGCCATGCTCGGAGCCGCGCTGGACAATGCAGTCGAAGCCGGCGCCGATGGACACGCCCTTGACGGCATTCAGGCCCATCATGACGTGGGCGATGTCCGCGTCCAGGCGGTCGTATAGGGGTTCGCCCCAGCCTGCCGGCAGGTTCTCGGCCACGACCTCGATGCGCGCGCCGATGGAATCGCCATCGCGGCGGAGTTGGTCCATGTAGGCCTCGAGTTCGGGCACGATGGCGGCGTTGGGCGCGTAGAACGGATTGCCGGGCACGTCGTCCCAGGACACGAACGGGATCGCGATAGGGCCCAGTTGGCTCATGTAGCCTCGTACCCGCACGCCATGCTGTTGCGCCAGCCACTTCTTGGCAATGGCGCCGGCCGCCACCGTGGGCGCGGTCAGGCGCGCGGACGAGCGGACGCCGCCGCGCGGGTCGCGCAGCCCATACTTGCGGGTATAGGAAAAATCGGCATGGCCCGGCCGGAAGGTATCGGCGATATTGGAGTAATCCTTGCTGCGCGCGTCGGTATTGCGTATCAGCAAACCGATGGGCGTGCCGGTGGTTACGCCCTGGTAGACCCCGGACAGGATTTCGACCTGGTCGGCTTCCTGGCGCTGCGTGACGTGGCGCGACGTGCCCGGCCGGCGGCGGTCGAGTTCGGCCTGGATGTCCGCGGCGTCCAGCGGCAACCCCGGGGGGCAGCCGTCGACCACGCACCCAATGGCCGGGCCGTGCGATTCGCCGAAATTAGTGACGCAAAAGAGGGTGCCTAGGGTGTTGCCGGACATGGACAGATAGGGATTGGCGTTGAAAGCAGGCTCGATTATGACATCGACCGGGGCGGCACCCGCTACGAAACGTACGCGGGCGCCCGTGGCCGGCCTTACGATGAACAACTGACCTCGATGCCGCCGGCCCAGTCGGGCGGCAAGGCCGCATAGGCCTCGTAGCCGGGCCGCTCGGTGCAGGGATCGCGCAGCAGGCCCAGCAAGGTATCGATCTCGCCGGCATCGCCCGCCTTGGCGGCGCGGATGGCCTGTTCGGCCAGGTGGTTGCGCAGCACGTACAGCGGGTTGACGGCGTCCATGGCAGTGGCCCGGGCCGCGGCATCGCCACCGGCTTCATCCTGGGCGTGGCGCGCCGCCAGGCGCTCGTACCACGCCAGGGCCGCCTGGCGGTCGACGAACAGGTCCTGGAAGCCCTGGGCCTGGCCCCTTACCGCATCCGCAAGGCGCCGGAAAGTCAGGGTGAAATCGGCGCGCTGGTGGTGCATGAGCCGCAGCAGGTCATCCACCAGGGCCTCGTCGTCGGCCTGCCAGCCGCTCAGGCCCAGCTTGGCGGCCATGCGCTGGTGGAAGGCCCGGGTGAAAATCGCTTCATAGCCGTCCAGCACGCTGCGCAGCGCCTCGACGTCGGGCAACAAGGCGTGCAGGCTGCCGCCCAGCCGGTACAGGTTCCACAACGCCACCGACGGCTGACGGTTCCAGGCGTAGCGCCCTTCGCTGTCGGAATGGTTGCAGATGTGGTCCAGGCGGAAGGTATCCATGAATCCGTACGGACCGTAGTCCAGGGTCAGGCCCAGGATGGACATATTGTCGGTATTCATGACGCCGTGGCAAAAGCCCACCGCCTGCCAGCCGGCCATCAGTAGCGCCGTGCGTCGCGTCACCTCGACCAGCAGGCGCAGGTACGCGCCTTCCGGACCGGGCATGCCGCCGGTGCCCGCTTCCCGGCACTGCGGATAGAACTTGTCGATGACGTAATCGGCCAGGATGCGCAGCTCGTCAGGCTGGCGCCGCGACGACCAGTGCTCGAACGATCCGAAGCGCACGAAAGTGGGCGACATGCGCGTCACGATGGCGGCGGTTTCCACGGTCTCGCGCATGACGGGATCGTCGGAAACCACCAGTGCCAGGGCGCGCGTGGTGGGTATGCCCAGGCCATGCATGGCCTCGCTGGCCAGGTACTCGCGCACCGATGAACGCAATACCGCGCGGCCGTCGCCCATGCGGGAATAAGGGGTCATGCCCGCCCCTTTCAGCTGCAATTCCCAGGACGACTGCGGCCCCTGGATTTCGCCCAGCAGGTGCGCGCGGCCGTCGCCCAGTTGGCCGGCCCAGACCCCGAACTGGTGCCCGCTGTAGACGGCGGCCAGGGTCTGGCCCCCGGGTAAGGGTTGCTGGCCGGAAAATACGCGCAGGAACTCGTCTGACTGCAGGGCGCTTGGCGACAGGCCGATGAGCGCGGCCGCCTGTTCGTTGGCATGCAGCAGGCGCGGGGCGCCCGGAGGCCGCGGTTCCAGCCGTGTATAAAAGGCGGGGGGCAGCGCGGCGAACGAGTTCTGCGCCCGGAGCTGGCCCAGTGTATCGGCGGTGGTCATGGCATGCCCCCGGCGCGGCGCGCGCGCGCCGCCTGCTTGGCGGGCCGCACATACAACAGCGCGGACACGAAGAAAACCAGCGACAGCACGATTTCCAGGCCAGCCAGCGCCGCCGACAGCGGCGCGGGGTCGGACATGGCGCGCACCACGCCTTCCATCAGGTACAACAGCACCAGCATCGACGACCACTGGAAGGTATACACGTCGCCACGCAGGATGCCGCGCAGCGGAAAAGCCAGCGGCAGCGCCTTCAGGAACAGCCAAGAACCGCCCGGCCGGATCGGGGCCAGGAAGAGCTCCCAGGCGACGCACAACAGGATGAGCGCCAGCAATGACACCGCCGACAGGCGGCGCAAGTGGGGATTGAGTTCAGGGTTCATGCTGCTATTATCACCCGATGAGCCACTCTGCAAAGCCCGCCGCCGCTCAGCCGGCGGCGCGCGCCATCGCACGACAGCGCGCCCCCTGGGTGACGCGCATGGGCAGGGTGTTTCACTTCGCGGCGCAGCGGGCCGACGAACTCAAGCTGCTACAGGTGACATCCAGCCTGACCTTCACCACGGTGCTCAGCATCGTGCCCATGCTGGCGGTGGTGCTGTCGCTGTTCACGGCCTTCCCGGTATTCCAGGATTTCCGGGTTGCCCTGGAAGATTTCCTGGCCCACAGCCTGATGCCGCCGGCCGTGTCCGACAACATCATGGACTACCTGAACCAGTTCGCTCTGCAGGCCACCCGCCTGACGGCGATCGGCGGTGCGTTTCTGGTCGTGACGTCGCTGCTGCTGATCATGACGATCGACAAGACCTTCAACGACATCTGGCACGTGACGCGGCAGCGTCCCCTGCCCCAGCGCGCGCTGATGTACTGGGCGATCGTGACGCTGGGGCCGGTGGTGGCGGGCGCCAGCCTCTGGGCCACGTCGTTCCTGGCCCGTGAATCCATGGGCCTGATCAGCGATGTGTCCGAGATCGTGAGCCTGGCCGTGTCCTTCATGCCGCTGGCACTGACCGGACTGGGCTTTGCCGCCTTGTTCGTGGTGGTGCCCAACCGCCATGTATATTGGCGCGACGCCCTGATGGGCGGCTTCTGCACCGCCATCGTGCTCGAACTCATGAAGGCGGCCTTTGCCTATTACCTGACACGCTTTCCCACCTACACCGTCATCTACGGCACGTTCGCCACCCTGCCGATTTTCCTGCTGTGGATCTACCTGTCGTGGCTGGCGGTATTGTTCGGGGCCACCGTGGCAGCCAGCGCGCCCATGATCCGGCTCGGCCGCTGGGAAATCAATCGCAGCCCGGGCGCGCCATTTGTCGACGCGCTGGTGGTGCTGCGCGCGCTGCACGCGGCCCAGGGCATGCGCCCGGCCGGTCGCAGCGCCAGCGCGCTGGCCAAGCGGCTGCACCTGCACCACGAAGAACTGAATGCGGTGCTGGAAAAGCTGGAACAGCTGGGCCTGGTGGCCCGCACCGTCGACCAGCGCTGGATACTGGCATGCGATGCGCGCAATGTCTCGCTGGAACCGGTATTCGACCATTTCCTGCTCGACCGCCACCAACCGCGCCTGCGCGACGACCCCCAGGTTGTGCAGGCTGCCGCCAGCGTGCTGGCCGGCGACAAAGCACCCACGCTGGAAGAACTCGCCAGCCTGGCGCACAATACGCCTACCGCCGCCGCGGTCGTACCGCTTGCGGCGGGCAAGAATAGTAGAAGGGGGCCGCGCGCCCCGGGAGAATCATCATGTTGAAGGTCAGCGAAATTCTTCGTGTGAAGGGCGACACGCTTTATACCGCCACGCCGGACATGCCGGTGGCGCTGGCGGTGCAAATCATGAGCGAGCAGGACATCGGCTCGCTGGTCATCATGGAATCGGGAATGCTGTCCGGCATGCTGACATTCCGCGAGATCATCCGCCTCATGCACGACAACAATGGCGAGATCGGGCAAACCACCATCCGGTCCATCATGGACGACGCCCCCGTCAGTGTCTCGCCCAACACCAGCGCCGATGAAGTGCAGCGGCTCATGCTCGAAAAGCATGCGCGCTACATCCCGGTCATGGACGGCCCTACCCTGATGGGCGTGATCTCGTTCTATGACATGGCGCAGGCCATCGTGGCCGCGCAGCAGTTCGAGAACAACATGCTCAAGGCCTACATCCGCGACTGGCCCATGGACGGCAGCCCGGCGAACAAGCCATGATGACGCGGGCGTTCCGCCCGGCTCACGACGCCGGCACGGCCTCGTCTTGTAGCTGTACGCGCGTCGCGTCGCGCAGGCTGCGCCAGGCTTCGTAGATAAGGTCCGGGTCGTTCGGCGCCAGGCGCAGCGGATCGGACAGCAGGCGCCGCCAGCGGCGCGCACCCGACTGCCCGTTCACCAGCCCCAACAGTGGCCGCACGATTACCCGCAGCGGCACTCCCAGGGCCACTTGCGACGCCGCGTAGCCGACCATGGCGTCGACCACCTGCGCATCGGTGGGCAGCCTTACCGAAGGCCACAGGCGCAGCGATACTTCCGACAGCACGCGCGGCGTGTGCCAGGCGGCGCGGCCCAGCATGACGCCGTCGAACGCATCCGCTGCCCCGACGGCCTGCGCCGCGTCGGCCAGGCCGCCATTGAGCACGATGATGCTGTCGGGAAAATCGGCGCGTAGCTGCTCGGCCACGGCATAGCGCAGCGGCGGGATCTCGCGGTTGTCTTTGGGCGACAGGCCCTTCAGCACGGCATTGCGGGCATGCACGATGAACACCCGGCACCCCGTATCGTGCAGGGCCCCCACGAAGTCGCGCACGAATCCATATGATTCGTCGTAGTCCAGCCCCAGCCGGTGCTTGACGGTGACCGGCACGTCTACCGCGTCCTGCATGGCTTTCATGCAATCGGCCACCAGCCCGGATTCGGCCATGAGGCAGGCGCCAAAGGCGCCGCGCTGCACCCGTTCCGACGGGCAGCCGCAGTTCAGGTTGATTTCGTCATAGCCCCATTTCCGGCCCAGCCGCGCGGCCTCTGCCAGGGCGTCAGGCTCGCTGCCGCCCAGCTGCAGGGCCACGGGATGCTCGGCGGCGTCGAAATCCAGGTGGCGTTCGACGTTGCCATGCAGCAATGCCCCGGTGGTGATCATCTCGGTGTACAGGCGCGCGCGCGGGGCCAGCAGCCGATGGAAGTATCGGCAATGCCGGTCGGTCACGTCGATCATCGGGGCGACGCACAGGCGCCAGTCGGAAGCACTCAACATTGGTCGGGAAAATTGCGGGAATGGCGTATTTTACGGTGCTGGCGCGGCGGCGTCGCGCCGGCCGCCCCGGGCACGCCCGGCACCTGGACTAAAATTGTTGCGCCGCCCGGGCAATACCGCCAGGTACCCCTGCCCGCAGTCCCACCCTATACGCTGATCCATGGCCGTTTTCACCTCTGTTTCCGACGACGACGCCCGCGCCCTGCTGGCGCACTACGACCTGGGAGACCTGGTATCGCTGCGCGGCATTACCGCCGGCATAGAAAATACCAATTACTTCCTGCTCACGACTCGCGGCGAGTACGTGCTGACACTGTTCGAGGTGCTGACGCACGAACAATTGCCGTTCTACATCGAACTGATGCACCACCTGGCCTCGCGCGGGGTACCGGTGCCGCAGCCGCAAACGCTGCGCGACGGCAAGCGCCTGACCACCCTGCACGGCAAGCCCTGCGCCATCGTCACCCGCCTGCCCGGCGGCTACGAACCGGCCCCCGGCCCGGCGCACTGCGCCCTGGCAGGCGCCACCCTGG
>NZ_JAJMLX010000126.1 GCF_020991325.1 Bordetella petrii | reverse complement strand
CCGGCGCGGCGGGCGGCGGCGCCAGGCTGCGGCGCGATCCGGCGTTGCCGGTCAGGCGCGCCCAGCCCGACGACAGAATCGGCCACAACCCATTGGCCGCGTACTGCAGCACCAGGATCAACAACACGCCGAACACGATCAGCTCGAAATTGGCGTCGGTACTCAACAACGCGGGCAGCAGGCTTTGCAGCTGGTCTTTCAGCCCCAGGATCACCGCAGACCCCACCACGGCGCCCCATACATGGCCGGCGCCCCCGACCACGGCCATGAACAGGTATTCAATACCGTAGTTCAGGCCGAATGGGCTGGGGCTGACGGCGCGCTGCATGTGGGCGTAGATCCAGCCCGACAGGCAAGCCAGCAGCGCCGCCCATACGAAGATCACGACCTTGTACGCGCCGGTATTCACCCCCATGGATTCGGCCATGCCCGCGCCGCTCTTGAGCGCGCGGATGGCGCGCCCCGGGCGCGAACTCAACAGATTGCTGGTGGCCCATATCGACAACAGCAGGAAGACCCAGATCAGGTAATAAATATGGCGGCCGCTGGCCAGCGAAATACCGAAGAAACGGATGGGGTCCAGGCCGGCGATACCATCGTGCTTGCCCAGCCAGTCCAGGTTGCCGAACAGGTAATACAGCGACAGGCCCCAGGCAATGGTGCCCAGCGGCAGGTAATGGCCCGACAGGCGCAGCGTGATGATGCCCAGCAGGTACGCCACCACAGAGGTCAGCAGCAATCCCACCGGCAAGGCCAGCCAGGGCGAGGCGCCGTATTGGCTGGTAAGCACGGCGGTGGTGTAGGCGCCCAGGCCCACGAACGCCGCCTGGCCGAACGAAGTCAGCCCCCCTACTCCGGTCAGCAGCACCAGGCCCAGCGCCACCATGGCGGCCAGCCCAATGTAGTTCAACTGGGTGATCCAGAATTCCGGCGTGGCCGGCACCATGGGCAGCACGGCCAGCACGGCGATGAATGTGATAAGCAGGATACGGTTCATGGCGCTTATTCCTCGTCATCCGTGTGATGGCTGCTGAAAGACCGCCACACCAGGACAGGAATGATCAGCGTAAAAACGATGACTTCTTTGTAGGCGCTGGCCCAGAACGACGAAAACGCCTCCAGCACGCCCACCAGCACGGCGCCCGCGGCCGCCACCGGGTAGCTGCCCAGGCCGCCGATGATGGCGCCCACGAACCCTTTCAACCCGATCAGGAAGCCGGTGTCGTAGTACACGGTGGTAATGGGTGCGATCAGCATGCCGGACATGGCGCCGATAGCAACCGCCAGCGTGAAGGTCAGGCTGCCCGACATGGTGGTGCTGATGCCCACCAGCCGCGCGCCGCGCCGGTTCACGGCCGTGGCGCGCAGCGCACGCCCGTACAGGGTCTTGTCGAAGAACAGCCACAGCGCCACGATCAGCAGCGCGCAGGTGCCCACCACGAACAGGCTTTGCCCCGACCACGTCGCCGGTCCCAGGTTGAATTGCCCGCCCACGAAGGCAGGCGTGCGCCACCCTTCAGCGCCGAAGAACACCAGGGCCAGCCCCATCAGGGCAAAGTGCACCGCCACCGAGACGATCAGCAGCACCAGCACCGACGCCTCGGCCAGCGGCTGGTACACGATGCGATACAGCATCGGCCCCATGGGGATGATCAGCGCCAGGGTCAGCAGCATGTTCAGCCACAGCGAGTTGCCCTCGCCGGCATAGGCCGAGGTCAGCCACAGCAGCCCCAGCGGCAGTGCCACGCAGCTGAGCAGCACCTTGGGCAGGGCGCGCCAGGTGCCGCTGCGCACCGCGCGCAACAATTCCAGCGCCAGCACGATGGCGCCCAGCAAAGGCAGCAGGTACGCCGTGCCGGGCACGCGCCCATTGACCAGCATGGCCAGTGTCAGGGCGCCGAACGCCACGAACTCGCCCTGCGGAATGAAAATGACCCGCGTGACGGTAAACACCAGCACCAGTGCCATGCCCAGCAATGCATAGATGGCGCCGTTGACGATGCCGTCCTGCAGCAGGATGAGCGCTATCGTGAAATCCATCGAACCACTACCTTATGGGTGTCTTCACATTGCCGGTCCCACCGCCGGGCAATGCTGCGAATGCGAGACACCGGCCTGGCGGCCGGTGTTCAAGGTTGCCGGCGGGCATGACAGCCGCGCCGGCGGCACGAACATTACAGGTCGGGCTGATAGACCCACTTGCCCTTTTCCACCTTGACCATGACACGTGAACGGTCGTCGAAACCGGCGTGGTCGGTGGCGCTCATGTTGAACACGCCCTGCGAAGCGGGCAGGTTCTTGATGCCTTCCAGCGCATCGCGCATGGCCGCGCGGAATTCCGGCGTACCGGGCTTGGCGCCGGTTTTCAGGGCGGTGGGCAGGGCGGCCACGATCAATTGGCCGGCATCCCACATGTGGCCTCCGAACGTGTTGGTGGAACCCTCGCCATGCTTGGCTTCATAAGCCTTGGTATAGGCCAGGGCCGACTGCTTCACAGGGTTGCTGTCGGGCAGTTGGGCGGCCACCAGCAGCGGGCCGGCCGGCAGCAGCATGCCTTCGCAATCCTTGCCGCAAACGCGCAGCACGTCATTGTTGGCTGCGCCGTGGGTCTGGTAGATGGTGCCCTGGAAATTGCGCGCGCGCAGTTCCTTCTGCGGCAGCGCCGAAGGCGTGCCCGCGCCGGCGATCAAGACCGCGTCGGGCTTGGCGCTGACCAGTTTCAGCACTTGGCCGGTCACGCTGGTGTCGGTGCGGCCGTATTTCTCGACGGCGGTAATCTCGATGCCCTTGCCCTTCACGGCGTCGCGCATCACGGCCAGCCAACTGTCGCCATAGGCATCGGCAAAACCGATGAAACCCAGCGTCTTGACCTTGGCCTTGGCCATGGCGTCGGCCAGCGCGCTGGCCATCAGCGCGTCGTTCTGCGGCGTCTTGAATACCCAGCGGCGCTTGTCATCGACCGGCTCGACGATCTTGGCGCTGGCCGCCACGCTGATCATCGGCACTTTGGCTTCGGCGGCCACGTCCACCATGGCCAGCGAACCCGGGGTGATGGAAGTGCCCACCACCACGTCGACCTTGTCTTCGGACACCAGCTTGCGCGTGTTCTTCACGGCCTGGGTGGTGTCGGTGGCGTCGTCCAGCACGATCCATTCGATTTTCTGGCCCGCCACTTCGGTGGGCAGCAGCGCCACCGTGTTGCGCTCGGGAATTCCCAGCGAAGCCGCCGGGCCGGTGCTGGCCAGCGTCACCCCCACCTTGACTTGCGCACTGGCCAGCAGCGGCACGCTCAAGGCTACGGCCGCAGCGGCCGCGGACAAGCCGAAATGCTTGCGCGTCATGTTGTTGTCTCCTGTGTGGACTCTTGTTATGGCCCGGTCGGGGCTGGTGAGTCCGGTTGAACGTCATACAGAAAAATTAATAATTGCGTTTGAAGTGTATCAAATACACCTTAAATAAAACCCCGTGACTTCCCTAGCTTGTTATGCAAAAAGCGAATGCATTCGACATTAACAAATCTTGCCGAAGTTGCCGATAGGCGTCATTAAGGGGATTCCCGGAGCATGGGCCAGACCCTTTCCACCCGCCACGCAATCCATGCCGCCACCACCGCCTTGATGAGGTCGCCCGGCACGAAAACCGCCACGGCCAGGGCAGCCTTACCCAGGCTCATTTGCGTCACGCCCGACAGCCAGGGGATGCCCACGGCATATACCACCAGCATGCCGCCCAGCACGCAAGCCAGCACGTACGCCGCCACCGCCGTGCCTGCCCCGGCGGCGCGCGCCGCCAGACTGCGCGCCAGCCAGCCGGTAACGAAGGCGCCCAGCGCCATCCCAACCAGGAAACCACCCGTGGGCCCGAAGAACACGCCCAGCCCGCCGCGCCCTCCGGGCAGCACCGGCAGGCCGATGGCCGCCAGCAACAAATACAACAGGCAGGCCAGCCCGCCACGCAGCGGGCCCAGCATGGCGCCCGCCAGCATGGTGCCCAGGGTCTGCAGCGTCACCGGCACGGGAATGGCGGGCAAGGGAATCGGGGGCATCAGGCTCAGCACCACGATCAGGGCGGCGAACAGCGCGATCAGCACCGTGTCTTTGGTCTTCATCGAAGCGGCTCCGGAGGGAATAAAGGGGGATACGGCCTAGTGTGCTGCCCCATAGATACGTCGGCTTGACGAAACGTGCCGGTTGGGGTCAGGGCATCGTATCTATGGGGCAGCACACTAGCTGCGGGCGTCGATGGCCTGCGCCACCTGTTCCGCGCGCTTGAGCGTACGCACGACCAGCGGCACGATCAAGGCCAGCGGATGCCGCGACAACCCGCGCGCGGCCTGCGCTTCGCGGATTTCCTGATAGTGGCGCCAGATCTCGGGCACGAAACGCAAGGCCAGCGCCAGCGCCAGCGCCACTTTACCGGCATCCAGCAGGCCCAGGCGCTGCAGCGGCAGCAGGGCCCGCTCGCACACCGCGATCAGGTCCGAACTGCGGGTGGACAGGGTAACCGCCAGGGCCAGGCCCACCAGCGCGCCTATGCGCAGCAGCACCGCGGCGGCCTGCAGCCAGCCCTGGAACACCACCGAGAACAGGCCAATGGCCAGCAGTATCCAGACCAGCCCGCGCAACTGGCGCCACAGCACCCCCGCCGCCACGCCGGTGGACCACACCAGCAGGGCCGACAGTGCCAGCGCCGCCCCCAGCCACCGGGCATCGTGCAACAGGAACAAGCCGGCGCCGGCAGCCACCAGCGCCGCCAGCTTCCACGCGGCGGGCGCCCGGTGCAGCGGGCTGTCGCCAGCGACAAATAAGGGTCCGATCATCATGCGCAGTGCTCGCGGTACCAGCGCAGCGCCGGCCCGGGCGCGTCATCGGCCGCGATCCGGCCGTCCAGCACCACCAGCACGCGGTCGAAGTCATGCAGCAGCTCCAGGTCGTGGCTGACGACCACGGCCGGCTGGCCCAGTTCGGCGATGGCGCGGCAGACGCGGTTGCGGTTGCGCAGGTCCAGCTGGGTGGTGGGCTCGTCGAAAACCACCAGCCCGGGCTCCATGACCAGCACCGAAGCCAGGGCCACCAGTTGGCATTCGCCGCCCGACAGCGTGTGGCTGGCCCGGTCGGCCAGGTGGGCCACGTTCAGGGCCTGCAGGCAGGCCAGGATGCGGCGCTGGCATTCCGCGGCGCCCAGGCCCAGCGGCCTCAGGCCGAAGGCCAGGTCTTCGCGCACGATGGGATAGACGATCTGGTTCTCGGGGTTCTGGAACACAAAGCCCACCCGCCGGCGCACCGCCTTCAGGTCGCGGCGGGTGTCCAGGCCATCGACGGTGACGCACCCGGTGGTGGGCAGCACCAGCCCGTTCAGCAGTTTGGCCAGGGTGCTTTTACCGGCCCCGTTCGGGCCGACCACCCCCACGCGGCGCTGCGAGAGGGTCAGGCTGACCCCCTTCAGCGCCTGCGAATGTGGCGTGGCGACAACCGCCTGGTCAAACTCGATTAACATGGGGCGGGATTATGCCCGAACCATTCCACGGAGCGGGACTCCAAGAGTGCATATGGAAAAAGTACACAAGACCGACGCCGAATGGCGTGCCCAGCTGACCCCCGAAGAATACGCCGTGGCGCGCCAGAAAGGCACCGAACGCGCCTTCACCGGCCGCTACTGGGACACCTCCACCCCCGGCATCTACCGGTGCGTGGGCTGTGGCACCCCGCTGTTCGCATCCGACACCAAGTTCGACGCCGGCTGTGGCTGGCCCAGCTACTTCGACCCCATCGATCCGGCCCGCGTGCGCGAAGAACGCGATACCTCGCACGGCATGGTACGCACCGAGGTCATCTGCAATATCTGCGACTCCCATCTGGGCCACGTCTTCCCCGACGGCCCCGAGCCCACCGGCCTGCGCTACTGCATCAATTCCCTGTCGCTCAAATTCGAACCGCTAGAAACTGAATGAAGAAATTCCTGTTCGACCTGTTCCCGCTGATCCTCTTCTTCATCGCGTACCGGTTTGCCGACATCTACACCGCCACCGCCGTGGCCATCGCCGCCTCGGTGGCGCAGTTCATCTGGCTGAAGGCAACCAAGAAGCGCATCGAGGCCACGCACTGGATCAACCTGTCGGTCATCGTCATCTTCGGCGGCGCCACGCTGTGGCTGCACAGCGATGTCTTCATCAAATGGAAGCCCACCGTGCTGTACTGGCTGTTCGGCGGCGCCCTGCTTGGCGCGCGCCTGTTCGGCCGCAACCTGATGCGCAAGCTGCTGGGTTCCCAGATCGAGCTGCCGGACGCCGCCTGGGACAAGCTCAATCTCAGCTGGGCGCTGTTCTTCCTGGCCGCCGGCGCCGTCAATCTGTACGTGGCGTTTTCCGGGCAGTTCACCGAATCGCAGTGGGTCAATTTCAAGGTGTTCGGCCTGATGGGCCTGCTGCTGGCCTTCGTCATCGGCCAGTCGCTGTGGCTGGGCCGCCATATGCAGCAGCCCGGCCAATCCGACGCCGGGAACAAGTCCGGCAAAGACTGATCCAACGATTTTCCCGTCATCATCATGCCCGACAACACCGACCGCATCGACCTCATCCGCGCGCGCCTGGCGGCCCTGCACCCCGTGGCGCTGGACATCCGTGACGACTCCCATCTGCACGCCGGACATGCCGGCGCGCAGGGCGGCGCCGGTCACTATCACGTACATATCGTATCGTCCGATTTCGCCGGCCTGTCGCCGGTGGCGCGCCACCGGCTGGTGTATGATCTTCTGCACGATTTGATCCCCTATCCCATCCATGCGCTTGCGCTCGACGCCCAAGCTCCCCAGACCAAGCCCTAAAGGAAATCCATGAAACGCATCGTGATGCTGGCCGCGGCTTGCGCGGTCGCGCTGCCTGCCTTTGCGCAGAACGCCGCCACCGTCAACGGAAAAGCCATCTCGCAGCAAAACCTGGATCAGTTCGTCAAGCTGCTGGTCAGCCAAGGCGCCACCGATTCGCCGCAGTTGCGCGAACAGGTCAAGCAGGAAATGATCAACCGCCAGATCTTCGTGCAAGAAGCCGAGAAAGCCGGCATTGCCAAGCAGGCCGACGTCCAGACCGAACTCGAACTTGCCCGCCAGGGCATCCTGGTGCGCGCCCTCATGGCCGATTACCTGGAAAAGCACCCCGTCACCGACAAGCAGATCCAGGCCGAGTACGACAAGGCCAAGGAACAGCAGGCCGGCCAAATGGAATACCAGGTTCGCCACATCCTGGTCGAAGACGAAAAGACGGCGAACGACCTGCTCGCGCAAATCAAGCGCGACAAAAACAAGTTCGCCGAACTTGCCAAGAAAAACTCCAAGGATCCCGGCAGCGGCGCCAAGGGCGGCGAACTGGGCTGGGCCTCCCCCAGCAACTACGTCAAGCCATTCGCCGACACCGTCAGCAGTCTGAAGAAGGGCGAACTGGCCGACAAGCCGGTTCAAACCCAATTCGGCTGGCACATCATCCAGGTCGAAGACACCCGCCCGGTGGAATTCCCGCCGCTCGACCAGGTGCGCCCGCAACTGGAAGAAATGCTGCGCCAGCAAACCCTGGGCGAATACCAGAAGCAACTGCGCGACAAGGCCACGATCAAGTAATACGGCGGTACGGTGTCAGACACGCAAGGTGTCTGACACCTGGAAATACTGTCGTAGGTGTCAGACACCTTGCGTGTCTGACACCGTAAAAAAAGCCCGCCTGAGCGGGTTTTTTCTTTGCCTGCCAGGGGCCCACACAAGCCGCCCCTACTACACCCCCAGCAAGGCCTTCAACTCGTCTTCATCCAGCACAGCCACGCCCAATTCCTGGGCCTTGACCAGCTTGCTGCCGGCGTCCTCGCCAGCCACGACGTAGGCGGTTTTCCGGGATACCGAGCCACTGACTTTTCCGCCCGCCGCCAGAATATGGCGGGTGGCCTCGTCGCGCGTCCAGTTGGGCATGGTGCCGGTCAGCACAAAGGTTTTGCCGGCCAGGGAATCGCCTTGCGGGCCGGCCTCGGCCACGGGATGCACGCCCTGCTGCTTCAGCAGGTCGATGATCTCGCGGTTATGCGGCTCGGCGAAAAAACGCCGTATCGAACCCGCGACCACCGGCCCCACATCGGGCGCGCCGGCCAGGGCATCTTCGTCGGCATCCATGATGCTCTCGATGCTGCCGAAATGGCGCGCCACGTCGCGGGCCGTGGTTTCGCCCACGTGGCGGATGCCCAGGGCAAACAGCAGCCGGCCCAGGCTGGGCGTGCGCGCTTTGTCGATGGCGGCCACCAGGTTGTCGGCCGACTTCTTGCCCATGCGGTCCAGCGCGGCCAGTTCGAATGCGGTCAGCCCGTACAAGTCGGCCAGCGACTTCACGCGCCCGCTTTCCACCAGTTGATCGACCAGTTTCTCGCCCAGGCCGTCAATGTCCAGCGCCTTGCGGCCCGCCGCGTGCAGCAGAGTCTGCTTGCGCTGGGCGGCGCAGAACAGGCCGCCGGTGCAGCGCGCGATGGCTTCGTCTTCGGTGCGCTCGATGGCCGAGCCGCACACCGGGCATGCCGTGGGCATGACGAATTCACGCGCATCGGCGGGACGCTTGTCCGGTACCGGCCCCACCACTTCGGGAATGACATCGCCCGCACGCCGCACGATCACGGTGTCGCCGATACGCACGTCTTTGCGGCGCACCTCGTCTTCGTTGTGCAGCGTGGCGTTGGTGACGGTGACACCGCCCACGAACACCGGCTGCAGGCGTGCCACCGGGGTGATGGCGCCGGTGCGCCCTACCTGCACTTCGATATCCAGCAGGCGAGTAGTGGCCTCTTCGGCCGGAAACTTGTGGGCTACCGCGAAGCGCGGAGCACGCGCCACGAAGCCCAGCACTTTCTGGGCCGGCAGGGAATCCACCTTGTAGACCACGCCGTCGATGTCATAGGGCAGCTTCGCGCGCTCGCTGCCGATTTCCTCGTAGAACGCCAGCAGGCCATCTGCGCCGGTGACGCGGCGGTTGTACTGTTTGTTCACCGGCAAACCCAGGTCGGCCAGCCAGTCCAGCATGGCACCGTGGGACGCGTGTGGCAGGCTGGATTCCTGGCGCACGCCCGGCGCGGGCTCTTCAAACTGTTCGGCCTGCCCGCCAGGCAAGCCGTGCACCTCGCCCCAGCTATAGGCGAAGAAGCGCAGCGGCCGCCGCGCCGTGATGCGAGGATCCAACTGGCGCAGGCTGCCCGCGGCAGCATTGCGCGGGTTGACGAAAACCTTTTCGTCGCGCGCGGCCTGGCTGCGGTTCAGGCGTTCGAAGTCGGCACGGTTCATCAAGACTTCGCCACGCACTTCCAGTACACGCGGCGCCTGGCCTTTCAGGCGCAAGGGCACCACGCGTATCGTGCGCACGTTGGCCGTGACGTCTTCGCCCGTCTGCCCGTCGCCCCGGGTGGCCGCCTGCACCAGCCGGCCGTCTTCGTAGCGCAGGCTGATGGCCAGGCCGTCCAGCTTCAGTTCACAGAAGTATTCCGGCTGCCCATCGGGCGGCAACAGGCCGGCGCCGCGCAGCGTATCGGTAACGCGGCGGTCGAAGGCCCGTACTTCATCGGGTTCGAAGGCATTGCCCAGCGACAGCATGGGCACGGCGTGGCTGACGCTGCCGAAGGCGGCGGAAGGCGCCGCCCCCACCCGCTGGGTGGGCGATTCCGGGGTGACCAGGTCAGGGTGATCGGTTTCAAGCTGGACCAGTTCGCGCATCAGCGCGTCGTATTCGCTGTCCGGGATGGTGGGCGCATCGTGCATGTGGTAACGCACATTGTGCTGCTCGATCTCGGCCCGCAACTGCGCGGCCCGCTGCGCCGCCTGCCCGGCCCCGGCCTGTCCTGCCATCAGGCAAACACCCGCTGCGCGCGGGGGCTGCCCGCGGGCAGGCCAGCCTGGTCAAGTTGGCCGAACAATACCTGCAGACGCTCGTCGATCACGGTTTCGGCGCCGTCGACCAACGGCTTGCCCTGGTCGTCCACCAATTCGGCCTGCAGGCGCGAGGCCAGATCGCGGCCCACATCGACCATGCGGCCGAAGGCGCGTGGGTCGGCCGGACTGCACGGCACATCGAGCAGGAGCAATACACGGTCGAGCGCGGAAGCGCCGGCATCGAATGCCCCGCCGTCGCCGCGCGAGAGGGTAAAGCGGGCCACGCCGTTGTCGGCCAGCCAGGCCAGGCGCGGGCCGTCGGGCGCGAAGCCCAGTTCACGGGCCACGGATACGACTTCGCTGGCGGCACGCGGCGCGCCCAGTAACAGCGTCAATCCCACCTGCGTGTCCAGCGCGGCGCACATGTCATCGAGCTTGGCGGCGCGCTCCAGCACGGCCTGCTGATCAGGCCCTTCGATGGTGGCCTCGAAGCGTTCGGCCAGGTCTTGCGCGCGCGCCCAGGCCTGCGACCACTCGATGGCGGTCAACGGCCCGCTGCGGTTGGCCAGCAGCACGGCCAGTTGCAGCGCGGAATAGGACTCGCTGGCGTGGATGCGGGCACGGTGCCGGCCGCGGTCGGTGTCGGCAAACACGCGCATGGGTTTGCGGCCCACTTGGCGCAGGCCCTGCAAATAAGGCAGCAGGTCGGCGCCGCGCGCGGGTTCGCTGAAATTGACTTCGATAACGACCTCGCAGGCGGGATCGGGCTCATCGGGGTCGTCGGCGTCCGCGCCGGGGCTGGAAGCCTGCGGCTGGCCGGCGGCCGGCGCACCCATGCCAGGCTCGCGGCGCGACGATTCGCCGCTGGGGGCACGGCTCTCGCCGGCCCCCAGCAGGGGATCCTGTTCAGAGGCCGGGAAATGGGCCTGCATGCGGTTGCGGGCCCGGCGGTCTTGCCACCAATTGAAGCCCAGCACCAACAAAATCAGCAGCACGCCCAGGGCAATCAGCCCGATCTGCAAGTCGCTCATATTTCATTCCTGCGCCGGCAACTCAGCGCCATTCTGTAGTCGGTTTATGCGGCTTCGGCGGCCATTTGCACAGCCGAATCAATATCTACGGCAACGATACGCGAAACCCCTTGTTCCTGCATGGTAACGCCCACCAGTTGCTTGGCCATCTGCATCGCAATCTTGTTATGCGAAATGAACAGGAACTGAGTCTGCTCGCTCATGTTGCTGACCAGGTTGGCGTAACGCTCGGTGTTGGCGTCGTCCAGCGGGGCATCCACTTCGTCCAGCAGGCAGAACGGGGCCGGATTCAGCTTGAACAGGGCAAACACCAATGCGGTGGCCGTCAAGGCCTTTTCACCGCCGGACAACAGGTGGATGGTGCTGTTGCGCTTGCCCGGGGGCTGCGCCATGACCTGCACGCCGGCGTCCAGGATTTCGTCGCCCGTCATGGTCAGCTTGGCTTCGCCTCCGCCGAACAGCTTGGGGAACAGTTCGCCGAAATGCCCATTGACGGTATCGAAGGTGGCCTGCAGCAATTCGCGCGTCTCGCGGTCGATCTTGCGAATGGCATCTTCGAGCGTGTCGATCGCGGTAAGCAGGTCTTGCTGCTGTGAATCCAGGTATTCCTTGCGTTCACGCGAGGAGTTCAGTTCGTCCAGCGCGGCCAGGTTCACCGACCCCAGCGAGTCGATCTGCCGCGAAATGCGGCCCACCTCGGATTGCAGCCAATTGGCGCGGCGCCATTCGTCGGGCATGTTGGCCAATTCCTGGGCCAGGGCCTCGCGGTCGACTTCGCGCGCGTTGAGCTGTTCGGTGAACTGCTCTTCGGCCAGGCGGGCGGCCTGTTCCTGCAACTGCAATTCGGTAATGCGCGCGCGCAGGGGCTCGAGCGCGCGCTCTTGCTGCATGCGTTCTTCGTCGGCGCCGCGCATCAGGGCCGACAGGTTGTCCAGTTCCTGGCGGACCAGCGACAGCGCCTCTTCGCGTTCGGCGCGCGCTTCCAGGGCGTCTTGCAGCCCGGCCTGGGACGCCGAGGCGTCCAGCTCGGCCAGATCGGCCTGCAATTGCTCCAGTTCGACCGCGGCGCGCTGGCTTTGGTCGGCGGCCAATTGGCGGTTGCGCTGCAGGTCGGCAATACGCGACTGCGCGGCGCGCTCGGCGAACTCGGCCTCCTGGGCGGCGCGCTCGAGTTCACGCAGCTTGGCTCGGGCGGCTTCGGCCTGGGCCGCCAGGTCTTCGCCGGCGATCTCGGCGTCGGCAAAGCGCGACTGGTGTTCGGCCAGTTCGGCGTCCAGGGTTTCAAAACGCGCTTCGGCTTCTTCGCGAGTGGCGCGCAGGTCTTCCTCGTGGGCGGCGATTTCTTCCAGGTCCTGGCGCAGGCGCGCGGCGCGCTCGCCGGATTGCTCGGCCTGCTGTTGCAGGCGCGAATGCTCGAGCTGGATATCGTGCACGCGGCGGGTGACTTCGGCCACGCGCTGCCGGGCCGGAGCCACCGCCTGCGACACCTGCTGCCAGGCGGTCTCGGCCCGCGCCACCGCCGCACGGGCCTGGTCGGCGATCAGTTGCTGGGCTTTGATTTCGCGCTGCAGGTTCTCGATTTCCTGCTGGCGGGCCAGCAGGCCGGCCTGTTCGGAATCGGGCGCATAGAAGCGCACGCTGTGGGCGTCGACCAGATGGCCTTGCTTGACCACGCAGGCGGCACCCGCGGGCAGCGTGGCGCGCGCGGCCAGCGCCTG
>NZ_JAJMLX010000125.1 GCF_020991325.1 Bordetella petrii | reverse complement strand
GGGCGCGCGCGCGCGGGCGTTCGCCCGCTTCGACCGCGTGGGGTCCGAAGGCGCCACGGCATCCGCCGGGTCGGGGCTGGGTTTGTCCATTGCGCGTGCCTATGCGCGCCGCAACGACGGCGATATCGAATTGCGCGACGGCGAGCCCAATCCGCAGGGCGGGGTGGGGCTGGCGGCCGTGCTGTGGGTGCCGTTGGTCGATGCTCAGGCGCTATCGCAGGCCACCGGGCAAGCCAGGAGCGCCTGAGGCGGTCATTGCATGCGGGCGTACAAGCCGGGCAGGCGGCTGGAAATGAAGTCCAGCAGCGCGCGCACGGCGGGCGTCATGCCGCGGCGCGACGGATAAATGCAGTGCACGATGCCGGTGGGCGACCGCCATTCCGGCAGCACCTGCACCAGTTCGCCGCGGCGCACTTCTTCATAGGTGGCCACGGTGGGCAGCAGGGCGATGCCCCGGCCCCGCACGGCAGCCTCGGTCAGCACGATGAAATCGTTGCAGCAAAGCTGCGGGCGCAGCGCCACCACGACTTCTTCGTCCTGCCGGTTGCGCAGCGGCCACCGCACGTCCGACTTTGGATCGCTGAAGCTCAGGGTGGTGTGCGTGGCCAGTTCTTGCGGACTGTCGGGCGTGCCGTGGCGCTGCAGGTAGGCCGGGCTGGCCACGATACTGCTGCTGGCCATGCCCAGGTGCTTCACCACCAGCTCGGCGTCGGTGTCCAGGCGGGTACGCACGCGCAAAGCCAGATCCACGCCTTCCCGGATCAAGTCCACCCGGCGATTGGTGGCCAGCACCTGCACCGAAATGCTGGGCCAGGCGTCCAGGAACTCGGGCAGCAGCGGGGCCAGCATCTGCTGTGCGATCGCCACCGGGCAGCTCACGATGACCGGACCGCAGGGCTGTTCCTGCAATTGGCGCATGGCGTCTTCCGCCGCCCGCGCCGACGCGGTCATCTCCCGGCAGTAGTGCAGATAGCGTTCGCCCGCCAGCGTCAGGCGCAGGCGCCGGGTGGTGCGCTGCAGCAGGCGCACCCCCAGGGTTTCCTCCAGCTGGGAAATGCGGCGGGACAGGCGCGACTTGGGAATATCCAGGGCCCGCGAGGCGGCGCTGAAACCGCCATGCTCGACCACTTGGGAAAAATAGAACAGGTCGTTCAGGTCCTGCATCGGGGTGGCCTCCGGGTATTGTCCTGTTTATGGAACATATAGTTCATCATAACCGGGTTTATGGTTCTAATCATCCTGGCTACAGTGGATACATGTCCACCACGCCGCGACAGCGGCCCCGGAGAACCTCATGAAAACCCTGGTCATTCTTGCTTCGATTCTTGGCGAACGTTCCAAATCCACCCAGTTGGCCCACCACTTGATCCAGCGCCTGCGCCAGGCCGAGCCTGAGGGCACGGTCCAGGTGCGCGACCTGGGCGCTGCCCCGGTGCCGTATTTCGACGGCGCCACCGCGGGGGCCTTGTTCACGCCGGCCGACCAGCGTTCCGCCGACCAGGCCGCCAGCGTGGCCCGCGGCGACGCCCTGATCGCCGAACTGTCCGAGGCCGACCGCATCGTCTTCGCCGTGCCGGTATACAACTTCAGCCTGCCCGCGCAACTGAAAAGCTATATCGATCACGTGACCCGCGCGGGCGTCACCTTCCGCTACACCGAGCAAGGCGTGCCCGAAGGCCTGCTCAAGGGCAAGCAAGTGCTGGTGCTGAGCGCCCGCGGCGGCAAGGCCCTGGGTACGGCCGATGACACCCTCACGCCCTACCTGACGCAGATCCTCGCTTTCGTGGGCCTGGCGGATCCGGTTTTCATCTCGGCCGAAGGCATGGCGCTGGGAGAACTGGCCGCCCAGGAAGGGCTGGCCCTGGCCAAGCAGCACATCGACGCGCTGGTGGATGCCCGGCCGCAGCGTCTGGCTGCCTGACGCTGAAGCGGGTGCCGCCTGCCAGCGGCAGGGCGGCACCCGGGCCTCAGCCTCGCAGGCGGGTGATCAGGCTGGACGTGTCCCAGCGCCCGCCGCCCTGTTTCTGTACATCACCGTAGAACTGGTCTACCAGCGCCGTCAGCGGCAGGCGGGCGCCGTTGTTGCGAGCCTCGGACAGCACCAGGCCCAGATCCTTGCGCATCCAGTCCACGGCGAAGCCAAAGTCGAACTTGTCGTCCACCATGGTGCCGCCGCGGTTTTCCATCTGCCAGCTCTGGGCCGCGCCCTTGCTGATCACGTCCAGCACCAGTTTCATATCCAGGTTGGCGGCCTGCCCGAAAGCGATGGCCTCCGACAGGCCCTGCACGATGCCGGCAATGCATACCTGGTTCACCATCTTGGCCAGTTGGCCTGCGCCCGGTGCGCCCACCAGGGTGACCGCGCGGCCAAAAGCCTGCGCTACCGGCTTGATGGTATCGAACGCGGCCTGATCGCCGCCGCACATGACGGTCAGCACGCCATTTACGGCGCCCGCCTGCCCGCCCGATACCGGGGCGTCGACGAATTGCAGATCCTGCTTGCGGGCCTGGGTGTACAGTTCGCGGGCCACGTCGGCCGACGCGGTCGTGTGGTCCACGAAAATCGCGCCCGGCGCCATGCCGGCAAGCGCGCCGTCCTCGCCCAGCACCACGCTGCGCAAGTCGTCGTCGTTGCCGACGCAGGCAAACACGATGCTGGCGCCGGCGGCGGCCTCGCGCGGCGTCGCGGCGCTGCGCCCGCCAAACTCCTGGGCCCAGGCCTGCGCCTTGGCGGCCGTGCGGTTGTATACGGTGACGTCATGGCCGGCGCGCGCCAGGTGGCCGGCCATGGGCAGCCCCATGACGCCCAGGCCCAGGAAAGCGACTTTCTGGGCCGCGATTTTGTCGTAATCCTTGGAACCGATCGATGCCATGCATATCTCCGGATTGAGTTGTAGTCGGGGGGGAAAGCTAGAACGTTACCGCAATCGGCCCGCCCCTTGGCGAAAAAACACCAACCGTGCCCGGCACCGCCCGCTGCGGGCCGCGCTTGCGCAAAAAAAATGCCAGCCACTCGCGTGGCTGGCATGGGCTCATGAAATGACCAGGGCTGGCGCCGTCACTCTTCTTCGACGAAGGTTTCCTGGCGCTTCTTGCGGATGGACGGCAGCGCCACGATCACTACCAGGAACAGCGCAACCGCCAGCAGCGAGGCCGACAGGGGGCGTTCGACGAAGGTCATGAAGTCGCCGCGCGACAGCAGCAGGGCACGGCGGAAGTTCTCTTCCATCATGGGGCCCAGCACCAGGCCCAGCAGCAGCGGGGCGCCTTCGCACTTCAGTTTCGACCACACGTATCCCACCACGCCGAAGATGGCCGTCGTGAAAATATCGAAGGTGTTGTAGTTCAGCGAATACACGCCGATCGTGCAGAACACCAGAATGGCCGGGAACAGGATGCGGTAGGGCACTTTCAGCAGCTTGACCCACAGGCCGATCAGCGGCAGGTTCAGCACCACCAGCATCAGGTTACCGATCCACATGGACGCGATCAGGCCCCAGAACAGTTCCGGGTGGCTGGTCATGACCTGCGGGCCGGGCTGGATATTGTGGATGGTCATGGCGCCAACCATCAGCGCCATCACGGCGTTGCCCGGAATACCCAGCGTCAGCAGCGGAATGAACGAAGTCTGCGCGGCCGCGTTATTGGCCGATTCCGGTCCGCCCAGGCCGGCCGGGTGGCCCTTGCCGAAGCGTTCCGGGTTTTTCGACAGCTTCTTTTCCAGCGTGTACGAGGCAAACGACGACAGCACCGCGCCGCCGCCGGGCAGGATGCCCAGCATGGAACCCAGCGCCGTGCCGCGTATCGCGGCCGGCGCCGCTTCCTTGAACTCTTGCTTGTTGGGGTACAGCGAGCCGATCTTGTCGGTGATGTCGACGCGGTTTTCCTTCTGCTCCAGGTTGGTCATGATTTCGGCGAAGCCGAACACGCCCATGGCCACGATGGCGAAGTCGATGCCGTCCTGCAGCTCGGGAATGCCGAAATCGAAGCGGGCCACACCCGAGTTCACGTCGGTGCCCACCATGCCCAGCAGCAGGCCCAGCACGATCATGGCGATGGCCTTGGGCAGCGAGCCCGAGGCCAGCACCACGGCGCCGATCAGGCCCAGGGTCATCAGCGAGAAGTATTCGGCGGGGCCGAACTTGAAGGCCACTTCGGCCAGCGGGGGCGCGAAGGCGGCCAGCAGCAGCGTGGCCACGCAGCCGGCGAAGAACGAGCCCAGGGCCGCAATCGCCAGGGCGGCGCCCGCCCGGCCATTGCGCGCCATCTGGTGCCCGTCCAGCACTGTCACCACCGCGGATGTCTCGCCCGGCAGTGCCACCAGGATGGCGGTGGTGGATCCGCCGTACTGCGCTCCGTAGTAAATACCCGCCAGCATGATCAGGCCGGCCACCGGGGGCAGCACGTACGTGATCGGCAGCAGCATGGCAATGGTGGGCACGGGACCGATGCCCGGCAGCACCCCGATCAGGGTGCCCAGGATGCAGCCCAGCAGGGCATAGGCCAGATTCTCGGGCGTGAACGCCACCGAAAAACCCAGCGCCAAATGTTCAAACAATTCCATGGCCGGTTACTCCTCAGTTCAAGCCCAGAAACGACGGCCACAGCGGGAAAATCAGCCCCAGCCCTTTCACGAATGCCAAGTACGAGAACACCACCAGGAATACGCCGTTGGCGATGGCGACTTTCAGGTTGAATTCATGGCTGGCCAGGCTGCTTGCCACCACCAGGATGAACACCGATATATAGATGCCCAGCCCCTTCAGAATCAGGCCATACAGCACGACCGAACCGATCACCAGAAAGGCGATGCGCCAGTCGAATTTATCCACATGGGTCTCGGTGGCGCGCTTGTTCAGCGATCCGATGAGCACGATGGCTCCCAATAAGGCCAGGACGAGCCCCAGCGCGAAAGGGAAATATCCCGGTCCCATCCGGGCGGCGGTACCCATCTGGTAGCTCGCCGCTTTCCAGGCGAATCCCAGGCCCAGGGCGATGAACATCACCCCCGACCAGAAATCCTGCCGATTGCGTAGCTGCATGGTCTACTCCTATTTACAGCATGTGAGTTGAAGCTCGATCCCTTGCGGACCTGGCGCAAGCAGGCACTTGGAGATGCCGTTGTTTCTTGTGGATCAAGGAGGGGTGCCCGTTTTGGGCAGCGCGCATGGTAGCGAAGGGGGATGGGGCTGCAAACACGCCTTGTCCGCCGCGCCGATGGGGTTTTCCCTAAAACCGGGGGCCAAGTTGTAACCCCGGGCCCGAACGGGCCAGGAATGAAAGCAAAGTGAAAGTCAATAGAAAGAGCGGCGAAAGCCGCCACGGACATCGGCGAACGATTTATGCTTCGGTCTGGCCAGTCTGAGCCGGCCGCGCAAGTCCTACCGAATATTGCCGTGTTTCTCACGTTGCGTGCGGCCGCCCGGCCGGCGCCCGGATGGTTTACGATAGCGCCCATGCTGCAAGACCTCGACCAACTCGCCGCCCGTATCGGGCAACTGGTGCAACGCACCCGGCAAATCCATGCCGAGCGCGACGCGTTGCGTGTACGCTTGAATCAAAGCGAAACCAACCAGCGCGCGCTCGAACAGCGCTGTGCCGACAACCAGGCTGAAATCCAGGCCTTGCAGGCCAAGCTGCAAGAGCACGACGGCACGGCCGCCGGCATGCTCGCCGAAGCCCGCCAGGCCGAGGCCGACCTCCGCGAGCAACTGGCCCGCGAAGTCGCCGAGCGGCAAGCCGCTGAATCCCGCGCCAGCGCGCGCGAAACCGAATTGCAGGGCAGCCTCAGCGCGCGCGACACCGACCTGCAGCGCCTGCGAGTGGCCGCCGCGGCCGCGCGCGAACGTATCGACACGGTGCTGGCGCGCTTGCCCGGCGCACCCTCCGGAGAGCAACCCTGATGGAACGTATCGATGTCACTATCCTGGGGCGCGACTACTCCCTGGCGTGCTCCACCGACGAAAAACCGGCCCTGATGGCCGCCGTGCGCCATGTCGACCAGCTCATGCTGCGTATCCAGGGCTCGGGCAAGGTGACCAGCAATGAACGCATCGCCGTCATGGCGGCGTTGCAGGTGGCTGGTGAACTGCTGGCCATGAAGGCGGCCCCCGACGGCCCCCTGGGGGGTTTGGCGGTCGGTGACTTCAAGCGTAGAATTGAGGACATGAATTCCATCCTCGACGACGCCTTGTCGGGCCAGGAAAAATTGTTGTAGGGCGCAAGCCCCCGGCGTGCCGGCAGCACGCGATGTTTTTCAGTTTGTCCCTGCCGTGTCCGTGACTCGGCCATACATTCTCTGAACCTATGTCTTACGGCATATTGGTTGCGTGAATGGTGGGCTGGAGCGATTGTCTCTCGTAGATGAACCCGACGCTCAACGGATCGCGACCACCTTGAACCTCACGGTTCGAGATGCCGGCCTAGACGGCACAGGCGGGGCATCTTTCCCGGCGGGCCTGCTTCTTCGCAGGTCCGCGCCGGACGTCTTCATCCTTCCCTTCCTCTACACAGGCTTGCCATGATGCACTCCCATCCCGTGCTTTCATTGAACCGGATCGTGGCCGCGTGCTGCGCCGCCCTGGCCCTGGCCGCCGCGCAGCCGGCGCTTGCGCAGCAACCCCAGCCCGCGTCTCAGGCCGACGAGGCCGTACGGGCGCCCGAACTCAGCCTGCAGGCCTCGGCGTCATCCGAGGTGCAGCAAGACACGGTGCGTATCACACTGGCCGTCGAGCTCGAGGCCGCGTCGCAGTCGGCCGCCGGCCAGGAGCTCAGCAATGCGCTCGACGCCGCCTTCAAGCGCGCTCAGGGAAACAAAGGGGTAGAAGTGCGTACCGGCGGTTTCAGCGTCTGGCCCAATACCAACGAAAAGGGCAAGATCCAGAACTGGCGCGGCCGTGGTGAAATCACCCTGGAATCCAAGGATTTTGCCGCGGCGTCTGCGCTGGCCAACAAACTGTCTGACAAAACCGCCATCACGCAAATCAATTTCCTGCTGTCGCGCGAAGCGCGCGAGGCTGAAGAGCGCAAGCTGCTAAGCCAGGCCGCCGAGGCTTTCCGTGAACGGGCCCTGGCCGCGGCCACGGCGTTTGGCTTCAAGGGCTACCAGGTGCGGCACCTGGAACTCAGCGGGGGCGGGTCGCAGGTGCCGGTGCCGCGTCCCATGGGGGCGCAGATGATGGCCAAGAGCAGCAGGGCCGAAGCCGCCGACGTGCCGCTCGAGGCCGGGCAGGTCACCGTCAGTATTTCGGTGAATGGGACTGTCGCCTTGCACTAAGTACGTACATCGCCACACCTATCAGCACCATGGGCAGGGACAACCACTGTCCCATGCTCATGCCGCCGGCCAGCAGGCCCAGGAAATCATCCGGCTCGCGGGTGAATTCCACCAGGAAGCGGAAAGCGCCATAGCCGATCAGGAACATCGCGCTTACCTGGCCGGTGGGGCGCGGCTTGCTGGAAAACCACCAAAGCAGCGCGAACAGCACTATGCCTTCCAGTCCCAGCTCGTACAGCTGGGACGGGTGGCGCGGCAGGCCGTCGCCCGATTGCGGGAACACCATGCCCCACGGCACGTCCGTGGGGCGGCCCCACAGCTCGCCGTTGATGAAATTGCCCAGCCTTCCCGCGCCCAGGCCCAGCGGAATCAAGGGGGCGATAAAGTCGCTGACGGCAAAGAACGACATGCCTTTCTTGCGCGCGAACAGGATCATCACCAGGATCACCCCGATCAGCCCGCCATGGAATGACATGCCGCCTTCCCACAGGTAGACGATTTCCAGTGGATGCGCCAGATAATAGGCGGGCTTGTAAAACAGCACATAGCCCAGCCGCCCGCCCAGCACCACGCCCAGGACGCTGTAGAAAATCAGGTCTTCCAGATCGCGCGCCTGCAGGTTGGGGGCAAGGCCGCGCGCCAGCCGCACGCGGCCCAGGATATATACCAGTGCAAAGCCCACCAGGTACATCAGGCCGTACCAGTGGATGGCCAGGGGGCCCAGGCGCAGGGCAATGGGGTCAAACTCAGGATAGTGCAGCATATTCCGCCACGCAGAAAAAGATTGGTCGATAATAACCGGCGAACGTGTCGTCATACGACGACGGCGGCTGGCCGCTGCGCCGGCCGCGCAACATACCGGAGACAGACCATGCCGAACAATGAACGTTCACGCCACATCACACATGGGGTCGCCCGCGCGCCCAACCGGGCCATGTACTACGCGCTGGGCTACCAGGAAGCCGATTTCGACAACCCCATGATAGGGGTGGCCAACGGGCATTCCACCATCACCCCCTGCAACAGCGGGCTGCAGCGCCTGGCCGACGCCGCGATCGGCGCTGTGCGCGAATCCCGCGGCAATCCCCAGGTGTTCGGCACCCCCACCATCTCCGATGGCATGTCGATGGGCACCGAAGGCATGAAATATTCGCTGGTCTCGCGCGAAGTCATTGCCGACTGTATCGAAACCGCCGTGCAGGGCCAGTGGATGGACGGCATCGTGGTCATCGGCGGTTGCGACAAGAACATGCCTGGGGGCATGATCGCCCTGGCCCGCATGAACGTTCCGGGCATTTATATCTACGGCGGCACTATCAAGCCGGGCCGCTACCAGGGCAAAGACCTCACCATCGTGTCGGTGTTCGAGGCCGTGGGCGAATACACCATGGGCCGGATGAACCAGGAAGATTTCAAGCAGATCGAAAAATGCGCCATCCCGGGTTCGGGCTCGTGCGGTGGCATGTACACCGCCAACACCATGAGTTCCGCCTTCGAGGCCCTGGGCATGAGCCTGCCGTATTCCAGCACCATGGCCAATGAAGACGATGAAAAAGTCGTATCGGCTGCCGAGTCGGCGCGCGTGCTGGTCGACGCGGTCCGGCGCGGCGTGCGCCCGCGCGACATCATCACGCGCGAATCCATCGAGAACGCCGTGTCCGTCATCATGGCCACCGGCGGATCCACCAATGCCGTGCTGCACTTCCTGGCCATCGCCCATGCCGCCGAAGTCGAATGGACCATCGACGACTTCGAACGCATACGCCGCCGCGTGCCCGTCATCTGCGACTTGAAGCCCTCCGGGCGCTATGTGGCTACCGACCTGCACCGCGCCGGCGGCATTCCGCAAGTCATGAAGCTGCTGCTCGATGCCGGCCTGCTGCACGGGCACTGTATGACCATCACGGGCAAAACCATCGCCCAGACGCTGGCCGACGTTCCCGCCGAGCCGCCCGTCGGGCAGGATGTCATCCGGCCCATCGGCCGCGCGCTGTATCCGCAGGGCCACCTGGCCATCCTGAAAGGCAATCTCTCACCCGAGGGCTGCGTGGCAAAGATTACCGGGCTGAAAAACCCCGTCATCACAGGCCCGGCCCGCGTGTTCGATTCCGAAGACGACGCCATGGCCGCCATCATGGATCGCAAGATCAGCGACGGCGACGTGGTGGTCATCCGCTACGAAGGCCCCAAGGGCGGCCCGGGCATGCGCGAAATGCTGGCGCCCACGTCCGCCCTGGTGGGACAGGGGCTGGGCGAGTCCGTGGGCCTGATCACCGATGGCCGGTTCTCGGGCGGCACCTGGGGCATGGTGGTGGGGCATGTCGCGCCCGAGGCTTATGTGGGTGGTCCCATCGCGCTCATCCAGGAAGGCGATTCGGTTACCATCGACGCTCATCAGCTGCTGCTGCAGCTCAATATTTCAGACGAGGAAATGGCGGCGCGCCGCAAGGCCTGGGTCCAGCCCAAGCCCCGGTATACGCGCGGCGTGCTTGCCAAATTCGGCAAGCTGGCCGGCACCGCCAGCCGTGGGGCAGTTACCGATGCATTTGAAGCGTAGTCTGGCCGCAGCCGTCGCCTGTGGCCTGTGGGCCGGCCTGGCGGCCGCCGTCCACGCCCAGGGCAAGGCCGATGGCCTGGCCCTGGCCCAAAGCCGGGCCTGCATGGCCTGTCACCAGGTCGACAGCAAACGGGTGGGCCCGCCGCTGCGCAGCGTGGCCGAACGCTACGCGGGGCAGGGGGATGCCATGGTCGAATACCTGGCCGGCAAAATCCGCGGCGGCGGCCGTGGAGCCTGGGGAGCGGTGCCCATGCCGGCACAATCCCAGGTCAGTGACGACGAGGCCCGCCAGTTGGCGCACTGGATCCTCTCGCTGGCGCCAGCCAAGCCCGAATAACGGCGGCCTCGGCAACGCGGGGCGGCCTGTTCAACAAGGAATGCAAATGTCGGAACAATCGTCAGGAAACACCGAGGTCGCCGTGCTGGGCGGCGGCTGCTTCTGGTGCGTAGAGGCTGTGCTGGCCGATCTGCGCGGCGTCGTCAGCGTGCTGCCAGGCTACAGCGGCGGGCATGTCGAGCATCCCACCTATGAACAGGTGTGCGGCAAGCATACCGGCCACATCGAGGTGGCGCGGGTCGAATTCGACCCGGCGGTGCTGTCGTACAGCGACTTGCTGCGGGTGTTCTTCGCCACCCACGATCCCACCACGCCGGGCCGCCAGGGCAACGATGTCGGCCCGCAGTACGAATCGGCCATTTTCTGGCAGAACGACGCGCAGCGCCAGCAGGCCCGGGATGTCATGGCCGAAGTCGAGGCGCAGCACGTCTACGACGCGCCGCTGGTCACGCAGCTGCGCGAACCGGCCGCGTTCTGGCCGGCCGAAGACTATCACCGCAATTATTTCTCCCTGCATCCCGAGCAGGGCTATTGCCAGTTCGTCATCGCACCCAAGGTCGCCAAGTTCCGCAAGCAGTTCCAGGACCGCCTGGCGCGATGACTCCGTACGTGGCGCTTATTCCACGCTCTTGACCACGCCGCGGCGCATCTGGTCCAGTTCTATCGATTCGAACAGGGCCTTGAAATTGCCTTCGCCAAAGCCGTCATTGCCCTTGCGCTGGATGATCTCGAAAAAGATCGGGCCGATCTGGTTCTCGGTGAAAATCTGCAGCAGCAGCCCGCCGCCGGGTGCACCGTCCAGCAGGATGCGGTTCTCCTGCAGGCGTGCCACGTCCTCGCCATGGTTGGGCAGGCGGCGGTCCAGCAGTTCGTAATAGGTTTCCGGTGTATCCAGGAAAGCCACGCCGTTGCTGCGCAGGGCTTCCACCGTGGCATAAATATCGTCGGTTGCCATGGCGATGTGCTGGATGCCTTCACCGCGGTACAAGTCCAGGTATTCCTGGATCTGGCCTTTTTCTTCCGTGCCTTCCTCGTTGATCGGAATGCGGATATTGCCGCAGGGCGAGGTCATGGCCTTCGATTTCACGCCGGTCACCTTACCTTCGATGTCGAAATAGCGGATCTCGCGGAAGTTGAACAGACGCTCGTAGAATTCCGACCATTCCGCCATGCGGCCCTTGTGCACGTTGTGCGTCAGGTGGTCCACCAGCGTCAGGCCGGCGCCCGCGTGCGTCAGGTCGCTTTCCGCGGTTTGTACATCCAGCGGCTCAAAGTCCACGTCGTAGATGCTGATGTCGCCGATCCCGCCGTGGCCGTTCTTGCCGCGCCAGCGGTCCACCAGGTAAATCAGCGAATCGCCGATGCCCTTGATGGCCGGAATGTTCAATTCCATGGGGCCGCTGTGCGAATCGAACCCCCAGGCGCCGAGTTCCAGCGCGCGTTGGTAGGCCTTGGCCGCATCCTGTACGCGAAAGCCTATGGCACAGATCGACGGGCCGTGCAGCCTGGCAAAGCGCTGCGCAAACGAGTCGGGTTCGGCATTGATCAGGAAGTTCACGCCACCCTGGCGGTACAGTGTCACATCTTTATGGCGATGGCGGGCAATGGCCTTGAAGCCCAGCGTCTCGAAAACCTTGCGCAGTGCCGCGGGGTCCGGCGCGGCATATTCAATGAACTCAAAGCCTGCGGTCCCCATCGGGTTGTCCCAGGTCTGGAAAGTGTTGCTCATGGCAGGGCGCTCCCTCTCTTGTGTTCGGATGACTTGAAAATCAAGCCCAGGCGCAAATTGTAGGCAGCAATGCCGAGCAGACGATTGCAAATCTGGCGCACAACAAGGATATTTGGGCAATAATATTGCTGGTTTATTGTTTATTTAGGATAAATATGGCCGAATCTGAGCTCGATCGGACAGATCGGAGAATCCTGGCCGAATTGCAGCACGACGGCCGGCTCAGCAACCAGGAATTGGCCGATCGCGTGTCCCTGTCGCCTAGCCCCTGTCTGCGGCGAGTACGCCGCCTGGAAGAGCGCGGCTACATCAAGCGTTATGTAGCCCTGGTCGATGCCGAGAAAGTAGGGCTTGGGCTGCTGGCATACGTCTCCATTCGCCTCAACAAGCATGTAGGCGGCAGCCATGCTCCCATGGGTGAGTTCGCCCGGGATGTGCAGCGCTGGCCTGAAGTAGTCGAGTGCTACGCCATGTCGGGCGACATGGACTACCTGCTACGTGTTCAGGTGGAAGACCTGGCCCATTTCTCCAGCTTTGCCATGGATACCCTCATGCGCCATCCGGCCGTGGTGGACATGAAATCCTTCTTCGCCCTGCAGCAAATCAAAGAAACTACCGAACTGCGGCTGTAGTGCGGCTCTCTATATAGTAGATGGAAGCGCGCCGCCGGGCGTGGGTAGTCAGGGTATGGGTGGGAACTTCCGAGCGAAGCCAGTCCGACCCCGTTATTTTTGGATATTCAAAAAAATAGTGTCGCACTTGATGTCACACCCTTGTCGCCTGTGCTATAGTCTCGCTCCTTCGCTGCTTGAACGGCAATTTGGTTCAGGTAGCGGTGCCGGGGTTTTAGTTGCACCGGCCGG
>NZ_JAJMLX010000124.1 GCF_020991325.1 Bordetella petrii | reverse complement strand
ACGCCGCGCTCGGCCAGCGAGGCGGGCACGGCCCTCGCCGTGGCCGGCCCGGTGGTCGACATGTCGACATAAACCCGCATAATGCCGCCCTGAGCCAGCCCTTCAGGGCCCAATGCCACCTTGCGGACGATTTCCGGCGTAGGCAGGCAGACGCACACGATCTCGCAGCGGGACGCAACGTCGGCCGGCGATGCCGCGCTTGCCACATCCATGCCGGCAAAACGCGCATAGGCCTGTGGCCGTGCGTCGTGGACCACCAGCGGCACCCCTCCCTTGGCCAGGTTAAGGGCTAGTTCGGCGCCCATGCTGCCCAGGCCGATGAATCCAACGGGTACGGGGGCGCTCACGGCTGCGCCTCTTGCTGGCGTTCTTCCAGGTACTGCCGAATAACGGGCGTGGCCACGCGAAAACCTTCCACACCCGCCGGCACCCCGGCGTAAACCGCCGCCTGCAACAGGGCTTCCTGAATTTCCTCGGGAGAACAATCATTGCCCAAGGCCGCCCGGACATGAAGTTCGAGTTCTTTGGAGCGGTTCAGCGCGCTGAGCATGGCGATATTCAGAAGGCTGCGCACTTTGCGCGGCAAACCCGGGCGACCCCATATTTCGCCCCAGCAGTATTCCGTCGTCAGTTGCTGCATGGGCTGGTTGAAGGCGTCGGCCCCCCACAGCGCGGTGTCGATCTTCTCTTTGCCCAGCAGGGCCTGCCGGATCTCCAACCCCTTGTCGAAATTCTCGTTCCTGCGGTACTGAGGTGTGTCTTGTGTCATATGTTTTGCTCGAGTGGAAAAAGAAATGATTGCTGCGCAGCCTCATCGCGGCCGCAGCAGTGCCTCAATCGGGCGGCATGGCGTCCAGCCGCACCACCTTGCCCGCCAACGCGGCGCTGGCGGGGGGATACCTGAGCATGACTTCCGGATCGTGGCCCGGCACGATGTTCTGTTCCGAATCGGCCAACTCGCGCACGGCGCGATAGCCATCCAGCATCTCGCCCACGTGATACACCACCGGGAACGGATGGCCGCGCGCCAGGTTTCCATACAGATGCGCCGCATCGGATGCCAGCACCATCCAGCCGCGCTGCGTCCATATGCGCACGACCTGCAGGCCGGCGGTATGGCCGCCCACCCAATGCACGGAGAGCCCTGGAGCTATCTCGGACGCCCCGCGGTGAAAGCGCACGCGCCCCTGGTACAGCGTGCGCACGTAGTCGACGATATTGTCGACATCGAAAGGATGGCGCAGCAGGCCGTGGCACATGCAAGGGCCGGTGGCGTAAGCGGCCTCGGCCTCTTGCAGATGAAAAGTGGCGGACGGAAAATCCGCCAGCGTCCCTGCGTGGTCATAGTGCAGGTGGGTAATGATGACGTGTTCGATCTCGGCTGCGCTCAATCCCAATTGGGCCAGGGCGCCAGGTATCGGCATCAGCAGCTCGCGGCCGCGAGCGAGCGCGGCGGCCTCGCCGAAGCCTGTGTCCACCAGGTAGGTCTCGCGGCCGCGGCGCGCCACCCAGACGTAATAGTCCAGGTCCGAAGCCGCTTCGTGGAAATCCGCGCCGCCCAGGTAGTTGTGCGGCGCCTGCCGGCCACGGTGGCACGCATACCTCAAGGCATACAGTTCGAAGGGTGCGGGATCAGTCTGCATGGGAAGTTGTCCGGAACATCGATGTATGCGCCATTTAGCGGCCGAGCCACTGCGGTAGCCACAACGCGGTGGCCGGCACCAGCAGCACGGCCAGCGCCAGCAGGATCAGCATGCACACATAAGGCAGGCTGCCGCGAATGGCGTCCTGCAGTGCGCCCTGCCCCGACCGCGCCACCACATACAGGTTCATGCCGATGGGCGGCGTGATCAGGCCGATCTCCATGGCAATGACGAACAGCACGGCGAAATGCACCGGATTCACGCCCAGCGCCACCATGGCGGGAAGCAGCATCGGCACCATGATCAACAGCATGGATGTGGCTTCCATGAACATGCCCAGCACCAGCAGAATGGCCATGATCAGCAGGTTGAACTGCAAGGGGGTCAGCCCCATGGCCTCGACGGCGGACGCCACCCTGAAACCCAGCTCGACAATACTCAGGTAGTGGCCCAGCAGCATGGCCGCGGCCAGAATGATCATGATGGCGCTGGTGTCTATCATGGACTTGCCCATGATCCGCAGAATGTCCAGCAGGTTCATCTTGTTGTAGAACAACTGGCTGATCAGCATCGAGTACACGACAGACACGATGGCGGCTTCCGTGGGCGTGTACACGCCGCCGTAGATGCCGCCCAGTATCAACACGGGCAGCAGCAGGCTGGGCGCCGCCTGCCTGAGGGCGGCCAGGCGCTCTGGCAGCATTGCCCTGGGCCGCCTGGGGTAATTGTTCATCCGGGCGATGAGCATCGCGCATGCCAACAGGCTGGCTACCGCCAGCGCGCCGGGAATCAAGGTAGCCGAGAAAAGCGCAACGACCGACTGGTCCGTGATGAAACCGTAAAGAATGAGCGGGATGCTGGGAGGGATCAAGATGCCGAGCGTTCCACCGGCGGCGGTCACTCCCATGGCGTATGCGCGGCTATAGCCGGCTGCAATCATGGCTGGAATGGCAATCGAGCCTATGGCCAGCGCGGTCGCCACGCTGGACCCGGATATCGCCGAGAAAATCGTGCAGGCAAGAATGGTGGCCACGCCCAGGCCGCCCCATAAATGCCCCACCCACACACGCGCGAACTTGACCAGGGCGTCCGAAATACCGCCGGCGGTCATCAGATTGGCCGTGATCACGAAGAACGGCACAGCCAATAGCGTGAACGGAGTCAGGCTGTTGTATATGATCTCGGCCGACGCCATGAGCGGCAGGTCGGCGATGTAGAACCCCAGCAGTGCGCTCAACCCCAGTGAAAGATAGATGGGCGCGCCAATGGCCAGCAGCGCGACCAGCAGGACGACGGGAAGATAATCGATCACGTTGATGTCCCCCGGTTATTTGCGCCGCGCCCTGACCAGCAGGGCGATGCAGGCGATCGCAAAGCCGGCCGGCACCGCCATCCGGGCAATCCATTGCGGGAACCGCAACGCGGTGGGCGACAACTCGTTCAACAAATACCGTTGCCACGCGACATCGACGCCGAAGTACACAAGCACGCCGGCAAACGCCAATGCCAGCGCCAGCGTCACCTTCGACAGCGCGGCTTGCCAGGCGGGCGGCAAGCGCTCAAGCAACACCGTCGCCCGCAAATGCTCGTTCCAGAACTCGCCCAGCCCGAACGCGATCAGGGTGGCCCAGACGATCAGGTAGGTAATGACCTCGTCGGAAAAACTGAAGGCCATCGTAAAGGCATAGCGCGACACCACGGCCAGTACGCCAATCAGCGTGCTGGCCAGCGCCACCGCGCCCAGCAAAAGCAGACCCTTGTCGCGCAAGCGGTCAGACGTCATGTCATTTCCCCGTTTTCAGGCTGATTCGGATGGCGCTCCGAAGCGGGAGCGCCCCGCCGGCCGGCGCTATTTAGCGTCCGCGCCAGTGCGCGCCAGGCTGGCGGCCTGCTCCAGCTTGCCGGCCTGCACGAAGGCGGCTCCGGCCTTCTCTGCCGATGCCGCGAAGGCCCGCACGTCGGAAGGCTGCAGCACTTTCACCTGAACGCCATTCCCACGGAAGCGCTCGATGGCTGCCTGATTGATGCGTTCCAATTCGCTGTCTTGCCAGCGCACCGACTCTTCCATGGTGTCGAGCATGATCTGCTGCAGATCGGCGGGCAGCTTCTTCCACGAACGCATGTTCATGATCGCCACATAAGGGGTGTATTTGTGATTGGCGTAGGTCAGGTTGCCAACCAGTTCCCAGCCTTTCACCGAATCCAGCCCCGACATGGTGGTTTCCAGGCCATCGATCACGCCTTGCAGCAAGGCCGTCGGCACCTCGGGCCAGGCCATCTGTACGGGTTGCGCGCCCATGGCCTTGAATGTCTGCTCGACCAACGGGTTGCCCACTACACGGATCTTCTTGCCGCTGAAATCGGCGGGCGCCTGGACCAACGTGGATTTCCTGGTGGTTCCCCACACCCACGCGCCCATGTTGTAGTAACCAAGAATCTTGACGCCGAGCTTTTCCTCGAAGCGCCTGGCCAATTGCTGGCCGAAGGGGCCAGCCAGCATGCGCCGATACTGTTCGTAGCTGATGCCCCACATGGACGGCAGTTCAAATACGGCGGCTTCGGGCACCACCGCCGTCAACAGGCCGCTGGGCGGGGCTCCCAGGTCCACGGTGCCCGAGGAGACGGCCGGGATGACATTTACATCGTTGTACAGCTGGGCGCTGGGATACACACGAATGGCAATGCGTCCGTCCGATTTTTCCTTCACCAGATCGGCCCATTTCTGGAATGCCTGGACCTTGATATTGGTGGTGGCGGAATCTGCCGAGAAGCGAAACTTGAATTCCTGGGCCTGCGCCGAAGCGGCGGCCAGCATCGTCGCCAGCGACAACGCCAAAGCGTTGATGATTTTCATGACTCCTCCTTAGTGTTTTTTCGTTTTGCAGGCACGACACGCGGCCGGCGGGGCAAAGCCCGCCAGGGAACACACATGTTGGGAAAGCGCCGCCCGGACGGACAGCACCTGTTGTCGAACCCGCCGCCGGCAAAGCGCGTAGCCGGCGGTGGCTGCCTGCCTTATTGCTGCGAAGACAGTATCGTTGCCATGCCAAGCAGTATATCGACGGTAAAACCGCCTACAAGTGCGATTTCGTCAATCGCCATTAGCAAGATTCGAAGGGCCCAGCCCGCCCTGCCCCGGGGGAAGCATGCGCTTCACGGCAAACGGGCGGACGGCCTATGAGTCGGCCAGGAACGACAGCAGTTCTTCGGCCGGCGCATCCAGTTCACCGGGCCGCACGCAAAGCAGGATCTTGCGCTCGACCCAGGCATCGCTCACCTCGATCATTCTGATGCGCAGGCTGGGGACGTAGCTGCGCGCCGCGGCGCTGGACAGCATGCCAACGCCCATGCCCGCCTCGACCATGCGGCACAATGCCTCAAAGCTTTGCGTCTGGGCGCGCAGCTTCAGGTTCTTGCCATGCACGGTGGCCGCCGACAACATCCGTTCGGTTTGCAGGGCGTTGGTATCGAGGCCGATGAAGTCGTAATCAAGCAGGTCCTGGAACGCGACACGTTCGGCATGCAGGGGATGACCCTGCGGGACGATGATGCAAAGCCTGTCGACCTTGTAGTCGCGCACGTCCAGCCCGTCGACAATGGCGCCTTCCATGACAATGCCGATATCTCCCGCGCCTTCGTGGATGAACGTCGGGATGTCGGCGCTGCGCCGTTCGCGCACTTCGATCTTGATATGCGGACGCGACTGGCTGAAGCGCGCCAGTTCCTGCGGCAGGCCCTGCGCCATGGCCGTGGTGTTGACGAACAGCCGCACACTGCCGCGTATGCCTCCCACATACTCTGCCAGCTCTTGCTGCATGCGCTCGATTTCCTGCAGCACCTTGTCCACGCCCTTGGCCACGATGATGCCGGCGGGCGTGGGCTCGATACCGCCGCCTGGCGGACGGCCGAAGAACTCGATACCGAATTGGTGTTCCAGCAGTGATATGCGCCGGCTGGCCGCCGACAGTGTGATATGCATGCGTTCGGCCGATTTGGACAGGCTGCGGGTGTCCACGGCGTGACGGAGCAAGGCGAGCGAAGTCAGATCGGGCAGCATTGGCTGGGTTGTATTCCTTGATGTTCCGGCAAATACTGCGCGGATGCAGCCATTCGGCCCCTTGCGGGCCGGCCCGCCAAGGGCCGTGGGCGCATCGGGGTTCCGGCAACAGTTGCGCGAAACCCCGGCCGCGGCCTCAGAACTGATACGTGTAAGTCAGCTGCAGCACATCCAGGCCCGGGTTCGGCCGCTTGATGCTGGCGTTGGAGAAATGCGAATAACGCAGGCCCAGGCGGTTGTTCTGGTTCAGCATGAAGCCCAGGCCCAGGTGATCGCCGAACTGGAAGGCCGTGCTGATGTTTTCGTCGGCGAAGCGCGTGCTGGTAAAGGCCGTGGCGCCGATACCCGCTTCGACGTAGAAGCGTTCGGTCATCCACCAGCGGAACATGGGAATGGCATTGAACTGCCACACACTGCTGGGCGAACGCGAGCCGCTGGCCCACCAGTACGCCGCACCGAATTCGCCGGTGAGGTCCAGGCGGCCCCAGTTGCCGCCGAACTTGAACAACTGGATGCCCGGGGTTTCGTACACCAGTTCGGCGCGCTGGTAGTGGTCGCCTATGCCATAGTGCAACCCAATGCCGCCCTGGGTGGTGGTTTGCTGTGCCTGGGCCGAAAATGCCAGGCCGGCGAACGAAAGCGCGGCAAGCGCCGTGCGGATGTTCTTTTTATTGAGCTTCAACATGAATACTCCTGTATTTTGTGCACCGCTAAACATAGCAGAATTTGCGCCATGGCCGCTGCCGCTTGTATCGGCGCGTCAACAGTCCGGCGGGAAAATTCGACATGCCGTGGTGAATACAAGACTGATTCCCGCGCAATATGGAAATATTGCCCGGGAAGTATCCCGTGTCAGGCGGTGACCACGTCGGCCGGCTGGTCGGTCAGCAAGGCCAGCAGGCGGGCCAGTTCCTCGCGCAATTGGCGGCGGTCGACCACCATGTCGATGGCACCCTTCTCCAGCAGGAATTCGGCCCGCTGGAAGCCTTCGGGCAGCTTTTCGCGCACCGTCTGCTCGATGACGCGCGGGCCGGCGAAGCCGATCAGGGCCTTGGGCTCGGCAATGACCACATCGCCCATGAAGGCAAAACTGGCCGACACGCCGCCCATGGTCGGGTCGGTAAGCACGCTGATGAACGGCAGGCCGGCGGCGGACAGGCGGGTCAGCATGCCGTTCGTCTTGGCCATCTGCATCAGCGACAGCAGGCTTTCCTGCATGCGCGCGCCGCCGGAGGCGGTGACACAAATGAAGGGCGTCTTGTTCTCCAGGGCCACCTGGGCGCCCCGCGCAAAACGCTCGCCCACTACCGAGCCCATCGAGCCGCCCATGAATTCGAATTCGAAGCAGGCCACGACGGCAGGCACGCCGCGCACCGAACCGCTCATGACCACCAGGGCATCGGACTCGCCGGTTTGCTTGGTGGCTTCTTGCAGGCGCTCGGGATATTTGCGCGTGTCCTTGAACTTAAGGGTGTCCACCGAACGGGTGTTCTGGCCGATTTCGACGCGCCCCTCCACATCGAGCAACGAATCCAGGCGGGCACGCGAACCGATGCGCATGTGGTGATCGCATTTGGGACACACGTGCAGGTTGGCCGCCAGGTCTTCGCTGTACAGCACCGATTCACACGACGGGCACTTCACCCACAAGCCCTCGGGCACGCGCCGCGGGCCGCTTTCGCTGGTTTTATTGATGCGGGGAGGCAGGAGTTTCTCGATCCAGCTCATTGTCATTCTTCCGTAAAGAGATGCGCGCCGGGGCTTCAGGCCGGTGCGCTGTCTCGTTTGACTTCGTCGAGGGCCTGCCGGATGCCGCCCAGCCACAGGCTGGCGGCCGCAACCGCGGCCTCGGTTTGCTTGCCCGCGGGCGCGGCAGCCACGGCCTGCTCGAGGGTTTCGATAAGTTTGCTGCCGATTACCACCGCATCGGCCGAGCGGGCGATGCGCTGGGCGCTGGCCGCGTCGCGTATGCCGAAACCCACGCCAACCGGAATGTGCACATGGCGCCGGATGAGGGCCACGCGCGCCGCGACGTCATCGGCATTCAGCGTGGCCGAGCCCGTTACACCCTTGAGCGACACATAGTAAACATAACCGCGCGCCACCTTGCCCACTGCCTGGATACGGGCATCGGTAGACGTGGGAGCCAGCAGGAAAATGGGGGCAATGCCGCGGTCGCCAAGTTGCCGGGCGAAATCGTCGACTTCTTCGGGCGGGTAATCCACCACCAGTACGCCATCCACCCCGGCGGCCTGCGCGGCCTGGGCAAAGGCCTGCTGGCCCATGCGTTCAATGGGGTTGGCGTAGCCCATCAGCACCACCGGCGTGGTGTCGTCGTCGCGACGGAATTGCGCCACCAGTTCGAGCACGCGGCGCAGGCCCACGCCCTGGGCGATGGCGCGCTCGGCGGCGCGCTGGATTACCGGACCGTCGGCCATGGGGTCGGAGAACGGCACGCCCAGTTCGATGATGTCGGCGCCGGCCTTGGCCAGGGCGTGCATCAGGGGCACGGTGGCGTCGGGGGAAGGGTCGCCCGCGGCAATGTACGGGATCAGGGCCGCCGCGCGGCCCGAATCTGCCACGCGGTCGAATGCCGCGGCGATGCGATCGGTTGGGGTAGTCATGTCAGAACTGGATGCCCGCGCGCTCGGCAACGGTGTGCATGTCTTTGTCGCCACGGCCCGACAAGTTGACCAGGATGATGTTGTCTTGCGGCAGCGTGGGCGCCATTTTCACGGCCTGGGCGATCGCGTGCGAGGATTCCAGCGCCGGCATGATGCCTTCGATGCGGCAGCAGTCGTGGAACGCGGCCAGGGCTTCGTCATCGGTAATGCCCACGTATTCGGCCCGGCCGCTGTCTTTCAGCCATGCGTGTTCGGGGCCCACCCCGGGATAATCGAGCCCGGCGGATACCGAATGGGTTTCCTGGACCTGGCCGTCGGCATCCTGCATGACATAGGTACGGTTGCCATGCAGCACGCCCACCTGGCCCGCCGCCAGCGACGCCGCATGACGGCCGCTGTCCATGCCTTCGCCCGCGGCTTCCACGCCCACCAGCTTCACGTCTTCGTAGGGGATATACGGGTGGAAAATACCCATGGCGTTCGACCCGCCCCCCACCGAGGCCACCACGTAGTCGGGCTGGCGGCCGGCGTCCTGGGGCATTTGCACCAGGCATTCGTTGCCGATGACCGTCTGGAAATCGCGCACCATGCGGGGGTAGGGATCGGGACCGGCCACCGTGCCGATGATGTAGAAGGTGTTCTCGATGTTGGCGACCCAGTCGCGCATGGCTTCGTTCAGCGCGTCTTTCAGGGTGCGCGAACCGGATTCCACGGGCACCACGGTGGCGCCCAGCAGCTTCATGCGGTACACGTTGGACGCCTGGCGCCGGACGTCTTCGCTGCCCATGTACACCACGCATTCCATGCCGTAGCGGGCTGCCACGGTGGCGGTGGCCACGCCATGCTGGCCGGCGCCGGTTTCGGCGATGACGCGCGGCTTGCCCATCTGGCGGGCCAGCAGCGCCTGGCCGATGCAATTGTTGACCTTGTGGGCACCGGTATGGTTCAGGTCTTCGCGCTTGAACCATATCTGCGCCCCGCCCAGTTCGCTAGACCAGCGCGCGGCGTGGTACACGGGGCTGGGACGCCCGACGAAATGCTTGAGTTCGTAGTTGAAGGTTTCAACGAACTTGGGGTCGAGCCGGCAACGGTCGTAGGCCGCGCGCAGCTCGTCGAGCGCGTGCATCAGGGTTTCAGCCACGAACACGCCGCCATACTGGCCAAAATGGCCCTGGGCATCCGGAAGGTCGTAAGAGTTCACCAGTGTTTCTCCTGGGCGGCCGGCAAACGCATCGTTCGCCGCGCAGCCCGCGTCGCAACCCGCCATTTTACCCGAGCGGACGGGCGGGCCGCCCCTAGGCCAGCGACTGCCCCAGGCGCCGCAGGAACTTCTCGCAAGCGGCCAGTTGATCCAGGGCCACGTATTCGTCGGGTTTGTGCGCCTGCTCGATGTGTCCGGGTCCGCACACCACGGTGGGAATGCCCAGTCCCTGGAACAGCCCGGCCTCGGTGCCGTAGGCCACCTTGCGGGTGGCCCGGTCGTCGGTCAGGGCGCGCGCCAGCTGGGTAATGGCCGCCGCTTCCGAGGCATCCAGGCCCGGCGCGCTGGCGCCCGTCTGGATGTCGATGCTGGCGCCGTCGAATTCGGCGTGCATGGCCGGCAACAACGTTTCCTGGACGTAGCGTTCGATCTGGGCCTGGATTTCGTCGGCCGGCATGCCCGGCAGATTGCGGAATTCGTACGAAAACTCGCAGCGCTCGGGAATGGTGTTGACCGCGATGCCGCCCTGGATCAGGTTGGTGGTCAGGGTGGTGTACGGCACATCGTAGAACTCGTCATAGGGCCCCTGGGCCTTGTAAGTATCGGCCACATCGCGGATGCGGCAGATCAGGCGCGCCGCGTATTCGATGGCGTTGCAGCCGCGCGGGGTCAGCGACGAATGTGCCGCCTTGCCCTGCACGCAGCAGCGGAACAGGTTGATGCCCTTGTGGGCCACCACCACCTGCATGCCGGTGGGCTCGCCCACCACACAGCCGTCCGGCCGGATACCGCGGTCGCGCAGTTCAGCCAGCATGACGGGAGCCCCCACGCAGCCGACTTCTTCGTCGTAGGAAAACGCCAGGTGTATCGGCTTCTTGCGCGGCATGGCCAAGAACTCCGGCACCAGGGCCAGCGACGCCGCGATGAAGCCTTTCATGTCGCAGGTGCCTCGCCCATAGACACGGCCGTCGGCTTCCGACAGGCTGAACGGGTCGGTGGACCAGGCCTGGCCATCCACCGGCACCACGTCGGTATGGCCCGACAGGACGATACCTCCCTGCTCGCCGCCATCGCTGGCGGGCAGCGTGGCGAACAGGTTGGCCTTGGTGCCTTCGGCGTTGTTCGCCAGCCAGGCCTGCACCCCCTGCGCCTTGAGGTGGTCGCGCACGGTCTCGATCAGGCCCAGATTGGAATTGCGGCTGGTCGTGTCGATTCCAACCAGGGTTTGCAGCCAGGTACGCGTGTCCATGTTCAGGCTCTCTCGACGGGTAAAACACCGAGTGTAGGCCAAGAACGGAGCCGCCGCCCCCGGGTCGTACCCGGGGCCCGCCCAGGGAAGTTCCTGGCGCGAACAGGCCCTAGTTGCGCCCGGCCGTAGTCACCCCCGGCACCTCGGACAGGGCCGCCAGCGCCTTGCCCAGCGACTCGCCGCCGCGCACCTCGACGGTGAAGATCATGTGCGCCAGCGACTGGCGGCTTTGCGTGTTGACACCCACCACGTTCAGTCGCTGGCGGGCGAACACTTCGGACAGGTCGCGCAGCAGGCCCGGGCGGTCGTGCGCGTGCACGCTGATATCCACGGGGTAGAAAGTTTCCGATGTCTTGCCCCAGGCCACGTCGATGACGCGCTCGGGTTCGCGGGCGGCCAGGGCCTGGTAGCTGCGGCAGCCCACGCGGTGGATGGACACCCCGCGGCCGCGCGTGACAAAACCCGCGATCTCGTCGGGTGGCGCGGGGCGGCAGCAGCGCGCCAGTTGCGTCAGCAGCGATCCCACCCCCACCACCAGCACGCCGCTCTTGCCGCTGCGCGCGGCGCTGTCGGCGCTGTGGGCATTGGCAAGCGATGCCGCCTCGGGCTCGGGCTCGGGCGCGGGCTGCTGGAACACCGCGTCGATCTGCCGCAGGCTGAACTCTTCTTTGGCCGCCGCCACGTAAAGATCGTCGGCACGGGCAAAGCCCAGGGTCTGCGCTAGTTGTTCCAGGTTGACGGCCGTCTTGCCCAGGCGCTGCAGTTCTTTTTCCACCAGCGCCTGGCCGGCGGTAATGCGCTGCTGCAGTTCGATGGCGTTGAACCACATGCGCACCTTGGCGCGCGCCCGCGGGCTGGCCAGAAAGCCCAGTTGCGGGTTGAGCCAGTCGCGCGACGGGCCGCCCGACTTGGCCGAGATGATCTCGACGGTCTGGCCGGTGATCAGGTGGGTTTGCAAGGGCACCATCTGCCCGTCCACGCGGGCGCCGCGGCAGCGGTGCCCCAGGTCGGTGTGCAAGTGATAGGCGAAGTCCACCGGCGTGGCGCCGGCCGGCAGTTCGATGACGCGCGCCTGCGGCGTCAGTACGTAGATGCGTTCGTCACGCGGCGTGCTGGTGGGGGCCACGACCCGCTGGCCGCCCTCTTCCATGTCGGTGTTCCAGGCAAGCAGTTGGCGCATCCATGACAACTGGCGGTCGTAGTCGCTCGAGGCTGCCACCTGCCCGCCCTTGGCGCCCGCCTCTTTGTAGCGCCAGTGCGCCGCCATGCCGTACTCGGCGAACTGGTGCATGCCGCGCGTGCGGATCTGCACCTCGAATGGCCGGCCGTCGTCGTCGGCCACCACCGTGTGCAGCGAGCGATAGCCGTTGGGCTTGGGCCGCGAGATGTAGTCGTCGAACTCGTCGGGCATGGGCGTCCACATATCGTGCACCATGCCCAAGGCCGTGTAGCAATCGCGCACGTCATCGACAATGACCCGCAGCGCGCGCAGGTCATACAGCTGCGAGAACTCCAGCCCTTTCAGGCGCATTTTGTTCCAGATGCTGTAGATGTGCTTGGGCCGGCCGCTGACTTCGGCCTGGATGCCGGCTTTCGCCAGCCCCGCCTGCACGCGCTCGATGGCGTTGGCGATGAAGGCTTCGCGCTCGGCGCGCTTTTCTTCGAGCAGGCGGGCGATCTGCTTGTACCGGTCGGGCTGCAGGAAGCGGAAGGCCAGGTCCTCCATTTCCCATTTGATCTGCCAGATACCCAGCCGGTTCGCCAGTGGCGCGTACAGGTCCAGCGTTTCCTGGGCGAATGCCGGCGCGCAGGGCGTCTTGGATTCGGCGTGCCAGCGCAGTGTCTGCAGGCGCGAGGCCAGCCGCATCAGGACAATGCGCAGGTCGGCCGCCATGGCCAGCAGCATCTTGCGCTGCATTTCTTTCTGGTCGCCGCTGTCGGCCTCGCTATCGCTGGCGCCGCGCGCCACCAGGCCCAGGCGCAGCAAGGCGCGCGCGCCCTGCACCAGGCGGGCGATCTCGGCGCCGAATTCGGCGACCACCGGATCATTGCGCAACGAAGGCGCCGGT
>NZ_JAJMLX010000123.1 GCF_020991325.1 Bordetella petrii | reverse complement strand
GCCAGGCCGGGTAGGGCCTGGCCGGCCCGCGCCAACAGGCGGTCCAGGTCGCCGCGGTCCTGCCAGTCCGAGGCGGACGATGCCGGTTCCGGCATCCAGGCGCGCTGGGCGGTCTGCAGCATTACACCGGCTCGGTCACCGCGGCTGGCATGGCTTGTGCCGTGCCTGCCGCCGCCGCCGCGCGGCGAAAACGCGCTATCGGGTTTTGCAGATTGCCCGCCATCTTAAGGTTGGCGGCGGGGTCGGCCAGGTTGACCATCTGCAGGTTGTTGCCCAGTTGCAGGCGGTTCAGGCAAGAATGCAGGAATTCCGGCGCGAACATGTCATATTCGGCATACTTCGCCGCGTACTGGGGATGCGATTCCTGGTAGTCGGACACGCAATCCGCCACGGCCTGCCAGAACGTGTCTTCGTCGCAGCAGCGGTTTTCCACCAGCACCTGGTTCACGTAGCGCAGCACGCCATCGAAAACGTCGATGAAAATGGCCAGCAGCTTGACGTTGTCGGGCACGTCGACAGCCAGGCGCTTGACGATGTCCGGCATCTGGTCGCGCGCGCCGATGTTCAGCACCGCGGACTCTTCGGCGATGTCCTTCATGATGGCGCGCACCGGCACGCAATTGTCCAGCACCAGGATCAGGTTCTCGCCGTGCGGCATGAACACCAGGTCGTGCCGGTAGAAGCAGTGCAGCAGCGGCGCCAGGTAGGCCTGCAGGTACTGGCGCAGCCACGCCTGCGCCGTCAGCCCGGAACGGCTTATCAGTTCGGGCAGCAGCGCCGCGCCGTGCCGGTCGGTGTGCAGCAGGGCCGCCATGGTCATCAGTTTTTCGCCGCGGCGCAGCCGCTGCAGCGGGTTCTCGCGCCACAAGGCCGAGAACATTTTCTTGTACGGCGTGTCGGCCGCGATAGCGTCTTCGTAGTAGTAATTCCTGAAACCCAGCGACGCCACTTCCTGCAGTGTGCTGAACCCGTTGGCCCGCAGGTAGTCGTCGTCTTCGATCAGGCCGGTGATGTAATCATTGATGGCAGGCGTGCCCGACATGTAGTAGGGCGACAGCCCGCGCATGAAGCCCATGTTCAGGATGGACAGCGATGTCTTGACATAATGCTTGCTGCGGTCGCTGATGTTGAAGAACGTGCGGATGGATTGCTGGGCCAGGTATTCATCCTGGCCGTAGTCCAGGCAGATGATCTTGCGGGCCGATACATACGAAGCAAACGCGATCGACAACTTGTTGTACCACTGCCAGGGGTGCGCAGGCATGAAGTAGTAGTCGGCCGGGTCGCATTGCAGGCCTTGGACGATGCCGGTAAAGCGTTCCACGGTATCGGGGCCCAATTCGTCGTGCATCAGGCGCTGGTAGTCCAGGCCGGGCACGCTGGCGAACGTGGCGTTGTCCTTGTGCACCGCCAGCCAGATCACGCGAACCGCGGTACCCGCTTCGGGGGCATAGGCGCGGTAGTCCACCGCGTTGAATCCCAGGCGGCCGTTATTGGCCACGAAGCCGGGGTGGCCCTCGCTCATGGCGACCTCGATGCGCTGGAAGTCGTCCGTCGTCGCCAGCTCGGCGACATCCGGCGCGTCGGCCTTGGCCAGCTTGTAGGCGGCGCCGTACAGCGTGCTGCTGATCTCGTCCAGGTAGATCGGCAGCAGTTCGTCCTTGATGCCCAGGCGGCCCCTTACGTCGATGATGAATTGCAGCGCATCCAGGGGCAATTCCTGGCCGTCGCGCTTGCGCACGATGGAGTCTGCGGCAATGTGCCAGTGGCGCAGCGCCAGTACTCGGGCGGCGAATGTGTAGGTGCTGCGTTCGTCATCGCTCTGTACCTGGTAGATATCCAGTCCTTCGCCGGCCGTCCCTTGCTGTGTGGGAACCAGGATCAGTTCATGCGAATACTCCGACAAGGCCTTGCGGACCAGATGCCGGTTGCTGGCCGCCCACAACTCGGGAGTCAGGTGGGTGGCGGCCAGCTCGGGTTGCTGCGACAGTTGGCTCAGGGTAGCGGAATTCATGGTTGGACTTCCTCCAGGGTGGCCTGCACGGCTTGCTCGAATTGCGCGCGCGTGCAGAAGGCTAGGCTGGCGATCTTCTCTTCGAAGGGCACGTTGCGGTCATAGACAAATCCCATGGACCGGTTCAGGACATGGATCTTGCGGTTGTTGGCGTCGGGTTCGACCACGATGCGGCGGGCGCCCAGGTGCACGAACATGAACCGCATCAGGGCACGGAACACCGACCGGGTGTAGCCGGGTATCGGGGTGTGGGCCGGGCCCACGAAAAAATGCATGCCCAGGTCGCCTGGCTGCGGCGCATAGTGCTGGCGGATGCGGTCGTGGAAGGGGTCGTAGCATTCCGCCATGAACGCGGGCTGCCCGTTGCGCATGGCCAGGTAGGCGGTGGCATGGCCGGAATCCATCAGCGCCTGGTAGATCTGCTGGATCTCGTCCCGGCTTTTGTCCTGCATCAGCCAGAACGTGGCGTAGTCGCGGGTGAACCAGTCATGCAGCACGGGAACGTCTCGCGGTATTTGCAGCATGCGCACGGCAAAACCTTCTTCGTCCAGGTAGGCGGGCTTGCCATCGCCGCGCCGGTGCACGGTGAATACTGGGGTGTCAGCTGGCATGGGGGGAAGCCTCCAGGTCGGGGGTGGATGCCGCGCGGGTATCAGGGTCGCTGTGCGCGGCGCTGGGAACCTTCAGGATCAGGCGGTCGAGCAGGGCGGTCAGCACGAAGGCCGCGGCGCCTACCAAGAACGGCATATACAGGCCGAAACGGCTGACGATGGCGCCGGCGGCGAACGAGGACAGCAGCACGCCCAGGTTCTGGAAGAAGTTCGTTACGGCGTAGTCCTGCGCATAGCGGTCCGGGGTGCTCAGGCGGAACAGGTTTACCTCCAGCTTCACGATGATCTGGAAAATGGCCCAGCCATAGATGCAGCGGCCAACCACGACCAGGGTGGGGTCTGGCGCGGCCTGCATCAACAGGCCCGCGACGCCCAGCAGCAGGTTGCCCAGGGTATGGTCGGGCAGCTTGCCCGAGCGCTTGCGTATCCAGGCATGAACGCGCAGCGCGATGATGGCCAGCACGCCGGGTATGGCAAATACCGCGCCCGACGCCAGTTCCGATGCATGGCTGCTGATGGCCTGCCAATGCACCGAGAAGAACGGGCGGATCACGAAGCAGCCGAAGTCGAACACCAGCATCACCAGCGCCAGGCGTAGAATGGGCAGCCTGGCACGCCAGGCTGCCATCAGGGGCAGGGCCGGCGCGGCTGGCGCGGCGAGGGTATCGGCCCGCTGGCTGACGCGCACGATCTTGCCGCTGCGTATCAGGTGGACACACACCGCCATCTGGAAGAAGTCGCCGGCCGCCATGGCCATGATGCTGCCCGTGGTTCCCCAGGTCTGCAGCACGAAACCGCCCACCACGGCGCCGAAAATCGCCCCGAAGTGCACCACCACCGACAGGATGCCCACCACGCTGGCATGGGTTTCCTTGGGAGTCAGCCGCATCAGGTAGGGGTACATCAGCAGGTAGCTGCTCTTGCACATGAACATCAGCATGGACAGCACCCAGTACCACACGACGTCGGGCGCCCAGTTGCTCAATACGCTGAACGTACCGGCCGCCAATTGTGTCCACACCAGCAGGTGCAGGGGTTCGACGCGGCGCGCCACGCGGGCCCACAGGGGCAGGGTGCACATGACGGCGATGGATATCGCCGCCACATAGGCGCCAACGTGCACCGAGCTGTCCATGCCATACCGCAGCTGGAAGAATTGCGGATAGAAGGGGATCAGGATCGCATCGCTCACGACCGCGAACGCGGTCATGATGATGATGTGGGCTTTCAGCGTCATGCGTGCTCCGGGATGCGCACGAAGTGTTCGTCGTGGGGCACGCTGAAGTCTTGCAGCGCGATGCGCTGCTCGATCTTGTAGTGCTCGACGCCGGTCAGCTCGCGGATGATGCATGAGTTGCGGTAGCAACTCATGCCCAGGTCGGGGTTGGTCAGGCCGTGGGTGTGCATGCCGGCGTTCTGCACGAATATCTCGTTGCCGTTCAGGTCGGCCGCGTAGTTGCGCGACAGGCGGTAGCGTCCGTGGCTGTCCCAGCGTATGCGGTCGCGTATGCCGGATATGAAAGCGGGGATGTTCTGGTGGTAGCCGGTGGCGAACAGAACGGTATCCGTGCGATGGGTGTAGCGGGCGTGGTAGTCGATCTGTTCGAAATCCACTTCGTAGCGGTCCAGGGCCGCGTCGTAGCGGCATGCCTGCACTTCGCAGTTGGTGATCAGATGGGTGCGCAGCCTGCCCTGGCGCCGGCGGTCGTCCAGCAGGTCGTAGATCTGGTTGATCAGGCTGGCATTCACGCCCTTGTACAAACTGTCCTGCTTGCCGATGATCTCCATCTTGGTGGAGTCGGGCAGGTTGTAGAAGTAGTCGATATAGTCCGGCGATATCATTTCCAGCGTGAGCTTGGTGTTCTCCATCTGGAAAAAGCGCGGCGAGCGGGTGATCCAGCTCAGCGTGTAGCCGTGCTCATCGCTGGATTTCAGCAGGTCGTAGTAGATTTCCGCGGCGCTTTGGCCGCTGCCCACGATGGTGATGCTGTTGCGCTGCTGCAGCTGCCGTTTCTGGCGGATGTAGTCGGCCGAATGCAGGTAGCGGTGTCCGGTGTCGCGGCAGCAGGGCGGGAACGCGGGCACCGAACCCACGCCCAGCACCAGCTTGCGGCAGCGATACACAAACGGTTCCTGCCCGGGGCCGTGCACGCCGGTCACCACATAGTGCTGTTGCTGGCTGTCGTAGCTGATGTCGCGCACTTCGTGGCCGAAGCGGATGCTGCGCAGGCGCGCGATGGCCCATTTGCAGTAGCGGTTGTATTCCGCGCGCGTCAGGTAGAAATTCTCGCGGATGTAGTACGAGTAGATCTTCCCTTCCTGCTTGCAGTAGTTCAGGAAGCTGAACGGGCTCTGCGGGTCGGCCAGGCTGACCAGGTCTGCCAGGAACGGGTTCTGCAGGGTGGTGTTGTCGATCAGCATGCCGGGATGCCAATCGAAGGTCGCATTGCGCTCCAGGAAAATGCCCTGCAGGCCGTCGATGGGATCGGCCAGGCAGGCCAGGCTGAGGTTGAAGGGCCCCAGCCCGATAGCAATGAAGTCGCAAGTTTCCGTGTTTCTCACTTCGGGTCTCCAAATGCTCATGCCCGTCGGGGCCATTCCCCGGCCGGCGAGTCCAGGCAGCGCAACGCGCGCTGCTACCACTGATATGAAAGCGTGGCCATGACGTTGCGGGCCTCGCCCCAGTAGCAGTTCTCGATGCTGATGCACGAAGCAACGTAAGTCTTGTCGAACAGGTTCGTGGCCGCCAGGCGCAGGCTGCTGCCCTTCAAGGCGGGCGCGAAACGGCCCAGGTCCACGTGCACCATCATGTCCACCAGGGTGTAGGGGTCCACTTTCAGTGTGTTGGCGTTGCTGACCCAACTGGTGCCCACGTACCGCACGCCGGTGCCCAGCGTGACTCCCGGAGTGAACTGCCAGTCCAGCCAGGCCGACGCCATGTGCTTGGGGGCCTGGTAGGGGGTGTTGCCCTCGTAGCCCTCGGCCGATTCCCGGAACGTCATGTTGTTCAGGGTGTAGCTGGCGATCAGCGACAGGTTGTCCGTCAGTTCCGACCGCAGCTCCAGTTCCAGGCCGCGCGAACGTACCTTGCCAGAGGGCTCGTAGTACGCCTGGGTGGGTGCGCGGGACGCCACGCTGTCCTGCGTCAACTGGTACACGGCGGCCGAAATGTAGCTGTTGCCGCCGGGCGGCTGATAGCGGATGCCGGCTTCATACTGTTCGCTGGTGGCCGGTTCCAGCAGTTGGCCTTGCTGGTCCGTGCGTATGCTGGGGTTGAAGCCGTCGGCGTAGCTCACATAGGGGGCGATGCCGTTCTCGAACAGATAAACCGCGCCGGCGCGCTTGGTCACCTTCGAGCCTTCCCAGCTGGCCGCGGCGCCGGCGTACTCGTTGGTGACGCGGGCATCGTCGTAGCGCATGCCCAGTGTGAAGCGCCACTTGTTCCAGGCGATCTGGTCCTGCAGATACACGCCGGTCTGTTCCAGTTGGCGATCCACCGGATCTTCCACCACGCCCACCAGGTTCGGATCGCCGTACTGCGGATCCAGCACATTGATGGGGTCGGCGCCGCCAGACGCCCAGTATCCATCCAGCTTGCGCCGTTGGTAGTCCAGGCCGCCCAGCAGGGTGTGCTTCAATGCGCCGGTCTGGAATTTGCCTTCCAGCTGGTTGTCGATGGTGTAGGCCCGCATTTTTTCGTGCGCGCCGGCGTAGTAGCGGGTAAGCGTGTCGGGACCCGCCCAGCCGTAACCGTATACCTGCTCCAGTTCCACGTCCGTCCACAGGTGGCGGAAGTTCTGGCGGAAGGTCACCTGGTCGTTGAATTCATGCTCGAACTGATAACCCAGCATCTTCTGGGTGCGCTCGTACTTGTTCGCCGTGGGGTCGCCGTCGAAAAAGCTGCGCGGCACGCGGTGCCCGTTGTGGGTGTTGGTGACGCTGGCATCGGCGGGTACGGCGCCATGGTAGTTGCCTTCGGGGTCGTGCTGTAGATAGGCCTGCAGCAGCAACCGGGTGCGGTCGCTGAAGTTGATGTTCAGCGATGGCGCAATACCGTAGCGCTCTTCTTTCACATAGTCGAACTGGGTGTCCAGTTTGCGGCCCATGGCGGTGACGCGATAGGCGACCTTGCCCGCCTCGTCTACCGGCCCGGACAAGTCCACCCCGGCTTCATAGCGATTGCGGTTGCCGAAGGTGACTTCCGCCTGGCGATATGGCTCGTAGGTGGGCTGCTTGCTGGTCAGCGCGACAACGCCGCCGGGCGACGAGCGCCCGTACAGTACCGAGGCCGGACCGCGCAGCACATCGGCACGCTCCAGGAAGTACGGGTCGATCTGAGTCGCGGTATAGCTGCCCTGGTCGCTCAGGGTGCGCAGGCCATCGAGCAGGATGTTGTCGACACTATTGTCATTGAAGCCGCGCAGCGCCACGTAGTCATAGCGGTTCGTGGCGCCGACCAGGCCGGTGAACACACCGGGCGTGTAGTTCAGCGCTTCCGACACGCTGCGCGGCTTCTGGTCGTCGAGCTGCTTGCGGGTAATGACGGAAATGGACTGCGGGGTTTCGATCAGCGGGGTGTCGGTCTTGGTGCCCGCGGCGCTGCGCGTGGCCACGACGCTGTCCACGCGGCTCCAGGCGGTTTCCACGGCGCCAGCCACCGTCACCGGCTCCAGTGTGCTGATGCCTCCGGCGGAGGCGGGGCGGCGGCGCAGCACATAGCCGCCGTTACGGCCGGGCACAGCTTCCAACGATGTGCCGGCCAGCAAACGCGCCAGTCCATCGGCCACCGTATAGCTGCCCTTCAGGCCCTGCGTGCGCTGGCCCGCTGTCAGCGCCGGGTCTGCCGCCACCATGACGCCCGCCGCCGCGCCCAGCGCGCTCAGGGCATTGTCCAGCGGGCCCGCCGGAATGTCGTATTGCCGCTGTACCTGCGCGGCATTCGCGGGCTGGGCACTGGCGTGCTGGGGAGCGTAGGCCATGAAGGCCGTGCCACACGCCAGGTGCAGCGCGGCCAGTACGCCGCGCCGCAGGGCGCGTTGGCGGAAGGGTGTTTCGCAGGGGGGCATGCGCAGTTGCGATTCGACGCAACCGGCCGCGAGCCGTTGCTGGCTGGATGCCATGATGGTTTTTCCTGTCGCGATTTATATAGGTATGGGGGGCGCCGCATTGCGGCATCCACACACACAGGACACGCGAAAATCAGGAATCTGCCTGGCCGTTACAATTTTTCCGGCGCCGGCCTGCGCAACGCTTCTGGCCGAACGGCCCTCAGGCCGCGTGGATGCTGACCCAGTAGCGCGTGTGATACGACACCCGCACAGGCAGCACTTCTTCCAGCATGCGCAGCGCGGCGTCGGTGTCATCCACGGGAAAGGCGCCCGTCACCGCCAGTTGCGCTGCTTTGGGTTCACATCGCAGCACCCCGGTGCGATAGCGCCCCAGTTCCCGGGCGAAGCGCGCCAATGGCATGCGGTTGGCCACCATCATGCCCTGGTCCCAGGCGGTTTCGGTGGCCGGGGTGTCCAGGGTCCGGGCCGGCAGGATCCGGTGCGCGTCGAAACATAGCGACTCGCCCATGCGCACCAGCGACGCCATGCCGGGGCGCGCCTTGGGCGTGACCTCTACCGACCCTTCCAGCACGGCAACTCGCACGCTCTGGTCTTCGTCGTCGAACTGGCGTGCAGTGAAGCGGGTACCTATCGGATGCAGCGTGCCGCTTGAGGTGTGGACATAGAATGGACGGTGGCGTGGGTCCGGGGCCGTGGTGACCAGGATTTCGCCGCGCCGCAGCCGGACCTGGCGCACTGAATCGTTGATTTCCACGTCGATGGCGGTGCGGGTATTCAGCACGACCTGAGTGCCATCGGCCAGGGTAAGGGTCCGCCGTTCGCCCGTGTCGGTGCTGTGTTCGGCCAGCCACTGCGGCCCGAAGGTTTCCGCCGCGCGCCAGCCCACGGTGGAAAACCCGGCGGCCAACAGGGCCAATTTGATGGCGTTGCGGCGGCTGTCGCGCGCGGCGGCCCGGTCCAGCGTGGTGCTGACCAAGGCCGGGTCCGAGTATGCGCGCGTGGAACCCAGGTCCAGCGCCAGGGCGCTCATGCGCTGCCAGGCGCACTCATGGTCGGGGTGCGCGGCGCGCCAATGCGCACAGGCCTGCCGCGCGGACGGGCTGTCTTCACACTGAAGGCAGGCCACCCATTCGGCCGCCTGCTCTATCACTACCCGGGGCAGTTTGCGCGGCGCGCTGTCCAGCGGCGCGAACAAGGCCCTCAGCCCGCCGGCCTGGTCATGCATAAACAGCCATATAGCAATGCTGCAAGCCGCTGATGACGGCTTTTTGCACGACGTTGACCGTCACTTGCAACTCCGCCGCGATGTCTTTGTAGGGCATGTCTTCCAGTTGGGCCATCAGGAAAATCCGCCGCGTGCGCGCGGGCATGCCGTCCAGCACCGTGTAGACTGCCTCCAGCGCCTCGATCAGCAGCCGTTGCGTTTCGGGAGAGGGCGCGGTCAGTTCCGGCCGGGCGGCCAGCGCCTCCAGGTAGGCGCGTTCCAGCGCCGCGCGCCGAAACCGGTTGCGCATCAAATTGTTGGCAATGGCGCTGAGATAGCTGCGGGGCTCGCGCAGTTCGTTACGCTCGGGGGTTTTCATCACCCGCTCGAAGGTATCCTGGGCCAGGTCCGCGGCGTCATCGCGGTTGCCCAGTTTGCGGCGCAATACGGCTTCCAGCCAGCCATGATGCTCGCGGTACAGGTTCAGGACATTCTGGCGATGAGCGGCTTCAACTTGCTGTGTGGCAATAGGCACGAGACCTCCGGCAACAATCAAGAATGAAAACGATTATCAATTGTAGCGGATATTGATTCCAATCACTGAATGGCAACTCTTTGCTTCCGCCCCATGGATATTTGCCCGCCGGCCGCCGCGTCCGCGCTTGATCAGGCGGGTCGTTACAAAACTTATCAAAGCTGTGACGAAATGCGCGGTATGCTGGCCCTAGTGAGGGCCTTTTAGTGCATCAAAATAATCTGATCTACAAGGGGTACCGGCTGACGGCCAAAGTCGCCCGGGGCGCCCCAGACAGCAAGGCAAATGCGCCGGGGTCTCCCGTCTTTACTGCATCCGTTTTCGTGGTGCAGGCCGATTCCGTCCAGGAAGCGGGCGACGAATACGTGGTTCCCAGTTTTGCCGACGGCAGCTTCGTCTACAGCCCCCGCGAGGCCGTGCATGAAGCCATCAGTCATGGCTGCGCGATTGTCGACGCGCTGACCGGAGTGGTCAGCTAGCTAGCGCGCCCGCATCCCAGGCCCCCGGGTCCTGGCGCCGCCGGCACGCTTGCTCTTATGTGATCCGTCAATCGGCGAAGATCTCGGCCCAACTGCGCGCCTTGCCCAGCGGGCGCACCGTGGCGGATTGTTCCAGTATGGATACGGCTTTGTTGAACTCTTCGGCGGCCGCGCCTTCTTCCAGGATGACCAGCCGGCTGTTGTTGGAGTCCGCCATTTTTACGTCGGCCATCTTGCCGTGGGTCTGGTACACCTGGGCCCAGTCCATCTTCTTGCCGGATTTCAGGCCGATGGGCTCTATATAAGTCAGCGAGGCCCCGGCGGCGCTGCGCACGGCGTAGGCGAATTCCGCGATGTGGCCGCTGCTGGCCTGCGCCTTCGCGCCCTGGATCAGCCGGTTGCCCACGGCGTCGGCCAGGGCGCGTCCCACTTCGGCGCGAAAGCGCAGGCGGCTGAATTTCGGCATCCATTGCGGGCATTGGCAAGCCAGGGCGGTTGCCAGTTTGACGGCTTCCCACAGGGCTTGCTGCAACTGTCCGGCCGGCCCGCTGGCGACGATGGCGCCCGATTTGTCGAAGCGGGCCAAGGTAATGCCGGGTGCCTGGTTCAGTTGGTCCAGGCGCTTTGCATTCAGCTCGACACCGTAGCTGGCCGCGTGCATGGCCGATTCGCCGGCGTCGGTCAGGCAGAATGTCTCGTCGTCCGGCCGGGCGATGAAAAATGCGGCGTGCTGGCCGTCCAGGCCCATGGCCACCGGCGTAATGGCGCATACCGCGTGGTCGCCCGCGGGCAGGACTGTCCAGCCCGCGGCTTGCAGGAACGGCGTCATATCAGCAACTCGATCTGGCGGCCCTTCAGGGGGTGCGCGAAGCCTCCCGGCAGGGCCAGGTTGGCCTGTTTCAGGAAATACGGGATCAGGGCCGCGATATCGTCCAGGCCGGGCTCGACGGGTTCGGCATAGCCTTCGCCGTCTTCGTGCCACAGGTGCCGGTGTGTGCGTCCCGTGAGCACGCCGCCATGGTGCCGGCGGCCCTTGCCGACCAGATTGGTGTGGAAAGTATGGCCGGTGTCCACGCCCAGCACGCGGTGCGGGCCGATGAACAGGCTGGCCGAGCAGGTTTCCGCCAGCGCGATCACGGCCTGGCCATGCACGGCCGTGCGGGCGGGACGATACACGGCGCGGAAGATGATGTCGTCGCGAGTCTCGCCGCGCAGCCGGCAGGCCGAGGCGAATTCCATCCATTGCACCTGGCCAGGCGCGGGCCGGTGAACCCAGGCGACGGGCCTGGCGGTTTCCTTGGGTTCAGCCAGAATGTCGCGGACTTCGGCTGCGGTAATAAGTGGGGCTTGCGTATTGGCCATGGGCCGTTGTCGTGGTTTGTCTTGGTCTTGTAGGCGGTCCGCCCGTTCGGCGCGCGGCGCGCGGGGGCGAAAATCGCGAAGGGGCGTAATCTTACAAGAACACGGGGCGCGTATCCGGCCCCGTGGTTTCAAAGCGTGTCGGTCGAGAACGTATCGCACTGGCGCATGTCGCCGCCGTCCAGCCCGCGCTTGAACCAACGCACGCGCTGCGCTGAGGATCCATGCGTGAAGGCGTCGGGCACGACATAGCCCTGGCCTTGTTTTTGCAGCGTGTCGTCGCCGATGGCCGAGGCGGCATTCAGGCCTTCTTCGATGTCGCCGCTTTCCAGTATGTTGCGGGCCTGGTCGGCATGGTAGGCCCAGACGCCGGCCAGGCAGTCGGCCTGCAATTCCATGCGCACCGACAGCGCGTTGCTTTGCCCGGGGTTGCGCTGGCGCAGGCGGTCGACTTGTTCGGCGATGCCCAGCAAGTGCTGTACGTGGTGGCCTACTTCATGCGCAATGACATAGGCCTGCGCGAAATCGCCCGGCGCGTTCAGGCGGCGCTCCATTTCGTCGAAGAAGCTCAGGTCTATATACACCTTGCTGTCGGCGGGGCAATAGAACGGGCCCATGGCGGCCTGGCCGGTGCCGCAGGCGGTGGGCGTGGCGCCGCGGAACAGCACCAGCCGCGGCGGCGCATACTGGCGGTTGAGCCTTTCCGTGAACAGCGCGCCCCAGACGTCTTCGGTTTCGCCCAGCACCCGTGCCACGAACTGGGCCTGGGGATCGTTGGCCGGCGGCTGCGCGGGCGCCTGCTGCTCGACAGGGGCGGGGCCTTCGGCCATCTGCAGCACCACGGAGGGGTCTACGCCGAAATAAATGGCCACCAGCGCCAGCACGATGGTGCCGATACCGATGGAACCGCGCCCGCCCAGGCGAGGGCCACGCGAGCGGCGGTCTTCGATATTCTGGCTTTCCCGCGATCTACCCATGCGCATGTTGTTTCTCCTGAGCAAGCGCCAAGGATGCTAGGATAAACCTCATGGCCCTATTTTTCTCTGTTCACCCCGACAATCCGCAGCCGCGCCTGCTGAAACAGGCCGCCCAATGGCTCAGCGACGGCGGGCTGGTGGCGGTCCCCACCGATTCCAGCTACGCCGTCGTGGCCCACCTGGACGACAAGGCTGCCGCCGATGCGCTGCGGCGCCTGCGCGGCCTGGACGAACGCCACCATCTGACCCTGCTGTGCCGCGACCTGGCCGAAATCGGCCAGTTCGCGCGAGTCGACAACCGCCAGTACCGCTTGCTGAAGGCGGCCACGCCGGGGCCCTGGACCTTCATCCTGGAAGCCACGCGCGAAGTTCCGCGCCGGGTTTCGCACCCGTCCCGCAAAACCATCGGTATCCGGGTGCCGCAGCATGCCGTTACCCTGGCCCTGCTGGAGCAGGTGGGCGCGCCGCTGCTGTCGACCACGCTCATTCCGAAAGACGAGGAAGACGCCCTGAACGACGCCGAAGACATCCGCGAACGCTACGCGCACGACCTGGCCGCCGTGATCGATGCCGGGGCATGCCCGCAGGCGCCCACCACGGTCGTCGACCTGACGGGCGACGCGCCCCAGGTGCTGCGCCGCGGCC
>NZ_JAJMLX010000122.1 GCF_020991325.1 Bordetella petrii | reverse complement strand
CTGACCCGTCAGGAGCCGCCGCTATGACACTCGCGATTTCCGTAATCGGCCTGCTGGCTTTGCTGGCGCTGGGCGCGGTCGTGGTGGAACAGGCGGAAGGCCACGTCGGGATGGGCCAGCGCAATGCGTTCCATGGCGTCGACGCAGTGGCCGAATTCAGTGGCCTCGGCGCGCAGGAACTTGCGCCGCGCCGGTACCGCATCGAACAGTTGCCGCACGTCTACCGTGGTGCCGGGCGGCCCCGAGGCCGGCGACACTTCCAGGCTGGCCCCGTCGATCTGCCAGGCATGGTCGGCCTGGCGGGTGCGCGAGATGACAGTAACCTGGGCCACGGAGGCGATCGAGGCCAGCGCCTCGCCGCGGAAACCCATGGAGGCTACCGATTCCAGTTCGTTCAGCGAGCGGATCTTGCTGGTGGCGTGGCGGGCCAGCGCCAGCGGCAGTTCTTCGGGCGGTATGCCCACGCCGTCGTCGGACACAGCAATGCGGCGGATGCCGCCGCCTTCCAGGCGCACTTCGATGGCGCGCGCGCCGGCGTCGATGGCGTTTTCGAGTACCTCTTTCAGTACCGAGGCCGGGCGTTCAATGACCTCGCCCGCGGCGATCTGGCTGATCAGCAAATCGGGCAGGGCGACGATGGCGCGGCGTTCGGACATGGACAGCGGCTGGTGGGAATCTGACATGAGGCGATTTTAGCGCCACGCCCATGCCCGCGGACGCGCGCCAATGGCGTGGGCATGGTGCGCTATAGTCGGGGTCGGCTCGCGCCGGGGCAACCCATGCGCGGCGCAGCGCCGCGCAAACAAGCGGCGCGCGCCACGCGACAGAAATGGTTACCGCATGCTTGAGTTTTTTCAAATGGTGCTGCACATCGACCAGACCATGGGTGTCTGGGTTGAACAGTACGGCGCCTGGATTTATCTGGTCCTGTTCCTGATCATTTTCGCCGAGACGGGCCTGGTGGTGGTGCCCTTCCTGCCGGGCGATTCGCTGCTGTTCATCGCGGGCGCGTTCGGCGCCACCGGCAACCTGAATGCGGTGCTGCTGGCGGCGTTGCTGATCCTGGCCGCCGTGGCGGGAAACACCGTGAACTACAGCATAGGCCGCTACATCGGGCCGCGCGCGTTCACCATGAACGTGCGCTTCCTGGATCGCGCCGCGCTGCTGCGCACCCACCTGTTCTATGAAAAGCACGGCGGCAAGACCATCGTGATGTCGCGCTTCATTCCGGTGATCCGCACTTTCGCGCCGTTCGTGGCCGGGGTGGCCGGCATGCACCAGCCGCGTTTCCAGATGTTCAATATCTGCGGGGCGGTGCTGTGGGTGGCCAGCCTGGTTGCCGCGGGTTATTTCTTCGGCAATATCCCGCTGGTGAAAGAACACCTGAACGCCATCGTGCTGCTGGGACTGGCCGCCGCCGTTGTGCCGGTGCTGTTGGCGGGCGTGGTCAAGTTCGCGCGCAGTCGCCGCCGCGGCGGCAACCGGCCGCTGCGCTAGCGGTGGGCCCGCGCGCGGCTTACGCGGCGCCTTGCTGGCTGCCGGCCTTGGGCCAGTAGGTGCCGAAGGTCCACAGATTCTGTTCGGGGTCGCGGCAGGAAAATTCGCGGCTGCCGTAGCTGGTGTCGGCCGGTTCGGCCTCGATGCGCGCGCCCGCGGCCTTGACCTTGTCGTACAGCGCATCCGGGTCGTCCACGGCCACGTATAACGAGTCGGTGCGCCGGCCTTCGGGGCTGCCCACCAATTTGCCGTAGGCATCGTCGCGGTGCTGGCCCAGCATCAGGATGGACGAGCCCAGGCTCAGTTCGGCATGCTGGATTTCGCCTGCGTGCCGGTACACCACGTGTTCCGTGAAGCCGAACACGTCGATCAGCCACGCGACCATGGACTCGGCGTCTTGGCAGCGCAGCGTGGGGAAAAGGCGTGGCGGTTCGCCGGCGGTGTTCGCGTTCATCGGGATACTCCCTCCTGGCGGTTGGGGTGTCCATCATAGAAGCACGGCGCCGGCACCGGCCGGATCTTGAAGAATTGTTACCCGCCGTAGCGGGTTGGGTGTAAACCGGCCCTAGCTTGCGTCGGCGATATGGGCCAGCGGCGGATTGGCCACGAAGTACTGCTGGATGCCGTTCATCATGGCGACCGCCAGTTTTTGCTGGTGGCTGCCAGACCGCAGCAGCGATTCTTCGCGCGGATTGCTGATGAACGCGGTTTCCACCAAGATGGAAGGAATATCCGGCGCTTTCAGCACGGCGAAGCCCGCCTGTTCGACGTGGCGCTTGTGCAGGCGGTTGATTTTCTTGATTTCGTCCAGGAAGGCCGAGCCCAGGCGCAGCGAATCATTGATCTGCGCCGTGGTGGACAGGTCGAGCAGCACCTTGGCCACATTCTTGTCGTGGCTGCCCAGGTTCACGCCGCCGATCAGGTCGGCCGCGTTTTCCTTGTTGGCCAGCCAGCGCGCCTGCGTGCTGGAGGCGCCGCGCTGCGACAGCGCGAACACCGACGAACCATTGGCTGTGGGCTTGATCCAGGCGTCGGCGTGGATGGAAATGAACAGGTCGGCGCGCACGCGGCGCGCTTTCTGCACGCGCACATGCAGCGGCACGAAGAAATCGTCGTCGCGCGTCAGGTAGGCGCGCATATTGGGCTGGTCGTCGATCAGCGCCTTCAGGCGGCGCGCGATGCGCAGCACCACGTCTTTTTCGCGCAGGCCGTTGCGGCCGATGGCGCCGGGGTCTTCACCGCCGTGGCCGGGGTCGATGGCGATGGTCACCATGCGTTTGCGGCGCGTGGGGCGGGCGGGTTCGGGCGCCGGCTTGGGCATGGCCAGCACGGGCGGGGGTTCCTGGCCCTTGGCCTGCGGCGCGGGCGCCGTGGGCGTGACGGGGTTGCGGGCGATGTCTTCCAGGATGCGCGCCAGCGGGTCGTCGACGTCGGGGGCGGCCTGCTTGCCCAGCACGGCCATCAGCGGGTCTTGCGCCACCTTGGGGTACAGGTCCAGCACCAGGCGGTACTGGTAGTCGGCCACCGGCTTCAGGGTGAACACCTGCGGCGCCACGGGCTGCTTCAGGTCGAAAACCAGGCGCACGACATTGGGGCGGTTCTGCGCCACCCGCAGGGCCTGGATGTACGGGTCGTCGGGACGGACCTTGGATACCAGCTGGTTCAGCGCGGCGCTGACCTGCAGCCCCTCGATGTCGACCACCAGCCGGTGCGGGTTTTCCAGCGTGAATTGTTCCGCCTTGAGCTCGCTGTCGAGCTCGAGCGTGACGCGGGTGTATTCCTCGGCCGGCCAGGTGCGCACGGCCAGGATGGTGGCAGCCTGTGCCAGGCGCGGGATGACCGGCAGGACGAGCAGGGTGGTGGCGGCGCTGATCAGGCGTCGGCGGAGGGTGCCGCTGGGGGACAGGGCACCTGGGGCGGAGGGACAATCGCGTTCAACCATGTTTGTCCTCGTGCGGTGAAGGCAGTCAGGGTGACCGCGCGGCCCGGGTCGTCATAGACCAGGGAAATCTGCATGTCGGGAGGGGGTAACAACCCCCCGGCACGCTCGGGCCATTCGATCAGGACGACCGCGTCATTGCGCAGTAAATCTCGGAATCCCGCATCCAGCCATTCGCGCGAATCGCTAAATCTATAAAAATCAAAGTGATAGAAGTATAAGTTAGAAACTTTATAAGATTCAAGCAGCGCATAGCTGGGGCTTTTGATGCGGCCAGTTATGCCGCATTCACGCAACAATGCCCGGGTAAACGCGGTTTTCCCGGCTCCCAGCTCGCCCTGCAGGTGGAAATGGCCGCCGGGCGGCTGGCCCAGGGCGCCGGTGACCAGCGGCGCGAACTGGCGGGCCAGGGCCTCGGTGGCGGCTTCGTCGGGCAGGGACAGGGTCAGGCTGCGTGGGGGGGCGGACATGGCGGGTGTCGAGTGGTAAAACAGGGTGAACGTGCCCGAATTATAGGAAGCACCGGTCTGTTATCATCGTATTGATTTTTATTCTCGTTTAAGCCATGCCCAGGCCTCCGGCCCGGACCCAGCCAGGAAATCCCACGCCATGAAAACCCGCACCGAAAAAGATACTTTCGGCCCCATCGAGGTGCCCGACGATCACCTGTGGGGCGCGCAGACGCAGCGTTCCCTGCACTTTTTCGCCATTTCCACCGAGCGCATGCCGGTGCCGCTGGTGTCCGCCATGGCGCGGTTGAAGCGGGCGGCGGCCAAGGTAAATGCCGAACTGGGCGAGCTGGACGGCAAGGCCGCCGACGCGATCGTGCGCGCGGCCGACGAAGTGATCGCCGGCAAGTGGCCCGATGAGTTCCCGCTGTCGGTGTGGCAGACGGGCTCGGGCACGCAGAGCAATATGAACATGAACGAGGTGCTGGCCAATCGCGCCTCCGAGCTGCTGGGCGGCGAGCGCGGCGAGGCGCGCAAGGTGCACCCGAACGACCACGTCAACCGCGGGCAGTCGTCGAACGACACCTTTCCCACCGCCATGCACGTGGCGGCGGCCTTGCAGGTGGAGCACCACGTGCTGCCGGCCTTGAAGGCCCTGCGCGCCACGCTGGCCGCCAAAAGCGCCGAGTTCTACGACATTGTGAAAATCGGCCGCACCCATTTGCAGGACGCCACGCCGCTGACGCTGGGGCAGGAACTGTCGGGCCACGTCGCGCAACTGGACCTGGCGGAGCAGCAGATCCGCGCCACGCTGCCGGGCCTGCACCAATTGGCCATCGGCGGCACGGCAGTGGGCACGGGGCTGAACGCGCACCCGCAGTTCAGCGCGAAAGTGTGCGCCGAACTGGCCCACGACACGGGTTCGGCCTTCGCGTCGGCGCCCAACAAGTTCCAGGCGCTGGCCTCGCACGAGGCCCTGCTGTTCGCGCATGGCGCGCTGAAATCGCTGGCCGCGGGCCTGATGAAGATTGCCAACGACGTGCGCTGGCTGGCCAGCGGCCCGCGTTCCGGCCTGGGCGAGATCAGCATCCCCGAGAACGAGCCGGGCAGTTCGATCATGCCGGGCAAGGTCAACCCCACGCAATGCGAGGCCATCACGATGCTGGCCGCGCAGGTCATGGGCAACGACGTGGCCATCAATGTGGGCGGCGCCAGCGGCAATTTTGAACTGAACGTGTTCAAGCCCCTGGTGATCCACAACTTCCTGCAGTCGGTGCGCCTGCTGGGCGATGGCATGGCCAGCTTCGACCAGCATTGCGCCGCGGGCATCGAGCCCAACCGCGAACGCATCGCCGAACTGGTGGAACGTTCGTTGATGCTGGTTACCGCCCTGAACCCTCATATCGGCTACGACAAGGCCGCGCAGATCGCCAAGAAAGCGCACAAGGAAAATTTGTCGCTGAAAGAATCCGCGCTGGCCCTGGGCTTCGTGACGGAAGAGCAGTTCGCCCAGTGGGTGGTGCCCGCCGACATGACGAACGCCGGCCGCTAGGCAGGCCTTGGGGCTGCGGGAGCCGGACACGCAAGGGGTCAGGTTCCCACCAGCGCCAGCCACAGCGGGATGGTTGCCACGGACGCCAGCGTGCCCAGCGAGATGACCAGCGCCACCAGGCGGCCGTCGCCGCCCATGCGCATGGCCAGCACGTAGGCGGCGGACGCCGTGGGCAGGGCGGCGAAAAGCACCAGCATGCGGGTCTCGGCATGGGGCAGCCCGAAGACATGGGCCGCGGCCAGTGCCACCGCGGGCAGCAACAGCAGTTTCAATGCCAGGATCCAGGCCACCAGCGGGCCGTGGCCGCGTCCGCCCTGCCACGACAGGCTGGCGCCCACGCACAGAATGCCCAGCGCCAGCGAGGCGCCGCCCAGGCGCGCCAGCACGGTGTCCACCGGACCCGGCAACTGCAGCCCGGCCAGATTGCCAGCCAGGCCCAGTAGGGTGGCCATCAGCAGGGGGTTGCGCAGCAGTTCGCGCAGCAGGCCGTTGCCGCCGTGGCGCGCCAACCCGTATACGGCCAGGAAATTGACGATGGGCACCGCAAAGCCCACCAGCAAGGCCATGGTGGTCTGGCCATGCGCGCCGCCCAGGGTGGCGGACAGCGCCAGTCCGATATACGTGTTGAAACGGTAGCCGCACTGCGACACCGAGGCCAGCGCCAGGGGCTGGGCGCGCAGCGCCCGGCCGCCCAGCCAGGCCAGGGCCGCGCCCGCGATCGCCACGCTGGCCGTGGCTTGCAGCAGCATCAGCGCGCTGCCCGCGCTGATGGGGGTGCGCAGAATGGCCTGGAACAGCATGGCGGGGAACAGCACGAAATACACCATGCGTTCCGTGCCGGCGAAGAACTCACGGTTGAAACCCAGTTTGTGGCGCAGCAGCCAGCCCAGGGCGACCAGCAGAAAATCGGGCAATACGAGCAGGGCAACCGACATGAATGATGAATAGTTGGGGAAAATACGACGTATTCGAGCCACGCGAGGGCCCGGTTTTGCTGCTATTCTCCCCGAATTCGGCAGGGCTTGTGCGTCATAAGCACACAGATTTCATATACTTCGCTCGCCAGAATTTGCAGCGGGCCGCTTATCGGCGGCTGGCTGATGTCCGCACCATCGGCCCCCATACGGGGGGCCAGCACTCGGAGGAAATACAACAATGATGACCAAGACACGCACCCTGGTTTCGGCGCTTGCGCTGGTTACCGGCCTGGCCGGTACGTCGGCCGCCCTGGCCGCCGACGCCTTTCCCAACAAGCCGATCCGCGTGATCGTGCCGTTCGCCCCGGGCGGTTCCACCGACATCATCGCGCGCCTGGTCACCCAGCGCATGAGCCAGGAACTGGGCCAGCCCATGGTGGTTGAAAACAAGGGCGGCGCCGGCGGCGCCATCGGCGCGGCCGAAGCGGCCCGCGCCGAACCCGACGGCTACACGCTGTCGATCGCGACCGTGTCTACCATGGCGGTGAACTCGGCATGCCGTCCCGACGACCTGCCCTACGATCCCATCAAAGACTTCCAGCCCGTTACCAACTTCGCCAACACGGCCAACGTGGTGTCGGTGAACCCCAAGTTCCCCGCCAAGGATTTCAAGGGTTTCCTGGAAGAACTGAAGAAAAACCCCGGCAAGTATTCGTACGGTAGCTCGGGCACGTGCGGCGTGCTGCACCTGATGGGCGAATCGTTCAAGATCGCCACCGGCACCGACATCGTGCACGTGCCCTACAAGGGTTCGGGCCCGGCCGTGGCTGACGCGGTGGGCGGCCAGATCGAAATCCTGTTCGACAACCTGCCTTCGTCCATGCCGCAGATCCAGGCTGGCAAGCTGAATGCCATGGCCATCGCATGGCCCGAGCGCATCGATGCCATCAAGGATGTTCCCACCTTCAAGGAAGCCGGCTTCCCGCAGTTGAACCAGCCGGTGTGGTACGGGCTGCTGGCTCCCAAGGGCACGCCCATGGACATCGTGAACAAGCTGCGCGATGCCGCCGTGGTGGCCCTGAAAGACCCGAAGGTCATCGACGCCCTGGACAAGCAGGGTTCGGCGCCGTCGGGCAACACGCCGGAAGAATTCGCCAAGGAAATCCAGGAGCAATACGACTGGGCGAAGGACATCGTCAAGAAGAGCAACATCACGCTCAACTAAGCCGCGGCGATGGTGGGCCTGTGCGGCCCTGCCGTGGCCTGTGGTGTGCGGGCGCCCTGCGGGGCGCCCGTTTCGTTCGCGGCCTGTAGGTGGGTGTCTGGCTCCCGCCAGGGTGCCAGACACCGCTGTATGCCACGATCGTCTCAGCAGGACGGTGTCCGGCACCCTGACGGGAGCCAGACACCCGGCAGTGCCCGCGTAAACTCGCCACTGCGGCTAAGGTAGCGCCATGGATGCCAGACACCTGGTAAGGTTTATTCAGAACGGCGCCTGTTCCAGGTCGGCGCAGGCTTGCCGCAGTCGGTCGATGAAGTTGCGGTGCAGGGCCGGCAGCGGGTCTTGCGTGCGGGTCAGGATGCTTAGCGGCACTTTCAGGGGCGGGTCGAGGCGGCGCGCCACCATGCCGGGCCGCAACATGGCGCGCACCGTGATGGCGTCGACGATGGCCTCGCCGCAACCGGCCTCGGCCAGCGCGCAGGCCACGTAGTGCGTCTGCACCTGGATCGCCACGTCGGGATCCAGGCCTTGCGCGTCCAGTTCGGCCTGCAGCAGCGCGCCCGAGGCGTCGCGCGAGTCCAGCACGATCAGCGTGTCGTGGACCAGGTCGGCCAGCCGGGTGGCGCCGTCGCCGGGCTTGCGGCCCAGGTGCACCAGTTCCGTGTGTCCCAGCAGGGCGCGTGTCAGGCCCGCATAGTCGTGCTGGTCGAAGGTGACGGCCAGGTCCAGCTCGCGCGTCAGCAGGCCTTGCACCAGTTCCGCGCTGTGATAAGTGTGGATGTCGAACGTAATGCCGGGCTGCGCATCGCGGCTGGCCCGCACCACCTGCGGCAGCAGGCCCAGGCCCAGGGCGGGGGCGCAGCCCAGCCGCAGGTGGCCGTGCGGCCGCTCGCGCAAGCTGGCGGCCAGCCTGCGCACGCTGTTCAGGCCCTGGTTCAGGCGCGAGACTTCCGGGGTGAGAATCTCGGCTTCGCGCGTGGCCACCAGCCGGCCCTTGACACGTTCGAACAGCTTGAAGCCCAGCTGGGCCTCGGCGTGCGCCAGCAGCTTGCTGGCCGCCGGCTGGGAAATATGCAGCGCCGCCGCGGCTTCAGTCAGCGAGCCGGTACGGCGTATCGCTTCGAAAATTTCTATGTGGCGCAGGCGCATGGCGTCTAACCGGGGATGAACAGGCCCTAGCATTCTATTGCGATAATGGCCGGACGCGCCCCCGATGGCTGCGGGGCGCGATCCAGGAGGAGAGCTCGATGCGCATTCAACAATGGATGGCCGCTTGCTGTGCCGCGGCCCTGTGCGGCCCGGCCGCGGGTCAATCGGCGGCGCCCGCTGCCCACGAAAGCCTGAACCCCGAAGCGTCTTCCGGCTATACCGACAAGCAGGCGGTGTCGGCGCAGAAATTCATGGTGGCCACGGCCAACCCCTTGGCCACGCGGGCCGGCTATCGGATGCTGCAGGCGGGCGGCAGCGCCGTGGACGCGGCCATTGCCGCGCAATTGGTGCTGGGCCTGGTCGAGCCGCAGTCATCGGGGCTGGGCGGCGGCGGCTTCCTGGTGCACTATGCGGCGTCGTCGCGGCAACTGCGGGTATACGACAGCCGCGAAACCGCGCCGGCCGCGGTCCGGCCCGACCGCTTCATGCGCGACGGCAAGCCGCTGCCTTTCGAGCAGGCCGTCAACAACGGCCGGTCGGTAGGCACGCCAGGCTTGCTGCGCGGCCTGGAGCTTGCGCACCGGCAGCAAGGCAAGCTGCCCTGGCGCCAGTTGTTCGAACCGGCCATCGAGCTGGCCACGCAGGGTTTCCAGGTGTCGCCACGCCTGCACGCCATGACGCAGGATGCGCTGAAGGCCCTGGCGGCGCAGCCCGCCGCCGCCCGCTATTTCCTGGGACCAGACGGGCAGCCCTGGCCAGTGGGCCATGTGCTGAAGAACCCCGAATACGCCGAAGTGCTGCGGCGCGTGGCCGCCAAGGGGCCGGACACGTTTTATCACGGCGATATCGCGCACGACATCGTTGCCGCGGTGCGCGCGCATGCGCAGCCCGGCGACCTGAGCGTGGCGGACCTGGCCAACTATCGCGCCCGCGTGCGCGATGCACTGTGCGGCAATTATCGCGACTACCGCCTTTGCGGCGCGCCGCCGCCCAGCAGCGGGCCGCTGGCGGTATTGCAGATGCTGGGTGTCCTGCAGCATTTCCCCATGCAGAAGCTGGGGCCGCGCAGCGCCGAGGCGGTGCATTATTTTTCCGAGGCAGGCCGGCTGGCATTCGCCGACCGCGGCTTTTTCGTGGGGGACCCGGAATTCGTGAAAGTGCCGGCCGCCGCCATGCTGGACCCGGCATACCTGGCCAGGCGCGCCGCGCTGGTGCACCCGGATCGCAGCCTGGGCACGGCGCTGCCTGGCGACCCCGGGGGCCTGCTGACCAGCCGCGCGCCAGATCAGGCGCTGGAACTGCCGTCAACCACGCACGTGGTGGTGGCGGACGCGCGGGGCAACGTGCTGTCGATGACCAACACCATCGAATCGGCGTTCGGCAGCAAGATCTTCGTGCGGGGGTTCTTGCTGAACAACGAGCTCACGGATTTCTCGCTGTCGTTCCAGGATCCGGAGGGGCGCCCGGTGGCCAACCGGGTGCAGCCCGGCAAGCGGCCGCGCAGTTCCATGGCGCCCATGATCGTGTTCCGCGACGGCAAGCCCTACATGGCCGTGGGCTCGCCGGGCGGCAGCGCCATTATCAACTATGTGGCCAAGACGCTGGTGGGTGTGCTGGACTGGAACCTGGATATCCAGCAGGCCATTTCGCTGCCCAACATGGGCAGCCGCAACCAGGCCACCGAACTGGAGCGCGGCACGTACCTGGAAGACCTGGCGCCGGCGCTGCGCGGCATGGGGCATGAAGTGAAGATGGCGGATTTTCCCAGCGGCATTCAAGGGCTGGTGATGGATGGCGGCAGGTTGGTAGGAGGCGCGGACCCGCGGCGCGAAGGCGCGGTGATGGGGGACTGAGTGGGTTGCGTGCGCGGCTCGGGTAATGGGTGTCTGACTCCCCGCCAGGGGTGTCAGACACCGATGTGGGCCACTACAGTCTCAGTTGGATGGTGTCCGGCACCCTGGCGGGAGCCGGACACCCGGCGGTGCCTGCGCAACGTCGCCACGGTGGCTAAGGTACCGCAATGGGTGCCCGACACCGGAACCCTCCATCACGATGCCTGTTCGTCGTTGGCCGCGCGGATCTGGGCGTCGTGCTCGCCCAGGGCCGGCGGCAGGCGGCGCAGGGTGGCGGGGGTGCGTGACAGCTTGATTGGCGAGCCCACGCCGCGATAACTGCCTTGTTCCAGCACCATGCCGCGGTGGCGGGTGTGGGGGTGGTTCAGCACGTCTTCCACGTTTTGCACGGCGGCGGCGGGCACGCCCTGGCGCAGCAGTTGTTCGGCCAGGACGGCGGCCTGGTGGCCGGCCAGCAGGCCGCCCAGTTCGTCGCGCAGGGCGGCACGATGCTGCAGGCGATCCGCATTGCTGGCAAAGCGCGGGTCGCCGGCCAGTTGGGGGGCGCCCAGTGCGCGCGCCAGGGCCGCGAATTGCCGGTTGTTGCCCACCGCCAGGAAAATCGGCCCGCTGCGCGTCGGCAGGGTTTCGTAGGGCGCGATATTCGGGTGCGCGTTGCCGCTGCGGCCCGGCACCTTGCCGCTATAGAAATAGTTGGCGGCGTGCGGGTGCAGCAGAGACACCGCGCAGTCGTACAGCGTGATGTCCAGGAACTGGCCAAGGCCGCTGCGCGCGCGTTCGTTCAGGGCCAGCAGCACCGCCACGGCGGCGTTCAGGCCGGTGACCATGTCCACCACGGGCAGGCCCACGCGCGTGGCCTCGCCATCGGCATCGCCGTTCACGCTCATCAGGCCGCACATGGCCTGGGCGCAGGCGTCGTAGCCGGGCAGGCCGCCCAGCGGGCCGTCGGCGCCGAAACCGCTGACGCGGCAATGCACCAGCCGGGGGAAGGCGGCGCTCAGGGCGTCGTACCCCAGGCCCCATTTTTCCAGGGTGCCGGGCTTGAAGTTCTCGACCATGACGTCGGCATCGGCCAGCAGGCGGCGCAGCAGTTCCTGGCCGGCCGGCTGGGAAAGGTCCAGCACCATGCCGCGCTTGTTGCGGTTGACGCCGATGAAGTACGACGCCGCGTCGTCCAGGAACGGCGGCCCCCAGCCGCGGGTCTCGTCGCCGCCGGGCGGCTCGATCTTGATGACGTCGGCGCCGTGGTCGGCCAGCAGCTGGGTGCAGTACGGGCCGCCCAGCACGCGCGACAGGTCGATGACTTTGCAGCCCGCCAGGGCGCCGGCTTGCAGCGAGGGGATAGGCATGGTGGTCGTGGTCCTCGTGATCCTTGTAGTGCGGCCTGGCCTTAGTCCATGGCCACGTGGGCTTCCTGGATGATGGCGCGCCACTTGGGCACCTGCGCGTCGATGAACGACGCCAGGCCTTGCGGTGTGCGGTCGTCGGCCTCGACGATGCCTTGCTTGTGCAGGGCCTGCTTGATGCCCGGGTCGGCCAGGGTGGCGGTGAAGGCCTGGTTGAGTTTCTGCACGACGTCGTCCGGCGTGCCGCGCGGCGCCACGATGCCGAAGAACACGCTGACGTCGTAGCCGGCCAGGCCTTGTTCGGCAATGGTGGGCAGGTCGGGCAGGGCGTCGGACCGTTCGGCGCTGGCCAGGCCGATGGGGCGCAGCGTGCCCGCCTGCACGTGCGGCAGCGCGGTCAGGATGTCGGTGAACGACATGGATACCTGGCCGCCCAGCAGATCGTTCAGCGCCGGGCCGGTGCCCTTGTACGGCACGTGCAGGATGTTGGTGCCGGCCAGTTTATTGAACAGGATGCCGGCCAGGTGCGACGACGCGCCATTGCCCGACGACGCGTAGCTGAGCTTGTCGGGGTTCTGCTTGGCGTAGGCGATGAGTTCCTGCACATTCTTCACCGGCACCGAGGGATGCACCACCAGGATGTTGGGCAGGTGGCCGATGCGGATGATGGGCGCGAAGCTCTTGCGCGGATCGTATTGCTGGTTCTTGTACAGGCTGACGTTGATGGCCAGCGGGCCCGATGTGCCGAACAGGATCGTGTAGCCATCGGGTTTGGCGCTGGCCACGTATTCAGCGCCGATGTTGCCGCCCGCGCCGCCGCGGTTTTCCACCACCACGGTCTGGCCCAGCTGGTTTTTCAGGCCGTCGGCCAGGCGCCGCGCCATGGCGTCGGTGGGGCCGCCCGGCGGGAAGGGCACCACCAGGGTCACGGGGCGGTCGGGATAGGCCGCGGCGGCAGGGGCCGCCGTGCCGGCCAGCAAGGTGGCGCCGGCCATGGCCAGGCAGAAAATGCGTCGTAGCATGGTTGTCTCTCCGGAGTGATGGGCGCGTTCTCGCCCAGATCCAGTTGGCCGGCTTCCAGCTGCGCGCCAATGGCGTCGGCCGGCAATTCTTCGATGATTACCTTCACC
>NZ_JAJMLX010000121.1 GCF_020991325.1 Bordetella petrii | reverse complement strand
CGGCCCGGCAGCTAGCCGCCACGCTGTGCGCCAAGTCGCCCGAGGTTATGCGCCACGGCCGCCAGGCCTTCATGCACGCCAACGACAACGGCTATCGCGCGGCCGTGCGGGCCGCGGCGGACAGCTTCTGCGTGGCGGCCGGCCGGCCCAGCGCCCGGGAAGGCATCGCCGCCTTCGTGGAAAAGCGCAAGCCTGTGTGGCCGCCTACCTCAAGCTGACCCCAAGCGGGCTCGTGGCCCCGGTGCAGGAACCGATCCGTTAATCGGCCGGGGCGGGTTCGCGCCGTTGCGCGCGGACCTGGCCGATGCGCAGGCCATCGCGCTGGGTGATCTCGAACGTCCAGCCATTCCATTCGATTGTCTCGCCCACCTCGGGCAGGCGGCCGCCAACCCGCAGCAACACGCCGGCCAGCGTGGCGTCGCGCACGGCCTGGGCGGGGCCGTGGCTGCCCAGGATCAGGCTCGCCTCATCGACAGGCATGCCGGCGTCCAGCAGCCAGGTATCGTCCGACAGGCTCGTGGCGAATTTGCTCTCGCCCGGGTTCTCGGGTAGTTCGCCACCCACCGCGGTCAACACATCCAGCGGCGTCACCAGGCCTTCGCAGCTGCCATGTTCGTCGACCACGATCAGCATGTGTTCGCGCGACTGGCGCAGCACGTCCAGTACCTTGAACACCGGCGTGGTTTCGCTGATGTAATGCGGCTTGCGCGCCAGTTCAATCAGGTCGATGGCGCCCGGCCGCTGCACGGCACGCAGTACATCCTTGAAATGCAGCACGCCGATGACATTGGCTGCATCGCCTTCGCATAGGGGCAGCCGCGCATGGCCGGACGAGAATTTGTCCACGACTCCCTCGGCCGTATCCTTGACGTCCAGCCAGACCATTTCGCCGCGCGGCACCATGATGGACCGCACGTCGCGGGTGCCCATGGCCAGTACGCGTTCGATGAGGCTGCGCTCTTCGGGAGCGAAGATCGGTTCGTCGCCCACGCCGTCAACCAGCGCGGCCACCTCTTCCGCCGGATTCGCCCCGCCGTCCGCCTTGCCGCCGCGCAACAGCCGCAGCACCGCCTGAGCGGTGCGCTGGCGCCCGTTCAGGCCCTGGCTGCGCCGGCTGCGGTTGCGGCGCGCCAACTGGTTGCAGGCCTCGACCACGATCGAAAAGCCGATGGCCGCATACAGATAGCCCTTGGGCACGTGGAAGCCCAGGCCTTCCGCCACCAGGCTGAAGCCGATCATCAGCAGCAGCCCCAGACACAGGATGACGACGGTTGGATGCCGGCTGACAAACGCCATCAAGGGACGGCTGGCCAGCATCATGACCGCCATGGCAAACACCACCGCGATCATCATGATGCTCAGTTCCTGCACCATGCCCACGGCGGTAATCACCGAGTCCAGCGAGAACACGGCATCCAGCACCACGATCTGCAGGATCACTTGCCAGAAGACGGCGTGCTGCACTTTCTGTGACTCGCCATGCGCGCGGCCTTCGACGCGTTCATGCAGTTCCATGGTGCCCTTGAAAAGCAGGAACAGGCCGCCGAATATCAGGATCAGGTCGCGCCCGGAAATCTCGGCGCCGAATATCGTGAACAAGGGTTCGGTCAGCGTAACCACCCACGCGATACTGGCCAGCAGGCCCAGCCGCATCAGCATGGCCAGCGTCAGGCCGATGATGCGGGCGCGGTTGCGCTGCTCGGGCGGCAGCTTGTCGGCCAGAATGGCGATGAACACCAGGTTGTCGATACCGAGGACAATTTCCAGAATGATCAAGGTCGCCAGGCCCAGCCAGGCGGTCGGGTCGGTCATCCAGTCAAAAATCATTGCGCAATCCAGTCAAGGGGCGAAAACGCAACCGGCAACCCAATGGGGTTGCGGTGCGGCGTGAAAGAGGGGGACGGCAAGTGGCGGTGCCACGCAACGCGGCTGGCGCCAGGCAAGCCGGCGCAGGCCGGCGGATAACGGCGGTGGCTGAATGGCAGCCATGCCCGGAGATGGCGCGCGCCAAGCCTGTCGCCATGCGGGACAGGAGCGGCGCTGGGGCAGAGGAAGCGCCGCGTGTCCGTGACAGGCGGCGCGATGGTACTAGGAGGTTCTGAGGTCATAAAACAGGATGCGGCGCGACCGATGAGCTGGCGTGGCACGGCACCCTTTGCTTACTGGAAGCTGAATAGTAGCGCAGAACCGTCGAGGCGATTGGATTCATCCGCATCCGACGGGAAAAGTTTTCATATAACCTGATAAATCACCTACAATCCCGGGATGCTCACCAAGTCCCTCACGCTGACCGAACAGGTTGCCAGCCAGCTGGCGGCCGATATTGGCGCGGGCGTGTATCCGGTGGGAGGCAAGCTGCCCACCGGCAAGGCGCTGACGCAGTTGTACGGCGTCAGCGCGGCCGTCATCCGGGAAGCCACCGAGCGCCTGCGCGCCCAGGGCCTGGTGGAAAGCCGCCAGGGCGCCGGGTGCATGGTCATATCCCGCACGGCCAGCCCGGGTTTCCAGGTGCCGGGCCGGGCCTCGCTGAACCGCACCGAACTGGCCAGCGTGTATGAACTGCGCATGGAACTGGAAGGCGGGGCCGCGGCGCTGGCGGCGGCGCGCCGCACGGACGCCGACCTGGCCAGCATGGCCCGCTGCCTGGCCGACCTGGAAAGCCACTTGCGCCACGCCGACCAGGGGGTGGAACAAGACATCGGTTTCCATGCCGCGATCGCGGTGGCGACTTACAACCCTTATTACCAGCAGCTGCTGCAGTACCTGAACCTGCAGGTGCGCGCGGCGGTGCGCATGGCCCGCGAGAACACCTTGCAGCACCAGATTGAACTGGTGGGCGAGGTGCACCAGGAACATGTGGCGCTGTACCAGGCCATTGCCGACCGCGATCCGCCGCGCGCGCGCGATGCGGCGGTACTGCATCTGCGCGGCGCGGCGGCGCGCCTGCGTCTCGATTTTTCTACGCTCGATCCCAAGCCCAACTCATGACTACTTCCGATTTCGCGCAGCGCCTGGTGCAGGCGCTGGGCCCCGACACGGTTATTACCGCGCCCGACGATATCGCGCCGTGGCTGTCCGACTGGCGCGGCATTTACAACGGCCAGGCCCAGGCGGTGGTGCGGCCGCGCAGCACGGAACAGGTGGCCAAGTGCCTGGCGCTGTGCCAGGAAGCCGGCGTGCCGGTGGTGCCGCGCGGCGGCAATACCGGCATGTGCGGCGGTGCCACGCCCGACCAGCAGCCCGCCAATGTGGTGCTGTCGCTGGACCGCATGAATGCGGTGCGCTCGGTGGACACCATTGCCAATACGCTGGTGGCCGAGGCGGGCTGCATTCTGGGCAATTTGCGGCGCACGGCGGAAGAGGCCGGGCGGCTGCTGCCGCTAAGCCTGGCGGCGGAAGATTCGTGCCAGATCGGCGGCAACGTGTCCACCAACGCGGGCGGCGTGAACGTGGTGCGCTACGGCATGACGCGCGAGCTGGTGCTGGGCGTGGAAGCGGTGCTGCCCACCGGTGAAATCTTCAACGGCCTGCGCACGCTGCGCAAGGACAACACTGGCTACGACCTTAAGCAGTTGCTGATCGGCGCGGAAGGCACGCTGGGGGTGATTACGGCGGTGGCGCTGCGCTTGTTTCCGCGCACCAATGTGCGTTCGGTGGTGCTGGCGGCGGTGCAGTCGCCCGCGCAGGCATTGGAACTGTTCGAACTGGTGTACGAGCAGTGCGGTTCGCGCCTGCAGGCGTATGAATTTTTCACTGGCGAATGCGTGGATCTGGTGCTGGCGCACGCGCAAGGGGTGCAGGAACCGTTCGCGCAGCGCTACCCCGGCTATGTGCTGATGGAACTGGCGGACACCGCCGACGAGGACGCGCTGAACGCCTTGCTGGAAAGCGTGATGGGCACGGCGCTGGAACGCGAGCTGTGCCTGGACGCGGCGGTGTCGGCATCGCTGGCGCAGTTGCAGGCCCTGTGGAAGCTGCGCGAGGAAATCTCGGAAGCGCAGCGCGCCGACGGGCCGCACCTGAAGCACGATATTTCTTTGCCCATCGAGCGCATTCCGGATTTCATGGTGTCGGCGGAACAGCGCCTGCGCGAAACGCATGCCGATATCCGGCCATTTATTTTTGGGCACTTTGGCGACGGCAACCTGCACTACAACCTGTCGCGCCCGGCAGGGGCGCCGCGCGAATGGGCGGCGCAGAACGGGGCCGCCATTACCGACATCGTGCTGGACGAGGTAAACCGCTACGGCGGCAGCATCAGCGCCGAACACGGCATCGGCCAGTTGAAGCGCGACCATTTCCTGCATAGCAAAGATCCGCTGGAACTGCGGCTGATGCGCGACATCAAGCGGTTGCTGGACCCGGCGGGCATCCTGAATCCCGGCAAGTTGCTATAGCTATTGCGGCCGGCTGTTTATTCATTCACCTGGACGAGAGACACGACATGCATGCGAATTACATAGGTGGGGCCTGGGTCGACGGTGTCGACGTGCGCGCCAATATCAATCCTTCGAACCTGGCCGACGTGGTGGGCGAATACGCGCAGGCCGACGCCGCGCAAACCGCGCAGGCCATTGCCGCCGCGCGCGCCGCGGCGTATGAATGGGCGCGCACCACGGGGCAGCGCCGCGCCGATATCCTGGACGCGGTGGGCAACGAGATTCTGGCGCGCAAGGAAGAACTGGGCCGCCTGCTGTCGCGCGAGGAAGGCAAGACGCTGCCGGAAGGCATCGGCGAAGCCGCGCGCGCGGGCTATATCTTCAAGTTCTTCGCGGGCGAGGCGCTGCGCATCCAGGGCGAAAAGCTGCCCATGACGCGTCCGGGCATCGAGGCCGACGTCACGCGCGAGCCGGTGGGCGTGGTGGGCATTATCGCGCCGTGGAATTTCCCGATCGCGATCCCGGCCTGGAAGATCGCGCCGGCGCTGGCCTACGGCAACACGGTGGTGTTCAAGCCGGCCGACCTGGTGCCGGGCAGTGCCTGGGCGCTGGCCGAGATTCTCAGCCGCGCCGGCCTGCCGGCCGGTGTGTTCAACCTGGTCATGGGCCGCGGCAGCGTGGTGGGCCAGGCCATTCTGGACGACAAGCGCGTGGATGCCATCAGCTTCACCGGTTCGGTGGGCACCGGCCGCCGCGTGGCGGAAGCCGCGATGATGCGGCTGGCCAAGGTGCAGCTGGAAATGGGCGGCAAGAACCCCATGGTGGTGCTGGACGACGCCGACCTGAAGGTGGCGGTGGAAAGCGCGGTGAATGGCGCGTTCTTTTCCACGGGCCAGCGCTGCACGGCGTCCAGCCGCCTGATCGTGCAGAAAGGCATTTACCCGCGCTTCGTGGCCGCCGTGCAGGAACGCTTGCAGGGGCTGAAGATCGACGACGCGCTGCTGGCCGGCACCGACATCGGTCCGGTGGTGGATGAAAGCCAGCTGGCGCAGAACGAGAAGTACGTGGCCATCGGCCGCGACGAAGGCGCCAAGCTGGCTTATGGCGGCGAACGCGTCAAGCGCGCCACGGAAGGCTTCTACATGACGCCGGCTTTGTTCGTGGACTGCGACAACAGCCTGCGCATCAGCCGCGAGGAAATCTTCGGCCCCGTGGCCGCGGTCATTCCGGCGGATTCGTTCGAGCATGCGCTGGAACTGGCCAACGACACGGAATTCGGCTTGTCGTCGGGTATTTGCACCACGTCGCTGAAGTACGCCACGCAGTTCAAGCGCGATTCCCAGGCCGGCATGGTGATGGTGAATTGCCCCACCGCCGGCGTGGACTACCACGTGCCCTTCGGCGGCCGCAAGGGCTCCAGCTACGGCCCGCGCGAACAGGGCCGCTACGCGGCGGAGTTCTACACCACCGTGAAGACGGCGTATACGGCGGCGTAAGCATCAAGCCGCGATGGCGGCTTGATCTGATGTCGACGATGATGGGTGTCTGGCTCCCGCCAGGGTGCCAGACACCGTTTGCTTCCCGCCAGGATGCCCCCGACACCGTTCTACTAAGACTTCCGTGGCGCACAACGGGGTCAGGCACCCTGCGGGAGCCAGACCCCTGGAACGGGACGTCGCCGGGCCCGGCCCTCGGCCCGGGCCTGACCGCGGGCGGCACCATAAGAACTGCAGAGTTCGCGATCAATGCCCCGTATTGGGGTAATTCGGCCCCGCGTCATGGAAGCCGCCATTACTGTACGGGTTCACCGCCCCCGGGTGCGGCGGGCCGGGCTCGTGCCCGCCCCCCATGCATCCCGCCAGCAGCAGCGCCGCGGCAATTGTCGACATCAAAGACAGCACGGGTTTCATCGCGTTTCTCCTGGCGGCCAGCCGCCGCATTGGTGCCGCAACAATACCCGCCGCGGCTTCAGCCCATCAGCCTGGCAAGTTCCATGCCCGGGTCTTCGGCGCGCATGAAGGCTTCGCCTACCAGGAAGGCGTCCACCTTGTGGCTGCGCATCAGCTTGACGTCTTCCGGCGCCAGGATGCCGCTCTCGGTAACCACGCGCTTGCCTTCCGGAATGTTCGGCAGCAAGTCCAGCGTGTTCTGCAGGCGGGTTTCGAAGGTGCGCAGGTTGCGGTTGTTGATGCCCAGCAGGCGGGTTTTCAGGCCCAGGGCTATATCCAGTTCCTTGGCGTCGTGCACTTCCACCAGCACGTCCATGCCCAGTTCCATGGCCAGGGTTTCCAGGTCGCGCAATTGGCTGGGAGCCAGCGCCGCCACGATCAGCAGCACGCAGTCGGCCCCCATGGCGCGCGCCGAAATGACCTGGTAGGGATCGATGACGAAATCCTTGCGCAGCACGGGCAGCGGGCACGCCGCGCGGGCGCGCCGCAGGTTGTCGTGCGAACCCTGGAAGAAATGCACGTCGGTCAGCACCGACAGGCAGGCCGCGCCGTGCACGGCGTACGTGGCGGCGATGGCGGCGGGGTCGAAGTTTTCGCGCAGCACGCCCTTGGACGGCGACGCTTTCTTGATTTCGGCGATGACGCCGGCCTTGCCCTGGGAAATCTTGTCTTCGATGGCCTGGGCAAAGCCGCGCACGTCTTGCCGGGCCTGCGCTTCGCGCAGCAGTTCGGATTCGCTGCGCAATTGGCGGGCGGTTGCGACTTCCTCGGCCTTGACGGCGAGGATCTTCGCGAGAATGTCGTTCATTTCTGGAATTTCCGGGTATATGCGCAGAATTCTTCCAGCTTGGCACGGGCCGAGCCGTTAGAAATCGTTTCAAAGGCCAGCGCCAGGGCCTGCTCGATGGAGTCGGCCTTGTTGCCGGCGTAGATAGCCAGCCCTGCATTCAGGGCGACGATGTCGCGGGCGACACCTTCGACATTGTCCAGCGCCTGAATGACAAGTTCACGCGATTCTTCGCGGTTGCTGACCTTGATGCCCCGATTAGACACCATCGCGAGGCCATAGTCTTCAGGGTGGATCTCGTATTCACGAATTTGTCCGTCTTTCAGTTCGCCCACCATGGTGGCGCCGCCCAGCGAGGCCTCGTCCATGCCGTCCCGGCCATGCACGATCAGCACATGCCGCGAGCCCAGGCGCTGCAAGACGCGTACCTGGATGCCGACCAGGTCGGGGTGGAACACGCCCATCAGCTGGTTGGCGGCATTGGCCGGGTTGGTCAGCGGGCCCAGGATATTGAAAATGGTGCGCACGCCCAGTTCCTTGCGCACGGGGGCCACGTTCTTCATGGCGGTGTGATGCGAAGGAGCGAACATGAAGCCGATGCCGATAGCCTGGATGCATTCGGCCACCTGTTCGGGGCTGAGCACCAGATTGGCGCCCAGGGCTTCCAGCACGTCGGCGCTGCCCGACGACGACGAGGCGCTGCGCCCGCCGTGCTTGGCAATGGGCACGCCGGCCGCGGCCGCCACGAACATGGCGGTGGTGGAAATGTTGAACGTGTGGCTGCCGTCGCCGCCGGTGCCGCACATGTCCAGCAGGTCCTGGGGGTTGGACGTTTCCACCGGCGTGGCGAATTCGCGCATCACCTGGGCGGCGGCGGTAATTTCGCCGATGGTCTCCTTCTTGACGCGCAGGCCCATGATCAGCGCGCTGGCGATCTGCGGCGACATTTCGCCGCGCATCAGCATGCGCATCAGGTGCAGCATCTCGTCGTGGAAAATCTCGCGGTGTTCGATGCAGCGGGTCAGCGCTTCGTTGGGTGTGATCGTCATGGTGGTGTCCCCTTGTTATCGGATGTTCAGGAAATTGCGCAGCAAATCGTGGCCATGTTCGCTTAGCACGGATTCCGGGTGGAACTGTACCCCGTACAGTGGCAGGGTCTTGTGGCGCACGCCCATGATGTCGCCGTCGGCGGCGGTGGCCGTCACTTCCAGGCAATCGGGCAGGGTGGCCGGGTCTATGGTCAGCGAGTTGTAGCGGATGACGGTGTACGGCGAGGGCAGGCCGGCGAACACGTCGGTGCCGCCATGCGAAACCTGCACCGTCTTGCCGTGCATGATTTGCTGCGCGCGCACAATGTCGCCGCCATAGGCGGCGCCGATGGCCTGGTGGCCCAGGCATACGCCCAGAATGGGCACCTGGCCGGCAAAGCGCTGGATCAGCGCCACCGACACGCCGGCCTCGGCCGGCGAGCAGGGCCCGGGCGACACGCAGATGCGGTCGGGCTTCATGGCGGCGATTTCGTCCAGCGTGATCTGGTCGTTGCGGGCCACCCGCACATCTTCCCCCAGTTCGCCGAAATACTGCACCAGGTTGTAGGTAAAGGAATCGTAGTTATCTAGCATCAGTAGCATGGGGCACCTGCGGGTAATGTTGCGCGGTCGCTGGAATCGGGGAAGGAATCGGCGGCAAGGGCGGGCATCAGATGGGTTCGTCCAGCCCGTGCTGCACCTGTTCGGCCGCGCGCAATACGGCGCGCGCCTTGGCTTCGGTTTCGGCCCATTCCAGTTCGGGATCGGAATCGGCCACGATGCCGGCGGCGGCCTGCACGTACAGCATGCCGTTCTTGATGACGCCGGTGCGAATGGCGATGGCCACGTCCATTTCGCCGCCATAGCTCAGGTAGCCGGCCGCGCCGCCGTAGATGCCGCGGCGCACGGGTTCCAGCTCGTCGATGATTTCCATGGCGCGCACCTTGGGGGCGCCGGTCAGCGTGCCGGCCGGGAAGGCGGCGCGCAGCACGTCCATGGTGCTCATGCCCGGGTTCAGGTTACCGGTGACGTTCGACACCAGGTGCATCACATGCGAATAGCGCTCGATGGTCATGGTGTCGGTGACTTTCACCGAGCCCACTTCGGCCACGCGGCCTACGTCGTTGCGCGCCAGGTCGATCAGCATCACGTGTTCGGCGATTTCTTTCGGGTCGGCGCGCAGTTCTTCGGCCAGGGCCAGGTCTTGTTCGGGCGTGGCGCCGCGCTTGCGGGTGCCGGCCAGGGGGCGGATGGTGACTTGCGACTTGGCCGCGCCGCTGTCGCTGACCTGTTCCTGGCGCACCAGGATCTCGGGCGATGCCCCCACCACCTGGAAGTCGCCGAAGTTCCAGAAGTACATGTACGGCGACGGATTCAGCGACCGCAGCGCGCGGTACAGCGACAGCGGCGCGTCGCGGAAGGGCTTGGAGATGACCTGGCCCACCTGCACCTGCATCAGGTCGCCGGCGGCGATGTATTCCTTGGCGCGGCGCACGGCGGCCAGGTAGTCGGCCTTGTTGAAGTCGCGCTGTTCTTCGGTTTGCATGCTGGCGTGGCTGTACGGAATTTCCACCGGACGGCGCAGGCGGGCGCGCAGGTCCAGCAGGCGGCGCTGGGCGCGGCTGTAGGTTTCCGGCTGCGACGGGTCGGCATACACCATCAGGTAGGTGCGCCCGGCCAGGTTGTCGACGATGACCAGTTCGTCCACGTGCATCAGCATGATGTCGGGCGTGCCGCCGTCCATGCCGGCCGGGAAAGGCTTCACGGCAGGGCCCAGGCGCGGTTCGATGTGGCGCACGGTGTCGTAGCCGAAGTAGCCCGCCAGGCCGCCGCAGAAGCGCGGCATGCCGGGCCGCAGGGCCACCTTGAAGCGGGCCTGGTACTGCTCGATGAAGGCCAGCGGGTCGCCTTCGTGCGTTTCGGCCACCTGGCCGTCGTGCAGCACTTCGGTGGTGGTGCCGCTGGCGCGGATCACGGTGCGGGCCGGCAGGCCGATGAACGAGTAGCGCCCGAAGCGCTCGCCGCCCACCACCGATTCCATCAGGCAGCTCATGCGGCCGCCCTGCGGGCCGCTGTGCGCCAGCTTCAGGTAGATGGCCAGGGGCGTGTCCAGGTCGGCGTAGGTTTCGGCCACCAGGGGAATGCGGTTGTATCCCTGGGCGGCCAGCGCTTTGAATTCAATTTCGGTCATGTGGGGTCTCGTAGGTTTTCGGGCTACAGACCGGGCACACAACAAAAAAGCCCGGTCCAGTTTGTGGGTCCGGGCTTTGGCGCTGTTTTTCACACAGCTTCGGCTCTAGGCGGCAGGTGCGTCCAGGGCCGGGAAGGAACTATCGCCACCCGGAAGACAAACGCCACCAACGCCACGAGGCGTTGCGCATTTGGTTCAAGGGACGAGCGTTCATGTGTGGATGCTGTGTAAAAGGTAGCCGGTGCGCCCGCGGTGCTACGAGGCGGCCTGGCCGGTGGCGGGCGCGGCGGGAAGACCCCCGGGCAGGCCCTGCTTCCGGTCGGCGTTCCAGAGCGATATCCACTGGGCGGCGTCGGCAATGCTGGCAACTATACCATCCACATCCAGTCCGTGCACGTCCTGGCCTTCGTTGTAACCGTAGGGCACGGCCAGCACGTGCATGCCCGCGGCCCGCCCGGCCTGGGCGTCGTTGATGGAATCGCCGATGGCCACGGCCTGCGCCGGCGTGACGCCCAGGCGTTCGCAGGCGTACAGCATTTGGTCGGGGTCGGGCTTGCGGCGCGCGCAGGTGTCGCCGCACACCACTACGCTGAAAAAACCCGCCAGGCCGGTGCGCTGCAGCAAGGGCTGGGTGAACTCGGTGGGCTTGTTGGTGACCACGGCCAGTTTCAGGCCCTGGTCGCGCATGGCCTTCAGGCCTTCGATCACGCCGTTGAACACGGTGGCCTTGTCGCCATTGACCAGGTGGTAATGGCGGAAGAAGGATTCGCGGGCCCGTTCGAATTCGGCCGCTTCGGGCTCGGCGCCTTGCAGCGACCCGGCCAGCGCGCGGCGCACCAGGTTGTCGACGCCCTTGCCCACGAAGGTGGCGATGACGTCTTCGCGCAGGGCCGGCATGCCCAGTTCGATGCGCATGGCATTGGCGGCATGGGCCAGGTCGGGAACGGAATCGAGCAGGGTGCCGTCCAGGTCCAGCAGCACGGCTTGGAAAGTGGTCATAGGGGCCTCAGGCGGCTAGGGTGGCGGCTTTGGCGATTTCGCCGCGCAGTGCCTGGATGACGGTCGCGTAGTCGGGCTGGCCGAAAATGGCCGAACCGGCCACGAAGGTATCGGCGCCGGCGGCGCGGATTTGCGCGATGTTGTCGACTTTCACGCCGCCGTCCACTTCCAGCAGGATGGGCTGGCCGCCCGCCTGCGTCCAGCGGTCGATGCGGGCGCGCGCGTCGCGCAGCTTGTGCAGCGTGGCCGGAATGAAGCTTTGGCCGCCGAATCCGGGGTTGACGGACATCAGCAGCACCACGTCCAGCAGGTCCATGACGTGGTCCATGGCGTCCAGCGAGCTGGCGGGGTTGAACACCAGCCCGGCCTGGCAGCCGTGGTCGCGGATCAGTGACAGGGTGCGGTGCACGTGGCGCGAGGCCTCGGGGTGGAAGGTGATGATATTGGCGCCCGCCTTGGCGAACTGCGGGATCAGTTCGTCTACCGGTTCCACCATCAGGTGCACGTCGATGGGCACCTGCACGTGCGGCCGGATAGCGGCGCACACCATGGGCCCGATGGTCAGGTTGGGCACATAGTGGTTATCCATGACGTCGAAGTGGATCCAGTCGGCGCCGGCGTCGACGACGTTGCGCACTTCTTCGCCCAGGCGGGCGAAGTCGGCAGACAGGATGCTGGGGGCGATGCGGGTGGCGGCCGGGGACGGGGAGGGCATGATGTTGGGGGTTTCCGCGGGCATAATGTGCCATTATTGTAATTTGCCGCGCCTGAATGCGGCCTGGCTTGGCCAGCCGCCGCGCAGGCCGCCGCCCAACCACCGGAAAAGGCTTGTGAAACCGTACGACCTGACCGTCTCCGTCGCCCCGCGTTTTGTGCCCGAGCAGTCCGATCCCGCCGAGCAGCAATACGTCTTTGCTTATACCGTGCGTATTACCAATACCGGCGAACATCCGGCCCAGGTCATCAGCCGCCACTGGATCATTACCGACGGCAATCAGCGCGTACAAGAAGTGCGCGGCCTGGGCGTGGTGGGCCAGCAGCCGCTGCTGGCGCCGGGCGAAACCTTCGAATACACCAGCGGCTGTCCTCTGAATACGCCGGTGGGCACCATGCGCGGCACCTATCACTGCGTGGGCGAAAACGGCATTCCCTTCGAGGTGCCCATCGCCGAATTCGTGCTGGCCATGCCGCGCACCCTGCATTAATGGCACATCCGCCGCCCCTTTCTTCCTTAATGCCCATGAAGCGTTTTCTCAGCCTGTTGTGCCTGCCGCCGCTGTTGGCGGCTTGCGGTGTGTCGCAAATTCCTCCCGAAGGCGGCCAGCCCGGCCAGCCTGGCGGGGCGGCCCCCTCGGTAACGACAGGGCCGTTGGTGGTGCCGCCGCTGTCGGCCCTGCGCGACACGCCGCCGCGCACGCTGGGCGGGCGCTTCCAGCGCGCCCACCGCCAGGCGCAGCACGAACAGGATCACGAAGCTGCCGGCAAAGCCCATGAAGAACGTTGCCGCCGACCACAGGATCAGCGCGGCCGCGTACAGCACGCGCGGCGACACGCGGTCCACCACCCACCCGCCGGGGATCTGCATGGCGGCGTAGGTCCAGCCGAACGCCGACAGGATCAGCCCTTCGTGCACCGTGTCCAGGCCGAACTCGACCTTGAGCGCGGGCGCGGCGATGGACAGGTTGCTGCGGCCCAGGTAGTTGATAACGACGGTGATGAACAGCATCACC
>NZ_JAJMLX010000120.1 GCF_020991325.1 Bordetella petrii | reverse complement strand
TTGCTGCCCCCCAAGGGGGCTTTTTGCCTTGGGGCGGCCCGGCGGCAAAAAAGCCCCCACGCTGCGCCTTCGGCTTGTTGCCCCCGTGGGGGCTTTGCCTTGGGGTGGCGCCCGGCGGCAAAAAAACGGCCCGCAGTGAGGCGGGCCGTTTTGCATTCTTGGTGGCGCATCCCTGATTCGAACAGGGGACCTGCGGATTATGATTCCGTCGCTCTAACCGGCTGAGCTAATGCGCCAAACTTGAAGCCACCGTGCAGCGCCCTGAGCCAGGGCTTGAACCGCGCTTCCAGTCATGTTGCCACGGTGTAACGCCGGGCAAGAACGAAATTCTAGCATGACATTTTATGGCCACGCAAACGGTTCAAGTGTCGCGAGCCAGGCGTATTCCTGAAAACTGCCAACGCGCCTCGGGCGGAAAGAAGTTGCGGTAAGTAGCGCGGATGTGGCCGGCGGGCGTGGCGCACGAGCCGCCGCGCAGCACGTACTGGTTGCACATGAACTTGCCGTTGTACTCGCCCACGGCGCCGGCGGGCGGCGCATAGCCGGGATAGGCGTCGTACGAGCTGCAAGTCCATTCCCAGGCGTCGCCGTACAGTTGCGCGGGCCCGGATCCGGGTAGCGCGGCGCGTGGGTGCAGGTGGCCGCTGTCGAGCATATTGGCCGGCGACGTCCCGGGGGCCGAGCGCGCGGCATGTTCCCATTCCGCTTCGCGCGGCAGGCGCGCCCCGGCCCAGCGGGCATAAGCGTCCGCTTCGTAATAGCTGATGTGCGTGACGGGCGCGTGGGCGTCCAGTTCCTGCATGCCGTACAGGGTGTAGACCTGCCAGTCGTCATGCTCGCCTTCCCAGTACAACGGCGCCTGCCATTGCGATGCGCAGACTTGGTCCCAGCCCAGCGAGAGCCATAGTTCCGGACGCCGGTAGCCGCCATCGCGCATGAACTCCAGGTATTCGCCCTGCGTAATCAGGCGGCTGGCCAGGCGGAACGGTTGCAACAGCACGTCATGGGCGGGGCCTTCGTTGTCGAAGGCAAAGCCGGGCGGCTCGTGCCCGATGCGCACGCGCCCGACGTCGAAATCGATCCAGCCAGCAGGGACGGTGAGGTCGGGAGTGTCCGGCAGGCGCGCGGCATAGGCGGGTTTGAGCGGGTTGAGCGACAGGGCGTGCTTGATGTCCGTGACAATCAGTTCCTGGTGCTGCTGTTCATGGTTCAGGCCCAGTTCCAGCAAGTTGTCGAACGCCGGTTCCACCCCGGCCAGGCGTGGCATCAGCGCGTCCATGGCGGTGTCGACATGTTCGCGGTAGCGCAGCACATCCTGCAGGGGCGGGCGTGACAGCATGCCGCGCTGGGGACGCGGATGGCGCGCGCCCACCGCGTTGTAGTACGAATTGAACAGCATGCGGTACTGCGGATGAAAAGGGGTGTAGCCGGGCTGGAAGCGACACAGGATGAAAGTTTCGAAGAACCAGGTGGTATGGGCCAGATGCCATTTGACGGGGCTGCAGTCCGGCATCGACTGGATCTGGCAGTCCTCGGGGCTCAGGGGTTGGGCCAGTGCGCGGGTCTGCTCTCGCACATGCCGATAACGCCAGGGCAGGTTCGCCGCGGCGTCCTGTTGCGGCGCGGCGGGGTGGGTGAGCAGGGAGGCGGGATCGATGGCGGTCTCCTGTGGCGTCATGGGTGAGGGGTATTCATCAGGCCCGCGCGCTGAACACGGAAAACCAGTCGCGCGAATCGGACCAATGCTGAATGCGTGTGTAGCCGGCGCGTGTCAGCAGATCGTGAAAGCCTTTCACACTGTACTTGTACGAGCTTTCGGTGTGGATGCGCTCGCCGCTGGCAAAGCGCCGCTCGGCGCCCGGCCAGCTGACCAGCACGTCGGACAGCGCCTGCAGGTGCATCTCGATGCGCGAGCGATGCTCGTCGTAGCGCGCCACGTGGCTCCACTGGCGCACGTCGAAATTGCTGCCCAGCAAGTGGTTCACGTGGCGCAGCATGTTCAGGTTGAATGCGGCTGTCAGGTGCAGGGCGTCGTCGTAGGCCGGTTCCAGCACGCTGCGCGGCTTGATCCTGTCTACGCCCACCAGCAGCCCGCCGCCCTGGCAGGCCGCGCGCACCCGGCTCAGCAAAGCGAGTGCCCGGCCGGGGTCCAGATTGCCGATACTCGAGCCGGGATAGAAAAACAGGCGGTTCGCGGCGGGAATGTCGCCGGGCAGCGTCAGCGCGTCGTGAAAATCCAGGCCCAGCGCCGTAATGCGCAGTTGTGGATAGGCCTGTTCCAGGCGCCGCACCGCCGCCTGGAGATAGTCGGCCGAAATGTCGATGGGCACATAGCGTTGCGGCCGCAGGCTGCCGAACAGGCGCTCGGCCTTGGCGCAATCACCCGCGCCCAGGTCGATCAGCGTATCCACCGCGCCGACATGCCGCGCGATGCCTGCGGCGTGCTCGCCCAGGATTTCCGCTTCGCAGCGCGTGGGGTAATACTCGGGCAATTGGGTAATGGCGGTAAACAGGCTGGAGCCGAGACTGTCGTACAGATACTTGGGTTCAATGTGGGCAGGGTGGGCCAAGAGGCCGGCCTGCAGTTCCTGGGTGACGGCCGCTTCGTCAGGCGAGGATTCTGCGTCGACGGGCGGGGCGGTAGCGAGCATGCTGCGGGATGGGACCATGCGGTTTCCTTGCAGAAGCGCTGTGCGCAAGACTTATTGTGGCCGGCCACCCCACGACGCTGTCAAGCGTCCCATGGCGATTGCAATGCTTTTTAACCAAAAGCAAGCAAGCCGGGGTGGCTGGCGAGAAAGTGTGTCTTTATCCCGGCCGCCGAAATACTGCTTTACGGCTGGTAGCGAAACCTCAGGACAGCACCACGCCGGTCGAGCAGAATAAAGTCAGGAACTACCATGCCAAGGGACAGAATATGTCTTCGATGATCGTTGCGCGTTTCGATAGTGTTCCGTCGGCCAAAAGCGCGGCGCATGCTCTTTTTGCCGAGGGTTTCCGCGAAGAGGCCGTGAGCTTGTTTCGCGGGGGGCGCCGCACCGGGCGGGTGCAGTCCTGGGACGAAGATCCCGAGGCCCTGGCCGACCGTGCCGGCTATGGCATGGCGTGGCGGGCGGCCGCCCTGGCCGCCACGGGCGCTTTGCTAGGCTGCGTCGCGGCGATTTTCCTGGCCCGCGGCGATCTTGCCGTCATAGGCGGAGCCGCGTTTGGCGCGTGCGTAGGTGCTGCCATAGGCGCGGTATGGGCCGCGCGGCGGCTGGTGGCCATGCGCAATGCGCGCCTGCACAATTTGCCCGCGGCCGACCAGGCGGTATTACTGGCCGTGCATGTAGAACCCGATGAAGAAGATGCCGTCATGGCGCTGCTGCGGGACGCTGGCGGCTTCCAGGTGGACCGTGAACACGGCCGCTGGCGTGGCGGCCGCTGGATGGATCGCGAACCCGTGCGCCGCGGCAGCACATCATCGCGCCGCAACACGGTATCGCACAGGGCCCAATGGCAGCCCTGACCAGGACCTGGCGCCATGGCCCGCGATCTTTGGCGTGCGGCACGCCTGGCGCCCTGGCTGGTGCTGGCGGCCATGCTTGCGGCATGCGCCACCGTTCCTGACGCGCAGGAGCGGGAGGCGCGCAAACAGCAGGCCGGCCGCTCGGCCGACACGGGGTGGTCCAGCTATCAAAAAGGGCGGGACATCGTGGCACATGCAGACGCAGACGCGCAGGGTGCGCAGGATTTCCATGCCCGCCACCGGGCCATCGAGGCTGCCATCAGCGGCGCACCGCTGGTGCCCGGCAATCAGGTCCGGCTGTTGTCCGACGGGCCGTCCACTTACCGGGCCATGCTGGAAGCCATCGACGGGGCCCGCCAGTATGTGCACATGGAAACGTATATTTTCGAAGACGACGAAGAAGGCCAGCGCTTCGCCGATGCCTTGATCGCCGCTCACCGGCGCGGGGCAGCCGTGGCGGTCATGATTGACGCCGTGGGCACGCTGGGCACGCCCGACGCGCTGTTCGACCGCATGCGCGACGCAGGGGTGCAGGTCGCGGTTTTCAACCCGGTGAATCCGGCAGAGGCGCGTACCGGATGGTCGCCGAACCAGCGCAATCATCGCAAGCTATTGGTCGTTGACGGCAAGGTGGGCTTCCTCGGGGGTATCAATGTCAGCAGTGTGTATTCGTCCGGCTCGCGCCCCGCCAAGAATGCGGGCGAGGCGCAGCCCTGGCGCGATACACATATCCGCATCGCCGGCCCCGCGGTGGCCGAGCTTGAACGGGTCATCCTGAAAGGCTGGGCTTCGCAGAAGGGGCCGCCCATGACGCCGCGCGAGTTTTTCCCCAGGATCCCACCGCAAGGCGACCTGACCGTCCGCATTCTCGCGAATCAGCCCGATCGCAGCGACGGATATACGGTGTACCTGACCTTGATGTCGGCGTTCGAAAGTGCCCAGAAATCCATCCACATCACCATGGCGTATTTCGTGCCGGACCCGGCCTTTGTCCAGGCGCTGCAGGATGCGGCCAGGCGGGGCGTGGACGTTGTGCTGGTGCTGCCCGGATTCAGCGACTCATCGCTGGTGTTCCATGCGGGCCGGTCGCATTACGACGGCTTGTTGAAGGCGGGTGCGAAGATCTACGAGCGCCGCGATGCGCTGCTGCACGCCAAGACGGTGGTGGTGGACGGTGTCTGGTCCACCGTGGGTTCCAGCAACATGGACTGGCGCAGCTTCGCGCTGAATTATGAGATCAACGCGGTGATACTCGGCCCGGATTTCGGCGCCGAGATGGAAGCGCTTTTCGAGCGCGATGTCGCCGACGCCGAGCCGGTCACCTTGCAAGCCTGGCAAGGCCGTGGGGCGGACGACCGCTTCATGGAATTTTTCTCGCGCCTGTTCGAGCGCTGGCTATAGTCAGCCACGCCTTCAGGCATGGGCGGCGGCTTGTTCGCGGTGCAGGGCGGCCAGGGCCACGGTGACATCGTGCGCGGGCTGGAATGAATCGGGGCGTGCCATGGACCAGCCCACCTTGAATACCGTATGGCGGAATTCCCCGCGCAGCAGTTCGCCGGGCTCGAGCTCGGGGAACAAGGCGGAAAGCAGGCGCACTTCGCTGGAGGATATGCGGCGCGCAATATGATGGGGCCGCAATTGGCTGGGATGCGTCAGCCCGGCGGCCTGCAGCAGTTCGGCCAGCGCATGCAAGGTGTTCTGGTGGAAATGGGCGACGCGCTGGGCCTTGTCGGGCACGACCAGCGCGCGTTGCCGCAGCGGATCTTGCGTGGTGACGCCAGTGGGGCATTTCCCGGTATGGCAGGCCTGCGCCTGGATGCAGCCTATGGCGAACATGAAGCCGCGCGCGGCGTTGCACCAGTCGGCGCCCATGGCCATGGCGCGCGCCATGTCGAACGCCGTGATGATCTTGCCCGATGCTCCCAGCTTGATGCGGTCGCGCAGGTTCACGCCGATCAGCGTGTTGTGCACCAGGCGCAGCGCCTCGCGCAAAGGAGTACCGACGTGGTCCACGAATTCGACGGGGGCGGCGCCGGTGCCGCCCTCGGCGCCGTCCACCACGATGAAGTCGGGCGTGATGCCGGTTTCCAGCATGGCTTTCACGATGGCGAACCACTCCCAGGGGTGGCCCATGCAGAACTTGAAGCCGACGGGCTTGCCCTCAGACAGTTCGCGCAGCCGTGCCACGAAATGCAGCAAGGCGATGGGCGTATCGAAGGCGCTATGGCTGGAGGGCGAATTGCAGTCTTGCCACGGCGTGACGCCGCGCGCATCGGCGATTTCCAGCGTGACCTTGGCGCCCGGCAGGATACCGCCATGTCCCGGCTTGGCGCCTTGCGACAGCTTGATTTCTATCATTTTCACCTGGGGAGTACAGGCGTTGCGCACGAAGGCGGCTTCGGAAAACGCGCCGCTTTCGTCGCGGCAGCCAAAGTATCCCGAGCCGATGTTCCACACCAGCGAGCCTCCCGGTTCGCGATGGTACCGGCTGATGCCGCCTTCGCCCGTATCGTGCGCAAAGTTGCCCTGGCGCGCGCCCTCGTTCAAGGCGAGTACGGCGTTGGACGAGAGTGCGCCGAAACTCATGGCCGAGATGTTGAATACCGACATGGAATAGGGCTGGCGGCAGTCCGGGCCGCCCACGGTGACGCGGAAATCAGGGTCTTCCACATGGGCCGGCACCAGCGAATGGTTGATCCATTCGTAGCGGTCGCCATACACATCTTCCTGCGTGCCGAAAGGCCGCTTGTCGATTTCCCGCTTGGCGCGCTGGTACACGATGGAACGCTGGGCGCGCGAGAACGGTGCGGCGTGAGTGTCGTCTTCCAGGAAATACTGGCGGATTTCGGGGCGGATGAACTCGAAAAGAAAGCGCAGGTTGCCCAGCACCGGATAATTGCGCCGGATGGCGTGGCGTGGCTGAATCACGTCGTAAACGCCCAGTATCGCCAGCAATGCCAGCGGCGCGGCCGCCCACCACCAGCCCGGCGCCCGCAGCAACGCCAGGGGCAAGGTGACCGCCGTGCCCAGCAGAACAAGAATGAAGGTGGTGTATCGGCCGAGTAGCCAGCTCATGCGGGTCTCCTGGTTGCGGATGACGGCAACCTTACCAGATGCGGGTGGCGGCCAGGCAGCAGCCGATTATTACCGCAGCCTCAGCGCCAGCGCGGCCAGGGTGGCCAGCAGCACCGGCAGGGTCAGCACGATGCCGACCTTGAAGTAGTAGCCCCAGGTGATGCGCAGGCCCTTGCGGGCCAGCACGTGCAGCCACAGCAGCGTGGCGAGGCTGCCGATGGGAGTGATCTTGGGGCCCAGGTCGGTGCCCACCACGTTTGCGTAGATCATGGCTTCGCGCACGGCCCCGGTGGCGCTGGTGTCGGCGATGGCCAGCGCGCCCACCAGCACGGCGGGCAGGTTGTTCATGACCGAAGCCAGGAAGGCCATGATCACGCCGGTGCCCATGGCGGCTTCCCAGATGCCGCGCTGGGCCAGGCTGTCGAGCAACTGGGTCAGGTGGGCGGTGAGGCCGGCATTGCGCAGCCCGTACACGACCAGATACATGCCCAGGGAAAACACGACAATGTGCCAGGGCGCTTCGCGCATGACGCGGCGGGTGCCCACGATATGCTGGCGTCCGGCCACCAGCAGCAGCGCCAGGGCGCCGGCTGCCGCAATGGCGCTGACCGGAATGCCCAGGGGTTCCAGGACGAAAAAACCCGCAAGCAGCAAGGCCAGCACGGCCATTCCCGCCCGGAAAGTCACCGGATCGCGTATCGCCGAGCGCGGGCAGGGCAGTTGCGTGGCGTCGTAGCGTGCCGGTATCTGCTTGCGGAAGAACACGAACAGCACCGCCAGTGTGGCGCCCACCGCGGCGAAGTTCACCGGCACCATCACGGCCGCGTAGCGGCCGAAGCTGATGTCGAAGAAGTCGGCCGACACGATGTTCACCAGGTTAGAGACCACCAGCGGCGTGCTGGCCGTGTCCGCGATGAAGCCTGCCGCCATGACGAAGGCCAGTGTGGCGCCGGGGCCGAACCCCAGCGCCAGCAGCATTTCCATCACGATGGGGGTCAGGATCAGGGCCGCGCCATCGTTGGCGAACAGCGCCGACACCACGGCCCCCAGCAGTACGATCAGCGCGAACAGCCAGTGGCCGCGTCCGCGTCCCCAGCGCGCCACATGCAGCGCCGCCCATTCGAAGAAGCCGGCGGCGTCCAGGATGATGCTGGTGATGATAATGGCGATGAAGGTGGCGGTGGCATTCCAGACGATGTGCCAGACCGCCGATATGTCGCCCAGGTGGACCGCGCCCGTCGCCAGCGCCAGCGCGGCGCCCGCCGATGCGCTCCAGCCGATGCCCAGGCCGCGGGGTTGCCAGATCACGAAGACCAGTGTGGCGACAAAAATGGCGGCGGGAAGCAGCATGGCGTGGTTGGGTCAGGAAAGGGCGCGGCTGCTGATCCAGGCGACCAGCAGTGAAACCGTGGGTACCGACAGTACGGTGGAAAGCAGAATGGCGCGCGAGGTGGCGCGCGCGTCGCGCCCGTACATTTGCGCCAGCATGAACGGGCCGGTGCCGATGGGCAGCGCGCTCATCAGCACCGCGCACCAGGCCCACACCGGCGGCATGCTGAATACCAGGAAGGCCAGTACGGCGGTAATGGCAGGCTGCAGCAGCAGTTTGCTGGCCACCAGCCGGGCGACGGCCCTGCTTTCGCCGCCCGGCTGGGCCTGGGCCAGGAAGAGGCCGATCGTGACCAGGGCGCAGGGGCTGGCGGACGATCCCAGCAGCTCCACGTAGCGGTCCAGGCCGGCGGGAAGCCGCAGGCCGGACAGGGTGCTGGCCAAGCCCAGCAGCGGCGCGATCAGCAAGGGGTTGCGCAGCAGCGCCTGGCCCACCTTGTACAGCGTGGCGGCGAGGCTGCGGTCGCGGTGCTGGTCGAGTTCGATCAGGGCGATGGCGGCGCCAAACAGAACGCAGGCGGTCAGCAGGGTGGCGATGACGGCCGGCGCCAGGCTGGCGGGGCCCAGCAGCGCCAGGCACAGGGGGATGCCCATGTAGCCGGCATTGGTGTAAGACGCCGCCAGCCCCTCGATACTGAGGTCGGTAAGGGCCTGGCCCCGCCGGCGCGAGGCCAGGCTGGCGGCGGCGAATGTAGCGGCCACGCCGCCGGCGAACGCCGCCACGAAGCCCCAGTGCATTTGGCCTGGGTCGGCATTGGCCATGGCCCGGAACAGCAGCGCGGGCAATGACAGGTAAACCACATAGCGGTTCAGCGCATCGGTGGCCGTGATGCCCAGGACGTTCCAGCGGGCCGCCAGCCAGCCGGTCAGGATCAGGGCAAAAACCGGCAGGGCTGCGGTAACGACGGCGTGCATGATGCAATGCTGGTAACGGGACCGCACATTCTACTGCGGCGCCGCTATCCGATGCCGGCGCGACCTGCGAAAATCAAGAATGCCGGGGCCATCGCCTCGGCCCGTGTTTTGCCCACTACCGGAGACTCTCATGCCCGACGCGCCCGCCATCCGTATTGTCCTGGGAACCTGGGATCGCCTGCGCGACGATGCCTGCGCCGTACGGCACGAGGTCTTCGTGGTGGAACAGGCCGTGCCGCTGGACATCGAGATCGACGATGACGATGCCACCGCTGTCCACGCGGTGGCGTATGGCCAGGACGGCCGGCCGGTTGCCACCGGGCGCCTGTTGCCCGATGGACATATCGGCCGCCTGGCCGTGCGCAAGTCGGCGCGCGGCACCGGGGTAGGCGGCCAGGTGCTGGATGCCCTGATAACCCAGGGGCATGGCGACGGCCACCGCATGTTGCTGCTGCATGCCCAGACCCACGCTCGCGGTTTTTACGAAGCGCACGGTTTTCAGGCCCAGGGCGATGAGTTCGTCGAGGCCGGTATTGAGCATGTGGCCATGAGCCGGGTGCTGCGGGCCTGAAAAAGAAAAACCCCGAACGCATGGCGATCGGGGTTTTCGGCGCGCCGCGGAGGTAAACCGCGGCGTAGTAATTGGTGCCCAGGAGAGGACTCGAACCTCCACACCTTGCGGCACATGGACCTGAACCATGCGCGTCTACCAATTCCGCCACCTGGGCGCTGTTGCTCAAGCACAATGTTGTCTAATTGCGTTTGAACATCAGAGGACGCGGATTATGCACACTTTTCCGGACGGGCGCAACTTGGCCGTGCCGGCAAGGCGGCCGGCCTGCGCAAATTGCCTGCGGCCGCAGTCGCATTGCCTGTGTGCCTGGATTCCGGCGCTAGATAGCCGCACGCGGGTGCTGGTACTTCAGCATCCCGACGAGGCGCGCCATGCCTTGAATACCGGCCGCCTGGCCGTGCTGGGCCTGAATAACGCCTGTCTGCATGTCGGACGGCAGTTCGATGCCCGCCTGTGGCGGCAGCCGGGGTGCCGGGCCTGCCTGCTGTTTCCGGAAGACGGGGCGGAGGTGCTTGCCGCCGGTGGGACGGGTGCCCCGGATGCCGGGCCGCCGCGCCTGCTGGTGGTGCTGGATGGAACCTGGCGCCAGGCGCGGCAGATGCTGGCCGCGCATCCCGGGCTGGCCGCTTTGCCGCGCGTGACATTGCCTGGAACGGCGGCGTCGCAATACCGCATACGCCACGCCGGCTTGCCGCAGGCCTTGTCCACGATCGAGGCGGTGGCGCTGGCGCTGGACGCCCTGGAGGCGCCCGCCAGGTATTCGGCCCTGCTGGCGCCTTTCGAGCAACTGGTGGCGGGGCAGATTGCCGCCATGGGAGAGCAGCGCTACCAGCGCGACCACGTTCAGCGTGCCGGCAGCCGTGCGTTGAGGCACAAAAACAAACCCCCGGCAGCTTGAAACAGCTGCCGGGGGTTGGGGGCGGCGGCCCGGTGAGCCCGAACCGCCTGAATTCCGTGGTGCCCAGGAGAGGACTCGAACCTCCACACCTTGCGGCACATGGACCTGAACCATGCGCGTCTACCAATTCCGCCACCTGGGCACTGAGCATGGCATTTCAGGTTTGTATGATACGCTGCAAATAACTAGCGACGCATCACACAGAACACCTTCTGGCCTTGCTGCAGTGATCAGCCTTGGGCAGACCACAGAAGCGAAAGATTATATACAGGATTTTAAACTTTGGCAAAACGATCGAATAAAGATTCAAATAACAATAACAACGGCAGATCAGGATTCGTCGTGCCCGAAACGCCCCCCGATTTCGACCCCGATGTGCCTTCCCGCGAGGACATCCTGAAGGCATTGCGTTCGGCGGGCAGTCCGCTGGCGCCGGCCGAGCTTGCCCAGCGCATGGGGGTCGAGCGGCCGGCCACGCTGGTGGGCTTCGAGCGCCGCCTGGCGGCCATGGAACGCGACGGCCAGCTGATGCCCAACCGCAAGGGGGTACTGCTGCTGGCCACCAAGCTGGATTTCGTGGCTGGCAAGGTGCAGGGCCATCGTGACGGTTTCGGCTTTCTGCTGCGCGACGACGGCGGCACCGACCTGTTCCTGTCGCCGCGCGAAATGCTCAAGGTGCTGCACGGCGACCGTGTGCTGGTGAAGCCTTCAGGCGAATACCGCGGCAAGCCCGAGGGCATGATCGTCGAAGTCATCGAGCGGCGCACCAACAAGCTGGTGGGGCGCTTCCTGCACGAGCACGGCCTGTCCATCGTGGTGCCGGAAGACCAGCGCATCAAGCACGACATCCTGATTCCGCCCGGCGACACCAATGGCGCCCAGCATGGGCAGGTGGTGTCGGTGCAGATCATGGAGCAGCCCACGCGCCACACGCAGCCGCTGGGCCGTGTATTCGAGGTACTGGGCGAGATCGACGATCCGGGCATGGAAATCGAGATCGCCGTGCGCAAGTTCGACGTGCCGGTGGAATTTTCGGAGCCCGCCGCCAAGCAGGCCGCACGCCTGCCCGATGCCGTGCGCAAGGCCGACCTGAAAGACCGGGTCGACCTGCGCGACGTGCCGCTCATCACCATCGACGGCGAAGACGCGCGCGATTTCGACGACGCGGTGTACTGTGAACCCGTGGAACTGGGCAGCGGCCAGCGCAAGCGGCCAGCCTGGCGCCTGCTGGTGGCCATCGCGGACGTCAGCCATTACGTCACGCCGGACGATGCGCTGGACGACGACGCTTTGGAACGGGGCACCAGCGTGTATTTCCCGCGGCGCGTGATCCCCATGCTGCCGGAATCACTGTCCAACGGCCTGTGCTCGCTGAATCCGAATGTCGACCGGCTGGTGCTGGTGTGCGACATGGTGATTCCCGCCACGGGCGCCAAGGCCGGCACAGTGACGGCGTATCAGTTCTATAACGCGGTCATGCACTCGCATGCGCGCACCACCTACACCCAGGTATGGGAAGCCCTGCAGCAGCCGGGCGGCCCCGTTGCGCACGCGCTGGGCGACATCATGCCGCACGTGCGGCACCTGCACGAGCTGTACCAATTGCTGGTGCAACAGCGCAAGAAGCGCGGCGCCATCGATTTCGACACGGTCGAGACCAAGATCGTCTGCAACGAGCTGGGCCGTATCGAGCAGATCGTGGGCGTGGTCCGCAACGATGCGCACAAGCTCATCGAAGAATGCATGCTGGCCGCCAATACTTGCGCGGCCGACTTCATGAGCCGCAGCAAGCACCCCGGCCTGTTCCGCATCCACGAGGGCCCGACGCCCGAGCGCCTGACCTCGCTGCGCGAGTTCCTGCGCACGCTGGGCCTGTCATTGGGCGGCGGCGACGCGCCCACCGCCAAGGACTACGGCGAGTTCCTGGATTCCGTGCGCGCCCGGCCCGATTTCCAGCTGTTGCAGACGATGTGCCTGCGATCCATGCAGCAGGCCATCTACAGCCCGGACAACGTCGGCCACTTCGGGCTGGCCTATCCCGCCTACAGCCATTTCACCTCGCCGATCCGCCGCTATCCAGACCTGCTGACGCACCGCGTCATCAAGGCTTTGCTGGGGGGGCGGCGCTACGTGCCCGGCCTGGAAGACCAGCCCCTGGTTATCGGCCGCACGCAGCGCGAGCACGAGCACGCCACCTGGGAAAAACTGGGCCTGTTGCTGTCGGCCAGCGAGCGCCGCGCCGACGAGGCATCGCGCGACGTCGAGGCCTGGCTGAAGTGCTGGTTCGTCAAAGAGCGGGTGGGCGAGGATTTCAGCGGCACCGTGACCGGGGTGGCCAGCTTCGGGGTGTTTGTCACCCTGGACACGCTGCATGTCGAGGGCCTGGTACACGTATCCGAACTGGGGGGAGAGTACTTCCAGTTCAACGAAGCGCTGCACGAGCTGCGCGGCGAACGCACCGGCATGAGGTACCGCCTGACCGACAAGGTGCAGGTGCAGGTGTCGCGCGTTGACCTCGAGGCGCGGCGCATCGAGTTCCGCCTGGTCAAGGGCACCAGCTTCGATGCCTTGCGCAAGGCGGCCGCGCGCAATCCCGACGAGCCCCGCCGGGTGAAAAAGGCCGCGGCGCCCAAGCCGGCCGCCCTGAAGGGCCAGACGGCCAAGCAGCGGCGCGCCCAGGCCAAAAAGGCGGCCAAGCCTGCCGCGCCC
>NZ_JAJMLX010000012.1 GCF_020991325.1 Bordetella petrii | reverse complement strand
CCGGCCGGCAGGCGGCAAGCCGCGCGCCAGCTTGCGCAAGTCGAGGCTGAAGCCGGTGGCCGGACGGGCCCGGCCAAAGGCGCGGCTGACGTCATCGTAACGGCCGCCGCTGACCAGCGCGTCGTGCCAACCTTCCGCGTACAAGGCGAAAGTAACGCCGGAATGGTAGCCATAGCCACCGATATCGGCCAGGTCGACGCCCAGCGCGACCTCGGGCATGGCGTCGATAATGGCCTGCAACGCATCAAGCGCCGAAGTTACCCCGGGCAGCGGCGGAAGGTCGCGACGCGCCTGCAGTATGACGTCAGGGCCGCCATACAGGCCGGCGAGCCGCTGCAGGGCCGCCAGGGTGTCAGGCCGGATGGCGTTTTCCTGGCGGGCCAGTTCGCCCAGCCCGGGGACGTCTTTCTCGCGCAGCAACAGGACGATGTCTTCGGCGCTGCCCGCGGCTTGCGGATCGGCATCGAGGATGGCGCGCAGCACGCCCGGGTGGCAGAGATCGAGCCGCGGCTGATGCAAGCCTGCCGTGGCCACTGTTTCCAGCACCAGCGAGATGATTTCGAGATCGGCCTCGAAGCCCGCATGGCCGTAGATTTCGGCGCCGATCTGCAGCAATTCGCGGCTGGACAGGAGATCGGCCGGGCGGGCATGCAGCACGTTGCCGCAATAGCATAGCCGGGTAACGCCGGCCCGGTTCAGCAAGTGGGCATCGATGCGGGTGACCTGCGGGGTCATGTCGGCGCGCACCCCCAGGGTGCGGCCGGACAGTTGGTCCACCAGTTTGCAGGTACGGAGATTCAGGTCGCTGCCGGTGCCCGACAGCAACGAATCTATGTATTCGACCAGGGGCGGCGCAACCAGCTCGAAACCATACGTACGGTAAAGATCGAGAAGTTTGCGGCGCAGTTCCTCGATGCGCCGTGCCTCGGCCGGAAGTACGTCGGCAAGGCTCTCGGGCAGCAACCAGTTACCCATGCTTGTTTACCTGAATGACACCTGAAGTGCGTGGGCGACGCCCAAAACAAAAGCGGCCAAGGGGGCGTAAGCCCGCTTAGCCGCATGCGGAATGATTTCTAGCTTACGCGGTATTGTACATGGTTTGGGCCGCGCCTACTTGGCCGCCCCGGCGGGCTGCTGGCCGGTTGAGCTCTTCATGAACTGGAAGTATTCGGAGCTGGGGTCGACGACCAGAACGTCGCTGGGCGACTGGAACGACGAGCGGTAGGCTTCCAGGCTTTTGTAGAACTTGTAGAACTCGGCGTCCTGGCCAAAAGCGGCGGCATACAGCCCGCTGGCCTCGGCATCGCCCTCGCCCATGACGGTTTGCGACTTGGCGTAGGCCTCGGCCAGGATGACCTCGCGCTGGCGGTCGGCCTCGGCGCGGATTTTCTCGCTCTCGGCGGCGCCGATGGAGCGGAGTTCGTTGGCAACCCGCGTGCGCTCGGCTTCCATGCGGCGATAGACCGATTCGGAGATTTCGGGCGCGAACTCGATGCGGCGCAGGCGCACATCGACCACTTCGACCCCCAGCGGCTCGGCGCGCTTGGCCACCGTGGACAGAATTTCGCTCATGATTTTGTCGCGCTCGGCCGACACCACTTCTTTGACTGTGCGGACGTTGACGGACGCGTTCAGGGCGTCGCGGATCTGGGCTTGCAGGCGTTCCTGGGCGGCGCGTTCGTTGCCGCCGAAAGTAACGTAGTAGAGACGCGGGTCGGCGATGCGCCACTTGACGTACGAATCGATCAGCAGGTTCTTCTTTTCGGAAGTCTGGATGCGCTCGGCATCACTGGACTCGATGGTGAGAATGCGCTTGTCGATGGTGACGACGTTCTGGAACGGCGGCGGCGCCTTGAAGTACAGGCCAGGTTCGTTAATGACCTTGCGCACCTCGCCCAGCGAGAACACCAGGGCGTAGTCGCGCTCGCGCACGATGAACACCATGGAAGACAGGGCGGCCAGCACCAGCAGGAGGCCGACCAGGATGGGCATGAAACGTTGCATGATCTGGGCTCCTCCGGATTAGCGCGACATACGGTCGCGAGACAGCGTGTTGCCGTTGCTGTTGTTGCCGGACGAGCTTGCGCCGGTATTGCGCGCAGGCGGTTGCGGAACGGTGGGCTGGCTGGCGCCGGGCAAGGCGGTCGGCTTGACCGTTGCATCGCGGGCGGTTTGCTGCATGATCTTGTCCAGCGGCAGGTAAAGCATGTTGTTGCTGGTTTCGGTGTCCACCATGACTTTGCTTGCACGCGAGAAGATCTGCTGCATGGTTTCCAGGTACATGCGTTCGCGCATGATGGTGGGTGCTTTCTGGTATTCGGCCAGGATGCTGGAGAAGCGCGCGGCGTCACCGCGGGCGTCGCCGATGACCTTGGCCTTGTAGCCCTGCGCCTGCTCAAGCATGCGCGAGGCCTGCCCGCCCGCCAATGGAATGACCTGGTTCGCGTAGGCCTGGCCTTCGTTGATCTGGCGTTCGCGGTCCTGCCCGGCCTTGACGGCGTCGTCGAACGCGGCCTGCACCTGTTCCGGCGGCTGGACGTTCTGGATGGCCACGGTGCTGACCTGGATACCAGATTGGTAGCGGTCGAGGATCTGCTGCATCAGACTCTGCACTTCGACGGCCACTTCGGTACGGCCTTCATACAGCACGAAATCCATGGGCTTCTTGCCGACGATTTCGCGCATGGCGGTTTCGGCCGCCTGGCGCACGGAGTCGTCGGGGTCGCGCATGTTGAACAGGTAATTGGGGGCGCCGTCGGCGCGCAGGCGGTACTGCACCACGAACTGCATGTCGACGATGTTCTCGTCAGTGGTGAGCATCAGGGCCTCAGGCAGCACCTTGTTGCGCGAACCGCCGCGGAAGCCGACTTCGAAGGTACGCAACTGCGAAATATTGACGGCTTCGTGGCTTTGGATGGGGTACGGCAGGCGCCACTGGAAGCCCGGCGCAGCCGTGCTCTTGTACTTGCCGAACTGGGTGACGACAGCGACCTGGCCTTCCTGGACGATGAAGAAACCGCTGGCCAGCCACAACAACAGCAGCACCAGGGCGATGACGCCCAGGCCGATGCGGGTGCCGCGAGGCGACGGCGGCGTCATGCCGCCGCGGTTGCCGGGCCGGTTGCCACCGCCCCCGCCCTTGCGTCCGAACAGCGAACCGATACGGTTGTTGAAGTCGCGCCAGACCTCGTCGAGGTCTGGCGGGCCATCGCTGTTGCTCTTCGGCCGCTTGGGCGGCTCGGAGCCATTGTTATTGCCGCGACCCCAGCCCGGGTCGTTCAGATTGAAGATTTTGGAGATTCGAGGCATTGGTTCCCACAATCTGGCCGATCTCTGCAATTGCCCCGCGCAACGCATCCAGACCGGCGCGCTCGGTAGCGCTTACAAATACTCGCGCAATCGTACCATGGGCGTCGCGTTCGACCCGGGGTTCCAGCCCGGCGGCATCGATCTTGTTGTGCACCAGGATGGTGGGAATCGAGCCGGCCCCGATTTCGGCCAGTACTTTATTGACCTCGGCGATCTGTTCGTCGCGTTGCGGGCTGGCGGCGTCGACCACATGCAGCAGGACGTCGGCGTGAATGGTTTCTTCCAGGGTGGCCCGGAAGGCGGCGATGAGGTTGGGCGGCAGGTCGCGGATGAAGCCCACGGTATCGGACAGCACGACCGAGCCGGTGCCTTCGATCCAGATGCGGCGCGTGGTGGTGTCCAGGGTGGCGAAGAGCTGGTCGGCCGCATAGGCGCCGGCCCGCGTCAGGGCATTGAACAACGTGGATTTCCCGGCGTTGGTATAGCCCACCAGCGATACGGACAAGGCCCCGCCCCGCGCTCGGGCGCGGCGCTGAGTGACGCGCTGGCGCTCGACGCGGTCGAGGCGTTCGCGCAGTACCTTGACCTTGGCGCCGATCATGCGACGGTCCATTTCGAGCTGGGACTCGCCCGGACCGCGCATGCCTATACCGCCGCGCTGCCGCTCAAGGTGAGTCCAGAGCCGGGTCAGGCGCGTGACCAGGTGCTGCAACTGGGCCAGTTCGACCTGCAGCTTGCCTTCGTGGCTTTTGGCGCGCAGCGCGAAAATATCCAGGATGAGGGCGACACGGTCGACCACGCGCAGATTGAATTCGCGTTCGAGGTTGCGCTGCTGCGCGGGGGATAGCGGCTGATCGAACAGGACGATGTCGGCCAGCAAGGCGCCCGCCATGGCCACTGCTTCCTGGACCTTGCCGGAACCGATGAAGAACTTGGCGTCGGGACGATCGCGCCGGGCCAGGACGGTGCCGACGATTTCGGCCCCCGCCCCACGCGCCAGCATGGCGAATTCTTCGGCATGCGCGGTGAAATCGGGGTTGCCAAGATCGACGCTGATGATCAACGCGCGCATCAAAGCACCCCGCCACAGCGAAAATGCCCGCCGACACGAGCCGTGCGGCGGGCAAGAAAAAGAACAGCCTGAGCGTGATGATTATTCAGCGGGAACATCCACCTGGAAATTCACGGCGCGCGCGGGAACCACGGTGGAAATGGCGTGTTTGTACACCATTTGCGTCACGGTATTGCGCAGCAGCACCACGTATTGATCGAAGGATTCTATTTGCCCTTGCAGCTTGATGCCGTTTACCAGATAGATGGACACGGGCACATGTTCTTTGCGCAGCGTGTTCAGAAACGGATCTTGCAGAGTTTGCCCTTTATTGCTCATTGGCCAGGCTCCAATTGTTTGTTTTGAGTGGTGGCAGACGCCGAAATGTGTACTCTACAGGGTTTTCCCGGCCCGTGCCACTTGCCCCGAGGGGCAAATTCTTTCATAAGGTGTCAGGCTTCGCCACGATGGCCGCAAGGGCCTCGAGCAGGCGCGAACACTGGGCATCGGTGCCCACCGTGATGCGCAGGAATTGGTCGATGCGCGGATGCTTGAAGTGGCGCACGATGATGCTGCGGTCGCGCAGTGCCGCCGCCAGGGCGGCGCCATCGTGCCGGGGGTGGCGGGCAAACACGAAGTTGGCGGCCGAAGGCAGCACCTCGAAACCCAGGCCCTGCAACTGCGCAGTGAGATTGTTGCGTGTGGCGATCACTGCCTGGCGAGTGCGCTCGAAATAAGACCTATCTTCCAGCGCGGCCACAGCCCCGGTTTCGGCCAGGCGGTCGATGGGGTAGGAATTGAAGCTGTTCTTGACGCGTTCCAGCGCCTCGATGAGCACCTGGCTGCCAATGGCGAAGCCCACCCTCAGGCCGGCCAGCGAACGCGATTTCGACAGGGTTTGGATCACCAGCAGGTTGTCGTGGCGGGCTACCAGGCTGACGGCTGATTCGGCCCCGAAATCGACATAGGCTTCGTCGATGACCACGACGACGTCGGGGTTGGCGGCCACGATGCGTTCGATGTCGGCCAGGGGAAGCGCCCGGCCGGTGGGCGCATTGGGATTGGGGAAGATGATGCCGCCTGCCTGGCGGCCCGCGGCCGGCAGGTAATCTTGCACATCGATACAGAAATCTTCGGTGAGCGGCACCGCCTGATAGGCGATCTGGTACAGCCCGCAATACACCGGATAAAAACTGTAGGTAATGTCGGGGAACAACAGCGGCCCGTCATGCTTGAGCAGGGCCTGGAAAACGTGCGCCAGGACCTCGTCGGAGCCATTGCCTACGAATACCTGGTCGGCCTGGACCTGGAAATTGACGGCCACCGCCTGGCGCAGGCGTTCGGAGCCAGGGTCGGGGTAGAGCTTCAGGTTGTCGTCGCAGGCGCCGCGCAGGGCCTGCAAGACTTTCGGCGACGGCCCGAACGGATGCTCGTTGGTGTTGAGCTTGACCAGGTCTTGCAGCTTGGGCTGCTCGCCCGGCACATAGGGGCTGAGCGTCCCCACGACGGGACTCCAGAAACGGCTCATGAGTCAGTTTTCCTGCGCGTAGGGATTGCGCGAAGATTTGAATTCGATACGCAGCGGCGTGCCTGCCAGCTTGAAAGCCGTGCGGAAGCGCGTTTCCAGGTAGCGGCGATAGGATTCCGGAATGGCGTCGAGCGCATTGCCGTGTATGACCACCAGCGGCGGATTCTGGCCACCCTGGTGGGCATAGCGCATCTTGGGGCGAAAAATACCTTTGCGCGGCGGCGGCTGCTGTTCCACGGCGGCTTGGAGTTCACGCGTGAGCCTGGGCGTGGACAGCTTGGCGAACGCGGCGGCATGGGCCGACACCACCGACTTGAGTACGGGCTTGATGCCCTGCCCTTTCAGGGCGGAAATGGTATGGGTGGGTGCAAACGACAGGAAGCGCAGCTTGCGCTGGAATTCGCGTTCGATGCGTTCACGCTGGTCGGTATCCAGGCCGTCCCATTTGTTGATGGCCACCACCACGGCGCGGCCGGTTTCCAGCACGAAGCCGGCGATGTGTGCGTCCTGCTCGGACACTTCGGCCTGGGCGTCGAGCATCAGGAGCACCACGTTGCTGGCTTCGATGGCCTGCAGCGTCTTGATGACCGAGAATTTTTCGACCGCCTCGAAGACCTTGCCCCGGCGGCGCAGGCCGGCGGTGTCTATCAAGGTGTACTTGCGGCCATCTCGCTCGAAATCGATCTCGATGGCGTCGCGAGTAGTGCCTGGCAGGTCGTAGGCAATGACCCGCTCTTCGCCCAACAGGGTGTTGATGAGCGTGGACTTGCCCACATTGGGCCGGCCGACGATGGCCAGCTTGATGCGATGGTCGTGTTCCTGGCCTTCGGCGCTCTCGCTTTCGGCTTCGGGCTCGGGCTCGACCAGCCCGGCGAGCGCGAGTTCGATGAGATCGACAATGCCGTCGCCGTGCGCGGCCGAAATCGGATGGGGTTCGCCCAGGCCCAGCTCGTGGAATTCGCCGGTGGCCTTGCCCGCGCCCATGCCTTCGGCCTTGTTGACGGCCAGGATGACGCGCTGCTGGCCCGACTTGCGCAGCAACTGGGCGATTTCGTGGTCATGGGCATTGACGCCAGCGCGGGCGTCGACCAGGAAAACCACCACGTCGGCCTCGGCGATGGCCTGGCGCGTCTGGCGCGCCATTTCACGCAGGATGCCGGTTTTGGCCACCGGTTCGAAACCGCCCGTATCGATGACGATGAAGGGCGTATCGCCCACCCTGCCCTCGCCGTAATGGCGATCGCGCGTCAGGCCGGAATAATCGGCAACCAGTGCCGAACGCGAACGCGTCAGGCGGTTGAACAGTGTCGACTTGCCCACATTGGGGCGGCCGACCAGGGCGACGACGGGCTTGAAAGACACGGTAGGACTGAAGAATTAGAAGTTAGTTGGTGCCGATCAGCACGAGATTGCCGTCGCCATTCTGCACCAGCACCCCTTGCGAGGTGGTTTGCAGTGGCGAGACGATGGCATCGCCACCGACCGACAGGCGTGCCAGCAAGCTGCCGTCGCTGCTGGACAGGAAGTGCACGTAGCCGTCCAGGTCGCCCACGGCGACGGCGCTGCCCAATACGGCGGGCGCGGTCAGCGCGCGGTTTTTCAGGGCCGCCTGCTTCCAGACATTGGTGCCGCTGTCGAGCGCGAAGGCATTGACCACGCTGGTCTGGTCGGGGGCATAGGCAAACCGGCCGTCCAGGACCATGCCGCTGGAGCTGGAGAAATCCTTGGCCCAGATGGGACGGCCGCCCTGAGTGACATCGAAGCAGACGATGCGGCCTTGATACGCCACCGCGCACAACAGCGGACCGACGACCCGCGGCGCGCCGACCACGTCGGTCAGGCGTTCGAGATCGCTGGCGCCACTGGGAGTGGCAACCGTGCCTTCCCACTGTACGTTGCCGCTGCCTACGTTGATGGCCAGCAGCTTGCCGCCTGGCAAGCCCGTGATGACCAGGCCTTCGGCCATGATCATCTGGGCACTGCTGCGCAAGGCCAGTGCGGGGCCGGGCCGCTGCAGGCTCCAGAGACGCTCGCCGGTTTCGATGTTGAAAGCCTGGATGCGGTAATCGCCGCTGCGCACCACGACGGCGCCATAACCCACCACCGGGGCAATAGAAACGTCGCTGGTGGCCTGGGCCTTCCACTTGACCTTGCCGGCGTCGTCGAAGGCGATGATCTGGCCCAGGGGAGAAGCCACCACGGTGGTGGTGCCGTCGCTGCCCACGCCGGCCGAGAGCTTCGTGTCGGCGGATGCCTTCCAGACGACGCGGCCGCTGGCCAATTCAAGCTTGGCCACCGAGCCGTCGGGTGTCGCGGCGTAGACGTTGTCGCCCACTACCGCGGGCACGAAGCCCAGGCCGGAGCCGCTGCCAATGGAGGTGGACCAGACCGCGCGCACCGACATGCCCGGCGCGTATTCGGTGAGGGGCGCGGGCGCGTAGCGATCGTCGTCGCTGGAAAACATCGAGCAGCCGGCCAGGGCGACAAGGCCGGCGGCCAGGACGGCGCCGCGCCACGCGCGGCCGTAACGGGAAATAAGCATACGTTCAGGCTCCGCTGAGGGAATCCAGTTTCAGTTGCACGACCTGGCGCAGCGGATCGGCGACCGCCAGGCCATCGAACGCGGCCTGCCAGGCCTTGCGTGCTTCTTCGTGCTTGCCCTGGGCGGCCAGGATATCGCCGCGCCGGTCTGCGTAGAGCGCGGCGAAGGCGGGCGGCGGATTGTCGAGCTGCGCCAGGGCGGCATCGAACTGTTTTTCGTCGAGCAGCATGCCCGCCAGGCGCACGCGCGCCACGGGTTGCAGCGCGGCATGCTTGGGCTGGGCCGCCAGCCATTCCAGCTGTTCGCGCGCGCCCGCCGCATCATTCTGCTGCTTGAGCGCATGCGCGGCCACCAGGGCGCCACGCGCGGCGTATCCGGTAGCGGCGTAGTCGTCGCGCAAGGTGGAGATGGCGGCCTTGATGCGCACGGCGGAGTCGGCGCCGCCCAGGCGGGCCGCGTCTTCGAGCGCTTCGAAGTAGCCCATGGCCTGGTTGGCGCGATGGCCCTGGTAGGCCTTCCAGCCCCACCAGCCGCCCCAGGCCAGCGCCGCGATGGCAAACAATGTGACCACCAGCGTGCCGTAACGCGCCCACCACGCCTTGATTGCGTCGAGTTTTTCCTGTTCTTCGAGATCGTATGCCATGCTAACCCTTGGATTTCAAAACATCGGCCAATTTGTCCAGCGGCACCTGCTGCTGCGCGGCCTCGCCGGCCGCTTCGGCGCGCAGGAACTTGACGCTGGCCACCCTGGAGGCCACCTCATCGCTGCCAAGGATAACCGCAACGCGCGCACCGCTGGCATCCGCCCGCTTGAATTGCGACTTGAAGCTGGCCTGCCCCCCATGCACGATGACCGGCAGGCCGGCATCACGCAATTGTTCACCCACACGCGCGGCCAGGCGCTGGGCGTCGTCGCCCTGGTGCACGATGTAGACCTCGCATTCGGGCAGCGGCGTGAACGGCACGCTTTGTTCCCAGAGGTCGAGCAGGCGTTCCATGCCGATGGCAAACCCGACCGCGGGCGCCGGCTTGCCGCCCAGCAGCTCGACCAGGCCATCGTAGCGGCCGCCGCCGCACACCGTGCCCTGCGCGCCCAGGCGGTCGGTTACCCATTCGAAGACCGTGGAGTTGTAGTAGTCGAGCCCGCGCACCAGGCGCGGGTTGAGCCGGTATTCGATACCTGCGTCGGCCAGCAGCTGGCACAGGCCGTCGAAATGGGCGCGGGATCCTTCGCCCAGGAAATCGAACAGGCGCGGCGCGCTGTCGGCCATGGCCTGCATGGCGGGATTCTTGGTGTCCAGCACGCGCAGCGGATTGGTGTACAGGCGGCGCTGGCCGTCTTCATCGAGAATGTCGCGGTGGCGCTCGAGGTGCTCGATGAGCGCCGCACGATGGGCGGCCCGTTCGGCCGGCTGGCCCAGTGAATTCAATTCCAGGCGGATGTCGGTCAGGCCCAGCAGCTTCCAGAGCCGGGCCAGCATGACGATAAGTTCGGCGTCGACGTCCGGCCCCACAAAACCCAGGGCCTCGACGTCGATCTGGTGAAACTGCCGGTAACGGCCGCGCTGCGGGCGTTCGTGGCGAAACACCGGCCCGATGCTGTAGACACGCTGCGGGCGGTCGTAGAGCAGATTGTGTTCGATGCTGGCGCGCACCACGCCGGCCGTCATTTCGGGCCGCATGGTAAGCGAATCGCCGTTGAGCGCATCGGTGAAGGTGTACATCTCTTTTTCGACGATATCAGTGACTTCGCCGATGCCCCGGGTAAACAGCCGGGTGTGTTCCAGCACGGGCGTGCGCAGGTTGCGGTAGCCGTAGGACTGCAACCAGCCGCGCACGATGTCTTCGAACCGTTCCCAGCGCGCGCCATCGGCGGGCAGTACATCGTTCATGCCGCGGATGGCGGCGACTTTCTGGAAAGCTTGAGTCATGTTCATCATGCCGCATGGGCCCGCGCCGCGGCGCGCCTGGCGGCTCAACCCTTATTTTTAGTGATCAGCCTGCGCGCCATAACGGCGCGCGACGTAGTCTTCGACAATGGCCTGGAATTCTTCGGCGATGCGGTCGCCCTTCAGGGTGACGGTGCGTTCGCCGTCGACGAACACTGGCGCCGCCGGCACCTCGCCCGTGCCGGGCAGGCTGATGCCGATGTCGGCGTGGCGGCTTTCGCCGGGGCCGTTGACCACACACCCCATGACCGCCACGTTCATGCTTTCGACGCCGGGGTATTGTGCGCGCCACACGGGCATCTGGCGACGCAGGTACGACTGGATGCTGTCGGCGAGTTCCTGGAAAAAGGTGCTGCTGGTACGTCCGCAGCCCGGGCAGGCCACGACCATGGGAGTAAACGCGCGCAGGTTCATGGTTTGCAGGATTTCCTGCGCCACGATGACTTCCCGCGCGCGGTCGCCGCCGGGCTCGGGCGTGAGCGAAATGCGGATGGTATCGCCGATGCCCTGCTGCAGCAGCACGGACAGCGCGGCGGTGGACGCGACAATGCCCTTGCTGCCCATGCCCGCCTCGGTCAGGCCCAGGTGCAATGGGTAATCGCAGCGGGCGGACAAGTCGTTGTAGACGGCAATGAGGTCTTGCACATGGCTGACCTTGCACGACAGGATGATGGCGTCGCCGCGCAGGCCGAGCTGTTCGGCGCGCTGGGCATTGCTGATGGCCGACACGACCAACGCATCGCGCATGACAGCCTGGGCTTCCCAGGGCTGCGCGCGGCGGCTGTTTTCGTCCATTTTGCGCGCCATGAGCTCGTGGTCGAGGCTGCCCCAATTGACACCGATGCGCACGGGCTTGTCATAGCGGCAGGCCACTTCGATCATTTGCGCGAAGTTGTCGTCGCGCCGCTTGCCGCCGCCCATATTCCCGGGATTGATGCGGTACTTCGAGAGCGCCTGGGCGCAGTCGGGAAATTGCGTCAGCAGCTTGTGGCCGTTGTAGTGGAAATCGCCCACCAGCGGCACCGACACGCCCATGCGGTCGAGCTGTTCGCGGATGGAGATGACCTCGCGCGCGGCCTCGGGGGTGTTGACGGTAATGCGGACCAGTTCAGAGCCGGCCTGGGCCAGTTCCTTGACCTGGATGGCCGTGGCGATGGCGTCAGCGGTGTCGGTGTTGGTCATGGATTGCACCACGACCGGCGCCGGCCCCCCGATGGTGACCACGCGCTCGCCCCATTTCACGGCGACCGAACGCGTCGGCCGGCGCGCCGCGGCCCCTACTGTGGGCGGCGGCGCGTCTTGGCAGGGAGGAGACAGCTCTTGCATGCAGACACCGGAGTTACGGTTTCACCTGGGAAAACCAGGAAACGGGCAGCCATTCGGCGGGCAGCCAGCCTTGCCAGAAGGCGTAGGCAAGCAGCACCACCAGCAGCGCCACGATGATCAGCAGCCAGCCCCACGGGATGGCGCCGCGGTGATCGTCGTGCGCATGCACTGGCACGGGCGCGGCGCGCGGCACGCGATAGCCCGATGCGGGCGTGGGCGCCAGGTTGATCTGGCCTTCGAGCGATGCCACGATAGCGGAGGCGTCGGCATCGAGCAGGCGCGCGTAGCTGCGGATGAGGCCGCGCAACGATACGCCCTTGGGCAGCTTGGCCCACTGCTCGTTCTCGAGGGCCTCGATCTGGCGCGACGAAAACTTGATGCGGCTGGAGACTTCGTCCAGCGACCATCCCCGGGCCATGCGCAAGGCCTGCAAGGCCTGGCCCACCGTCTGGGCCTGGGCTTGCGCCTGCATGGGCGATTCGGGGCGGGGGGCCGCCGTGTCGACTTCCTGCGTCATGCGTGTACCTGTGCGATGGGAATGGTACGGCCGGCGTTGCGCTGGGCGACCCGGGTGCGGTCGCGGACTTCGCCGGCCAGTTGGCCGCAAGCCGCGTCGATGTCGTCGCCACGGGTCTTGCGGACCGTGGTGATGATGCCGGCATCCATCAGCCGTTGGGCGAAGACCTTGACGCGCGCATTGGGCGAGCGTTTCAGGCCGGATGCCGGGAACGGGTTGAACGGAATCAGGTTGAGCTTGCAGCGCACCTGCCGCGCCACCTGGATAAGGGCCTTGGCATGCTGGTCGGTATCGTTGATGCCGTCCAGCATGCAGTATTCGAAGGTAATGAAATCACGCGGGGCGCTGGCCAGGTAGCGTTCGCACGCGGCCAGCAATTCGGCCAGCGGGTATTTCTTGTTGAGCGGCACCAGTTCGTCGCGCAGCGCGTCGGTGGGGGCATGCAGCGAAACAGCCATGGCCACCGGGCAATCTTGCGCCAGGCGGTCCATCATGGGCACGACACCCGAGGTGGACACGGTGACGCGGCGCCGCGACAGGCCGTAGGCATTGTCGTCGAGCATCAGGCGCAGGGCGGGCAGGAGCTGGTCGTAGTTGAGCAGGGGCTCGCCCATGCCCATCATGACGACATTGCTGATGACCCGCGTGTCTTCGCCCGCGCTGCCCAGCCGCGCCGTGCCGGCGTCGGATTCGAGCACGCGCTTGGCCCACCACAGTTGCCCGATGATTTCGCTAGTGCCGAGGTTGCGGTTGAAACCCTGGTGGCCGGTGGAACAGAACCGGCAATTGACCGCGCAGCCCGCCTGGCTGGACACGCACAGGGTGCCGCGATCGTCTTCGGGGATGAAGACGGTTTCGATGGCGTTGCCCTGCCCGACGTCGAACAGCCACTTGCGCGTGCCGTCGGACGAGCGCTGCTCGGTATTGACCGGCGGCGCCTGGACCACGCAGCGCTGCGCCAGTTGGCCCCGGAAATCGCGGGCCAGGTCCGTCATGGCGTCGAACGAATCGGCGCCGCGCTGGTGCACCCAGCGCTGCAGCTGGCGGGCGCGGAACGGCTTTCCGCCCCATTGCGCGACCTGGTCGGCAAGGGCAGAGCCATCCAGGCCCAGCAGATTGATACGTTCGACGGTTTCCATGAGATTCAGGCGCAGATAACCCGGATCAACGGCTGTGGATGTTGATTTCGGGGAAGAAGAACGCGACTTCGACAGCAGCCGTTTCGGCGGCGTCGGAACCGTGTACGGCGTTGGCGTCGATGCTTTCAGCGAAATCGGCGCGGATGGTGCCGGCTTCGGCTTTCTTGGGATCGGTGGCGCCCATCAGGTCGCGGTTTTTCTGGATGGCGCTTTCGCCTTCGAGCACTTGCACGAAGACCGGGCCCGACACCATGAAGTCGACCAAGTCTTTGAAGAAGGGGCGTTCTTTGTGGACGGCGTAGAAACGCTCGGCGTCGGCGCGCGACAGTTGTTGCAGACGGGCGGCAATGACCTTCAGGCCGGCAGCCTCGAAGCGGGCGACGATCTGGCCGATGACATTCTTGGCCACGGCATCGGGCTTGATGATCGAGAGGGTGCGTTCGACGGACATGAGGACTCCAAACGGGGTTTGACTATTTTTCGGTTGATTGGTGCACGCAACGCGGGCTTCGGGGGCCGCGGCCGGGCCTGGGCCCAGCCCGGCGCTGCGTTTCCGGTACGGGTTCGACACTGGACCCTTCTGGAAGATTCCGGCGAAAGCCGCTTTCTTCAGCCCCGATTTCCCAATAAAAACAGGGACTTCTGAAAGGTTTACAGTAACCCGGTATTCTAACACGCCGTCAATACCACAATACATCTTAAAATTGCGGGTTTGCTTGGCCGCTTGTAGGCTTGGCCCCGTTTTTCTGCCGGAACCCGTAATGACCGAAGCCGCATCCCCTGCCCCGAACGATACCGACACCGCCGAACTGTCCAAGAGCTTCGAGCCTGCCGAGCTGGAAGCCCACTGGTATGCCGAATGGGAGCGGCGCGGCTATTTCGCGGCCGGCCGGCACGTAGAAACAGGGACAGATAACACGCCCTACGCCATCCAGTTCCCCCCGCCCAATGTCACCGGCACCCTGCACATGGGGCATGCGTTCAACCAGACCATCATGGACGGGCTGATCCGCTACCACCGTATGCGCGGCGACGACACCGTGTTCGTGCCGGGCACGGACCACGCCGGCATCGCCACCCAGATCGTGGTGGAACGGCGCCTGGATGCCGAAAAAATGTCGCGCCACGACCTGGGCCGCGAGAAGTTCATCGAGAAAGTCTGGGAATGGAAGGAGCAGTCCGGCAACACCATTACCAGCCAGGTGCGGCGCCTGGGAGCCTCGGCCGACTGGCCGCGCGAGTATTTCACCATGGACGAGCGCATGTCGCGCGGCGTGGTGGAAACCTTCGTGCGGCTGTACCAGCAAGGCCTGATCTACCGGGGCAAGCGCCTGGTCAACTGGGATCCCAAACTGCTGACCGCCGTGTCCGACCTGGAAGTGCAGTCGGAAGAGACCGATGGCCACATGTGGCACATTCTGTACCCGTTCGTGGACGGCCCCCAGACCATCGTCGACAAAGACGGCCAGACGGTCACCCTGCGCGGCATGACGATCGCCACCACCCGCCCCGAAACCATGCTGGCCGACGGCGCGCTGTGCGTGCACCCCGAAGACCCCCGCTACCGGCACCTGGTGGGCAAGTTGGTGGAGCTGCCCCTGTGCGACCGCAACATTCCCATCATTGCCGACGATTTCGTCGACCCGGAATTCGGCACGGGCTGCGTGAAGATCACCGGCGCGCATGATTTCAACGACTACGCCTGCGCGCTGCGCCACGATCTGCCCCTGATCGTGATCTTCACCCTGGATGCGCACATCAACGAAAACGGCCCCAGGCAGTTCCAGGGCATGGAACGCTATGAAGCCCGCAAGGCGGTGGTGGCCCAGCTCGAGGCCGAGCACTACCTGGTGCGCGTCGAGCCGCACAAAATGATGCAGCCCAAGGGCGATCGCACTGGCGTGGTGCTGGAGCCCATGCTCACCGATCAGTGGTTCGTGGCCATGAGCAAGCCCGCCCCGGAAGGCACGCTGAACCCGGGCAAGAGCATTACCGAAGTCGCGCTGGACGTGGTGGCCGACGGGCAGATCAAGTTCTACCCCGAAAACTGGACTTCCATCTACAACCAGTGGCTGAACAATATCCAGGACTGGTGCATTTCGCGCCAGCTTTGGTGGGGCCACCAGATTCCCGCCTGGTATTCGGACGACGGCCAGGTATTCGTGGCGCACTCGGAAGAACTCGCCCAGGAACAGGCGCGCGCCGCCGGAGTGGCCGGCCCCCTGAAGCGCGACCCCGACGTGCTGGACACCTGGTTCTCGTCGGCGCTGGTACCCTTCACCACGCTGGGCTGGCCCGACAACACGCCAGACCTGCAGCGCTACCTGCCGTCCAATGTGCTGGTCACGGGCTTCGACATCATTTTCTTCTGGGTGGCGCGCATGGTCATGATGACCACGCACCTTACCGGACAGATCCCGTTCAAGCATGTGTATGTGCACGGGCTGATCCGCGATGCCGATGGCCAGAAAATGAGCAAGTCCAAGGGCAACACGCTGGATCCGGTGGACCTGATCGACGGCATCGACCTGGACGGCCTGGTGGCCAAGCGCACCTATGGCCTGATGAATCCGAAGCAGGCCGGCGCCATCGAGAAAGCCACGCGCCGCCAGTACCCTGACGGCATCCCCGCATTCGGCACCGACGCGCTGCGCTTCACCATGGCGGCCTACGCCACGCTGGGCCGCAACATCAACTTCGACCTGAAGCGCTGCGAGGGCTATCGCAATTTCTGCAACAAGCTGTGGAATGCCAGCCGCTATGTGCTGATGAACACCGAGGGCCATGACCTGGGCGGCGACCAGCCGGCCGAACTGTCGTTCGCCGACCGATGGATCGTCAGCCAGTTGCAGGCCCTGGAAGCCGAGGTGGAACGCGGCTTTGCCGACTACCGCTTCGACAATGTGGCCAATGCCCTGTACCGCTACGTGTGGGACGAATACTGCGACTGGTACGTAGAACTGGCCAAGGTGCAGATCCTGCAAGGCACGCCCGCCCAGCAGCTGGGCACCCGCCGCACGCTGATCCGGGTGCTGGAGGCCGTGCTGCGCCTGGCGCATCCCATTATTCCGTTCATTACCGAGGCACTGTGGCAGAAGGTGTCGGTTACCGCCGGCAAGCGCCAGCCTGGCGCCACCGACAGTGTCAGCGTACAGCCCTACCCTCGCTGCAACCCGGATGCGGTCGATACCGCAGCCGAAGCGGAAGTGGCGGAACTGAAGGCGCAGGTCGAGGCCGTGCGCGCCCTGCGCGGCGAGATGAACCTGTCGCCGGCCCAGCGCGTGCCGCTGATGGCCCAGGGCGATGCCGCCGCGCTGCGGCGCAACGGCCCGTACCTGGCCGCGTTGGCGAAGCTGAGCCAGGTGGATGTGGTGGATACCCTGCCGGATGCCGGTGCGCCGGTGCAGGTGGTTGGCCAGTCGCGCCTGATGCTGCACGTCGAGATCGACGTGGCGGCCGAACGCGCCCGCCTGGACAAGGAAATCGGCCGCCTGGAAGGCGAAGCGGCCAAGGCCGGTGCCAAGCTGGGCAATGCCAGCTTCGTGGAACGCGCTCCGGCGGCGGTGGTCGAGCAGGAAAAGGCCCGCCTGGCACAGTTCAATGAAACCCTGGCCAAGGTGCGCGAACAGCGTGCCAAGCTGGGCTGATACCGCAGGCTGCGCGCGCCGGAGCCCTCGGAATCGGGCTCGGTGTCTGGCACCCTAGCGGGAGCCAGACACCCATGAAATCGTGCAGGGCGCCAGGCGCCCGCGGGGGCGCCGGCGCACTGGCCCGGCTCAGAACGCGTACGTCACGCCCAGCGAGCCGAACGCGCTGGTTTCACGTTCCACGATGGGGCTGTCGCGCGCGTCGCCCAGCAGCGTCTTGACGCCAACGGTGGTCAGGACGGCCCAGTCTTTATTCAGGCTGTAGCGCCAGTTGGCGAACAAGGCAGCCGACTTGAAGCCGGACGACGCCGAATAAGGCTTCAGGCCGGCTTCGCTGCGGGCGGCCTGCGACGACGACACACCGAACCAGGTTTCCATGTCGTTGTGGCTGCCCCATTCCGTATTGGCGCCCACCGTGACCACATTGCGCGAGGTCTGCCATACCCGGTAGCTGGTGCGCAGCTCCAGCGAGCCGCCATAGCCGCTGCGCATGGCCTGCCGGTACGCCGCGCCCAGCGAGAACCGGCCCGGGTGCCATTCCATGTACGCGCCGTACACCCCGTGGAAATCGATATCGTCCAGGCCCTCGAGCCGGTCGGCATCATCGGCGTCGCGGCCCAGGCTCATGCCCAGGAACAGGCCGGCCGTGACGTCCGGGGCCAGGTCCCATTTCAGGCCCGCCGCCGGCAGGCCGGCGCGCGGTGAAATGAAGAAATGGCCGCTTTCGTAGTTGATCAGGGGCACCGGCAGGAAGCGATAATCTTTGGCGCCATCGTATTCGGGCAGGAAGGCGGCCGCCGCGCCGATAAAATTCTGCGCCTGCGCGCCCTGCCCGGCCGCCGCGCCCGCCAGGGCCAGGCCGGCAACCCACCGGATTCCGCGTTTCATTGCATTTCCTTTTAATATCGGCGGACCGCGCCATGCGGCTCCTGCCTTGGTACCGGATTGTGACGGCAGGGTTTTAAATAGTTTTTAATGGCCGTGCCGCATACTGCGCGGCACTATCCATTGGGCGGGACCGCGTGCACATACTCCTGGTAGAAGACGACCCCATGCTGGGCGAGGCCATGCAGGCCGGCCTGGCGCAACGGCTGGACGCCACGGTCGACTGGGCGCGCGATGCCGCCGAGGCGCGGCTGGCCTTGGCCGGGCCGGGCTATGCCGCGGTACTGCTGGATATCGGCCTGCCCGGCGAGTCCGGCCTGTCGCTGCTGCGCGCCCTGCGGGCCCGTTACGATGCGACGCCGGTGCTGCTGGTGACGGCGCGCGACCAACTCAGTGAACGCATAGGCGGCCTGGATGCCGGCGCCGACGATTACGTGGTCAAGCCGTTCCAGCTGGACGAATTGCTGGCACGCCTGCGAGCCGTGCTGCGGCGCAGCCGCAACCGCGTCACCCCCCTGCTCACCTGCGGCAAGGTGACACTCGACCCCGCCACGCGCCAGGTACGGCGCGACGGCAATGAAATCACCCTGAGCCAGCACGAATACCTGACGCTGCTGGCCCTGATGGAGCGCCCGGGCCGCACGGTGACGCGCGACCAACTGGAAGACGCAGTCTACGGCGGGCACGGCACCATCGAAAGCAATACGGTGGCGGTCTATGTGCACCAGCTGCGCCGCAAGCTGGGCGACCCCATCATCGCCACCGTCCATGGCTATGGGTACCGCATCGGCGAGGTATCGGATTGCCTTCCCTGAAGCACCGCTTGCTGCTGGGCCTGCTGCTGGCCTTGCTGATCAACTGGGCCAGCTGGTTCGCCTGGTTCGCGTACGAACAGGGGCGCACCCAGACCGGCGTCTGGGACCAGAAGCTGCAAGAGGTGGCCAATGTGGCGATGCGCTCCCTGCCGCTGTCGCTGACCGAGGCGCAAGGCCCCATCGGCTTCGAGCCCGCCGATGGCAATGCCGAACAGTTCGAAACCCAGATCAACTTCCAGATCTGGACGCGCGACGGCACCCGGCTGCTGGCAAAGTCGCCGGGCGCGCCGGAGCAGCCTTTCAACGACCGCTTCCGGACCGGCTATGCCAATATCACGGTCAACGGCGAGCCATGGCGCATGTATGCGGCCAATGATGTGAACGACCAGATCCAGATCCAGGTGGGCATCGCCGTGGCGGACCGGCGGGCCGAGTTCCGGACCTGGCTGTGGCAGGGCCTGAAGGCGTCGGCGCTGCTGTTCCTGCTGCTGACGCTAACGCTGCGATTCGTGGTGAACCGCACCCTGGCGCGCATGGACGGCCTGCGCGCCACCCTGCAGTCGCGCGATCCGTTCGACCTGGCGCCGCTGCCGCAGGACGATATGCCGGCCGAGCTGCAACCGTTGATCGCCTCGGTGAACCGCCTGCTGGCCCGCCTGGAAACGGCGATGAACCGCGAACGGCGCTTCATCGCCGATGCGGCGCACGAATTGCGCACGCCGTTGGCTGCCCTGACCACCCATGCCGAACTGGCCCGCGACGCCCATGAGAACGTCTCGCGCCAGGCGGCGCTGGACCGGCTGTTGACGGTGGCCCGCCGTGCCACGCGCCTGTCCGAGCAACTGCTGGACCAGGCGCGCATGGACGCCATCGAACGGCGGCCCGCCACGCCCGTAGATCTGGCGGCCCTGGTATCCATGGGGGTGCGCGACTATGAATCCGCCGCCCGCAACAAGCGGCAGCGCATCACCCTGGACGTGCAGCCATGCACGGTGAACGGCGACGTCGATGCGATCGGCATCCTGATCAGCAACCTGATGGACAATGCCGTGCGCTACACGCCGGAAGGCGGCCATATCCAGGTGCGCTGCGCGCCGGCGCAAGACGGCGGCGCCCTGCTGAGCGTCAGCGACAACGGCCCGGGCGTGCCGGAATCCGAATGGCCGCGCCTGTTCGAGCGTTTTTACCGCAGCCGCGGCACCAGCAACGGCCTGCGCGGCAGCGGCATCGGAATGGCGCTGGTAGCCCAGATTGCCCGCCTGCATGGCGGCAACGCCCGATGCGCCGCGGGGCTGGAGGGCCGGGGCCTGGAAGTGGCGGTGCGGTTGGGCTGACGCCCTCCTCCGCCGCTAGACCCCGCCGTCGTTCAGGCGGTACCAGGCCACCACGGCATTGACATAGATGCGCCGCAGGCCATATAGCGGAAACCCCTTGATCGGGGTCAGCGGCACCGGCAAGGCATCGGCGCCATCGCCGGCGGTGTAGGCCGCCAGCGCCTTGCCCATCGCGGTCTGCAAACCCACGCCCCGCCCCTGGCAGCCGATATCGATCAGCAGGCCGGGCTCAGGCTCGTGCAAGTGCGGCAGGTAATCGCGCGTGACGGCCACCCGGCCGCACCACCGGTACTCGTACGGAATTCCCGCCGCCTGGGGAAACAGCTTGGCCATGACCCGTTCCAGGTGTGCCCAGTCCTGCGGGCCCTTGGGCTCGCGAAACGGCCCCCGCCCGCCCATCAGCAGGCGGCCCTGGTGATCCAGCCGGAAATACAGCAGCAAGTTGCGCGTGTCCGAACAGACGCCCCCCTTCGGGAAAATGGTATCCCGCACGTCGTCGGGCAGGGGCTGGGTGGCAACCTGGAACGTGTTGGCATCGATGATGGACTGGCGCAGGCCGGGCCACAAACCGGCACCGTAGGCATTGGTGCACATCACCACTCGCTGGGCCATGACCTGCCCGCCGCTGGCCGTGGTGGCCACCCAGCGCCCGCCATCGCGCCGCAGGCTGCTTACCGGCGTATCCGTATGCAGGCGTGCCCCTGCTCCCAGCGCGGCGCGGGCCAAGCCCCGCACATAGCTCAGGGGCTGTATGGCGCCGGCCCGCGGATCGATCCAGCCGCCTAGATAGCGGTCGGTACCGGTCAAGGCCGAAACCTGCGCCTTGTCCAGCATGCGGGCGGCCACGCCGTGGCGCACCCATTGCTCGGCCCGGGCGTGCGCCACGCGCAGCGCTTCCTCGGTATGCGCCCCCTGGATCCAGCCGGCGCGTTCGCGCGGCACGTCCATGCCGTGCCGCTCGATCAGCCCGAACACCATGTCGGCCGTGCCGCCGGCGAACTGTACCAGGCGCTCGCCGCGCCGGGCGCCGTACAGGCGGATGAGTTCGTCCGGATCGTACTTGAGACCGGGGATGACCTGCCCGCCATTGCGGCCGGAACCGCCAAAACCGATCTCGCGCGCCTCCAGCACCAGCGTATCGACACCGCGCTCGGCCAGGTGCAGGGCGGTGCTCAGCCCCGCATAGCCCGCGCCGATGACCAGCACGTCGGCCTGCGCCGACCCCTGCAGCGCCGCGCTCGCAGGCGCGGGGGCCGCCGTGGCGGCCCATAGGGAATGCGACATGGGATATGGCGCCTGCGCCATGATGGCTCCTTACATCGGGTGCAGCACGCGGTGCAGGAAGTCCTGCGTGCGCGGATGCTGCGGTTGGTTCAGTATGTCGCGCGCCGCGCCCTGTTCGACGACGACACCGCCATCGATAAACAGCACTCTGTCGGCGACTTCGCGCGCGAAGCTCATTTCATGCGTGACCACCACCATGGTCATGCCCGCCTCGGCCAGCTTGCGCATCACGCCCAGCACGTCGCCCACCAGTTCGGGATCGAGCGCGGAGGTGGGCTCGTCGAACAGAATGGCCTTGGGCTGCATGGCGAGCGCGCGGGCAATGGCCACGCGCTGCTGCTGGCCGCCCGACAACTGCGGCGGATGCGCGTCGGCCTTGTCGGCCAGGCCCACGCTGGCCAGCAGTTCCCGGCCGCGCTCAATGGCCTGGGCCCGGGGTTCCTTCTTCACGAATACCGGCCCTTCGATGACGTTTTCCAGCGCGGTGCGATGCGGGAACAGGTTGAAGCGCTGGAACACCATCGATACCTGCGTGCGGATGGACACGATGGAGGATGAATCACAGTCGACGCGCTCGCCGTCGATGGTGATGTCGCCGGCGTTGTAGCGTTCCAGCCCGTTGATGCAGCGCAGAATCGTGGATTTCCCCGACCCGGAAGGGCCGATGATGCACACCACTTCGCCCTTGCTAACCTCGGCGTCTATGCCTTTCAGTACTTCGAGCTTGCCGAAGTTCTTGTGTACGTCTTTAAGCAGGATCATTTGGCGGCGCTCCGTTTTTCCAGGTGCCGCACGAACAGGATGAGGGGCACGCACATCACCAGGTACATCAGCGCAACCAGGCTGAATACCGTGGCGTTCTTGAATGTGGACACCGCGATCAGCTTGCCCTGCAGGGCCAGTTCGGCCACGGTGATGGTGGACGCCTGCGAGGAATCTTTCAGCATCATGATCATGATGTTCCCATAGGGAGGCAGCACGATCTTGACGGCCTGCGGCAGCACCACGCGGCGCATCGTCATGCTCCAGCTCATGCCCATGGCCATGGCGGCCTCGATCTGGCCGCGGTCGATGGCCTCGATGCCGGCACGGAAATTCTCGGCCTGGTACGCCGAATACGCAATGCCCAGGCCTATGATGGCCGCCTGCACGGCGGTCAGGGCTATGCCCATGTCGGGCATGACGAAATAGATGTAGAACAGCAGCACGATAATAGGAATACCGCGCAGCACGTTGATCATGCTGGCACTGAACTTGGCCAGCAGAGGAATACCCGACACCCGCATCAAGGCCCATACCAGCCCCAGCAGCGTCGACAGCAGCAGCGACCCGAAAGTCACCAATATGGTCAGCTTCGCGCCCTGCAGCAAGATAGGCAGGAACTCGCGCGCATCATTGAAAAACTCCATCATCGTCGGATCCATCCTTGTCGGGTATGTGAGTCAAGCCGGCGGCCAACAACGGCCGCCGGGCCGTGGCGCTCAATCCGACAGGTTCCACTTTTTCAGGATGCGATCGATGGTGCCGTCCGACTTCAGGGTGGCCAGCGCCTTGTTGATCTTGTCCATCAACTCGGTATCTTCCTGGCGAGTGGCAATGCCCAGGCTGCCGACCACCGTGGGTTCGTAGCTCTTGGCCATTTTCAAGTTGGGATAAGCTCCCTTGGCGATGATGCTGGCCGCGATGGGGTAATCCATGAAGCCGCCCTGGATGCGGCCCGCATTGGCATCGCGCATCATGTCGGGAGGGTTGTCGTACAGCTTCACCTCTTTGAACATACCGCTTTTCTGGATGGGCTCGACAAATGCGGTGCCCACCTGCACGCCCACGGTCATACCTTTCATGTCCGCGAACGACTTGTATTGCTTGCCGTCGTCCTTGGGCACCATGAAGCCTTCGCCATAGCGGTACACCGGCTCGGAAAAGCTGACGATCTTCTTGCGGGGCTCGGTAATGAACATGGCAGCCGAGATCAGGTCGATGCGCTTGGACGTCAGCGAACCGATCAGCGCCGAAAACGCCATGGGCTGGATCTGCACCTCGAAACCCGCTTTTTCGCCCACTGCCTTGATGATGTCGACCATGACCCCTTCGATGGAGTTGGTCTTGGTGTCCAGGAAGGTAAACGGGCTGCCCGTGGGCGTGGAGCCCACCTTCAGCACGGTTTGCGCGTGGGCGCCGCCGGCCAGTGCCAGCGTGGTTGCCAGGGAGGCCGCCAGGATCTTCAGTTTCATGGATATTCCCCTACTGTCGAGAAAAGACGGCGCGAAGGATACGCCGGTTGTGTTCCACCCTGCGCCTGTCATGCCGACGCGGGGCGGCGCTTGTTCATGGGCCAGTCTCCTGGTGGTCGATACGGCTGATCGCCCAGATGACTTCGGTGGTGTCCGGGCCGGGATTACGCCAGCGGCGCGGCGTGCGGCTGGCGTAGCAGAAACTGTCGCCGGCTTTCAGCAGGACGGCACGGTCTTCCACCCATAGTTCCAGTACGCCCCGCAGCACCAGGCCCACCTGTTCACCCATGCTGGACGAAAACAGTTCGTCGCCGGTGGAACCGCCTGGCGCGATGCGCGCACGGCACAAATCCAGGCTGCGGCCGGCCGGCGGCGTATACATTTCTTTGTGGATGCCCTTGTGGTCCAGGTCGATGCGGCGATGCGAACCCGCGCGCGCCACGCGACCGGCATTCTCGCTGTCGGGCTGGCCCGCGCCGCGCAGCAGCGTGTCGACCGACACGCCGAACTGGCTGGCCAGCAGGCTGAGGTTTTTCACCGAGGGGGAGCTGAGCCCGCGCTCGATCTGGCTGAGCAAGCCGACCGACATCCCGCAAGCCTTGGCCACCTGCACCAACGGCAGGCGATGCTGCTTGCGCAGTTGGCGCAGTTGCTGGCCCAGCCAGAAGTCAATGACCGAGGCGGGGGCCGGCTCCGGGGTGGGTGCTGGCACTGGGCGCGCGCTGTCAACCGATTGGATTTTCGTCACCGCCGTCATATGAAAATTTCATATGGACATAATTTTCAATGCTAAACAGCGGCAGCCCCCGCCGGCAAGGTGGGGACATCCCTATCCTTATGCCGTGCAGGAAGGATGCGCGACGATGTCAGGCCTGGCCGGCGGTGGTCGGCGGCAACTTGGACAGGTAGCGTTCGTCGGCTGGAGTCAGCCAGCCGTTGGCGCGGGCGCGCTCGAGCAAGTCCGGACGGCGAACCGCCGTGAGGCGCAGTGATTGCTCGCGACGCCAGCGCGCGATATTGGCGTGATGGCCGCTGAGCAATTCGGGGGGAACGGGCTGCCCCGCATGAACCTCGGGGCGAGTGTAGTGGGGGCTGTCCAGCAAGCCGGATAGCGTGTCGTTGAAAGAATCCTGCAGGGCCGAATCGCCGTCGTTCAGGGCGCCCGGCAGCAGTCGGACGGCGGCGTCGATGACGGCCAGCGCGGCGATTTCACCGCCGGACAGGACGAAATCGCCCAAGGAGATTTCGTCGGTGACGCAGCGCTCGATGAAGCGTTGATCTATGCCTTCGTAGCGTCCGCAGATCAGGATGCAGCCCTCGCCGGCCGCCATGGCCTGCGCGCCTTGCTGGTCATAGCGACGGCCTGTGGGCGACAGCAGCACCACCGGCGCCGGCCCCAGCCCTTGAGCGGCGCGCGCCGACTGGGCAGCGGCCACCGCGGCTTCAAGGGGCGCGGCCATCATTACCATGCCCGGCCCGCCGCCGTACGGGCGGTCGTCGACCGTACGATGTAGATCGTGGGTGTAGTCGCGCGGGTTCCAGGCCTGCAAGGCCCACAAGCCCTGCGTGTGCGCGCGGCCCGTGACGCCCAGGTCGCGCACGGTTCCGAACATGTCCGGAAAGAGCGTGACGACATCGAAGCGCATCAGGGTTCCGTGGGCCAGTTGCTGTCGATGCGGCGGGCGTCGAGGTCAACCGCCAGGATGTGGGCGCGCACGAAGGGCACCAACAGTTCCAGGGGCCGGCCCTTGGCGTCCACCCGGGGTTCCGGTTCGCCGCCCGGCGCGGGCGCGCGTTGCAGCACTACGCGCAGAATGGCATGGGCGCCATTGTCGAAGACTTCGTCCACGACACCGATGCGCGCCGGTTCGCCGTCGGCGTCGGAATAGAACGCACAACCGATGAGATCGACCCAGTAATATTCGTCGTCGGCGGTAGCGGGGAACAGGCTGCGCCCGACCTGCACCGTGCAGCCGCGCAGGGCTTCGGCCTGGTCGCGGTCGACGACGCCTTCCAATTGCGCCACGACGGTGGCGCCCTGCGGCCGGGCCTGCAATACCTTGCACGCCTGGGGCACAGACGCAACAACGCCCCGCGCCGTTTCCGGAGCGGGGCGAGCAAGCCACCAGGACTTTGCGCGGCGCAGTACATCGGCCTGGGCCGAGTGCGGCTGCACCTTGACCCACCCTTTTACGCCATACGCCCCGGTAATGCGGCCCAGTTCGATCAGATCGTCGGGGGCAGCGGCACGGGGTGTGGCGTCAGGCATCTGGCCAGCCGAAGACAGCGCGCGGGTTAAGCCGAACGCGCCGATCAGGCGGCGGCGGAAACCTTGGCCGAGTAGTCTTTGACCAGACGCTCGACGGCGGGCGACAGTTGCGCGCCGCTGTTGGTCCAGTATTGCACGCGATCGAGCGAGATGCGCAGGCTTTCCGTGCCTTCGCTGGCAACCGGATTGTAAAAGCCAACACGCTCGATGAAGCGGCCATCGCGGCGGTTGCGCGAATCCGTGGCTACCAGATTGTAAAACGGACGCTTCTTCGACCCACCGCGGGCCATGCGAATCACCACCATAGGTAATCCCTTGAATTAGTTGTGAAAAACGGAAGATTCTAGCATTGAAAAGAAGCCTGTGGCAAGACAAGCTTCATTTACTGTGGCGGTTACAGCATACACCCGGGACACATGCCCCGGAACAGCCAGGCCGCCCCCTACCGCCGGCGCAGGAAATGCAGCGCCGCCCCGCCGGATTCGTGCTGGGCCACCAGGCCATTGCCGCTTTGCTTGGCAAACGCCTGGAAATCCCGCACCGCCTTCGGATCGGTTGTGACAACACGCAGCACCTGGCCGCTTTCCATCTGCGCCAGGGCCTTCTTGGCACGCAGGATGGGCAGCGGGCAGGTCAGCCCGCTGGCATCGACATCGTGCTGGAATTCGGGCAGGTTGCCCGCCGTTTCAGAGGCGTTCATCGACCCACCCAGACACGCTGGCCACCGCCGCCGGCAAGGCCTGGGCATCGCTGCCGCCCCCCATGGCCATGTCGGGACGGCCGCCGCCCTTGCCGCCCACCTGGCCGGCCACGTAGCCAACCAGGTCGCCCGCCTTGACGCGGCCGGTAAGGTCGGACGTGACGCCGCCCACCAGGCTGATCTTGCCATCGCCGCCGGCGCTGGCCAGCAGCACCACGGCCGACTTCAGGCGGTCTTTCAGGGTATCGACCATGCCGCGCAGCGCCTTGGGATCGACGTCGCCCAGGCTGGCAGCCAGCACCTTCACGCCCTTGATCTCGGCCGCCTTGGCGGCCAGGTCGTTGCCAGCGCTGGCAGCGAGCTTGCCGCGCGCCTGTTCCAGGTCTTTTTCCAGAGCGCGCACCTGGTCCTGCACCTGGGCAATACGCTCGGGCAGGTCGGCCGGCGTGCTGCGCAGCATGCCGGCCGCGCGCAGCAGCAAGGCATTCTGGTTTTGCACCCAGGCCAGGGCGTTGTCGCCCGTGATGGCCTCGACGCGGCGCACCCCGGCGGCCACGCCGCCCTCGGCCACGATCTTGAAAAGGCCGATGTCGCCAGTACGGGCCACGTGGGTGCCGCCGCACAATTCGCGCGAGAAGCCGATGTCCAGCACCCGCACGGTGTCGCCGTACTTTTCGCCGAACAGGGCCATGGCACCGCCCTTGACCGCGTCGTCATACGCCATGACACTGGCCTGGGTGGGCTGGTTGGCCAGCACTTCGGCGTTGACGATGGCCTCGACCTGGGCCACTTGGTCGGCCGACATGGGCGCGTCGTGGGCGAAGTCGAAGCGGGTTTTGTCGGGGTCGACCAGCGAGCCGCGCTGCTGCACGTGCGCCCCTAGCACCTGGCGCAACGCCTTGTGCATCAAGTGCGTGGCCGAATGGTTGCGCACCGTGCGTGCGCGGCGCACCGCGTCGACTTTTGCCAGCAGGGTGTCGCCCACCGCCAGGCTGCCGGATTCCAGGGTGCCATGGTGGCCGAACACGCCGGCCTGGATTTTCAGGGTATCGGCCACCGCGAAGCGCGCATCGCCGCCCTGCAGCAAGCCGGTATCGCCCACCTGGCCGCCGGATTCGGCATAGAACGGCGTGGCATCGAGCACCGCCACCGCATTCTGGCCCGCCTGTACGCGGTCGACCTGGGTGCCGTCCACGTACAGCGCCGTGACCTTGACGCCGTCGAGTTCCAGCTTTTCGTAGCCTTCGAAGCGCGTGTCGGCCCCTTCGTAGCTCAGGCCCTCGGCCATCTTGAACTTGCCGGCGGCGCGCGCCTGTTCGCGCTGCCGCGCCATGGCGGCATCGAAGCCCGCCATGTCGACTTCGACATTGCGTTCGCGGCAGATGTCGGCGGTAAGGTCCACCGGGAAGCCATAGGTGTCATACAGCGTGAACAGCGTGGTGCCGTCGAGCTGGCCGCCGGCCGGCACGCCAGCCAGGGCGCCGTCCAGGATTTTCATGCCGTGTTCCAGGGTTTCGCCGAAGCGCTCTTCTTCCTGCTTGAGCACTTGCGCCACACGTTCGGCCGCCTGGGTAAGTTCCGGATAGGCCTCGCCCATCTCGGCCACCAGGTCGGGCACCAGTTTGTAGAAAAACGGCTTGGTCTGGCCCAGCTTGTAGCCATGGCGCAGGGCGCGGCGCACGATGCGGCGCAGCACGTAGCCGCGGCCCTCGTTGCTGGGGATGATGCCGTCCACGATCAGGAAGGAACACGCGCGGATATGGTCGGCGATGACCTTCAGGGAATTGTCTTCGAGGTTCTTGACGCCGGTTTCGCGCGCCGCGGCGCGGATCAGGTTCTGGAACAGGTCGATTTCGTAGTTGGAGTGCACGCCCTGCAGGACAGCGGCGATGCGCTCCAGCCCCATGCCGGTATCGACACAGGGCTTGGGCAGGCGTTCCATGTTGCCGGCGGCGTCGCGCTCGAACTGCATGAACACCAGGTTCCAGATCTCGATGTAGCGATCGCCGTCTTCTTCGGGCGAACCCGGAGGGCCACCCCAGACATCGGGGCCGTGGTCGTAGAAAATTTCGGAGCACGGGCCGCAGGGGCCGGTGTCGGCCATTTGCCAGAAGTTGTCGGACGCGTAGCGGGCGCCCTTGTTGTCGCCGATGCGGATGATGCGTTCGGCGGGAACGCCGACTTCCTTGGCCCAGATATCGTAGGCTTCGTCGTCTTCCTGGTAGACCGTGACCCACAGCTTTTCAGCCGGCAGCCCGTATGCGGTGGTAAGCAGTTCCCAGGCGTACTGGATGGCATCGCGCTTGAAGTAGTCGCCAAAGCTGAAATTGCCCAGCATCTCGAAGAACGTATGGTGCCGCGCGGTATAGCCGACGTTTTCCAGGTCGTTGTGCTTGCCGCCGGCGCGCACACTGCGCTGCGATGACGTGGCGCGCGTATAGGCGCGCGATTCCTTGCCCGTGAAGACGTCCTTGAACTGCACCATGCCTGAATTGGTGAAGAGCAGCGTGGGGTCGTTGCCCGGCACGAGCGAAGCCGAAGGAACGATGGTGTGCCCTTTCGACTGGAAGAACTGCAGGAATTTCTGGCGAATCTCTGAGGATTTCATTCTGGGACGAACCGGGATTTAGGCGAATTTTTGATTATAGAGGGTCGGCGGCGGGGTGCCAGCCAGGGCACTGCCCCCTAGCCTGGCCCGACGCAGACATAGGAAAACGTGGTGGATCCATCCTCGGCCCATGAGCCTTTGGCCACGAGCACGGCTGTATGCCCCGCAGGGCAGGAACATTTCCCGGTAATGGGGTTGCGGTATCCAAAATACGGGTCGTCCGTACAACCATGAGACCGGGCAACAGAGTAGGCGCCGCCAAACCGGCCGCTGCTCGCGGCCGCCCATAACCCGTCGCGGCAATCGAGCAAGCCGGTGGCGCCCCGCGCGACCAGGGCACTGCCTGCCGGGCAGGGCTGCCCCGCGACGGCGGTGCCGCCCAGCGACAGATATTCCCCGGCGATCAGGCGGCCGCCAGCCTGGATCGACCCGGACGCGGAAAGATCGCTCCGCAGGTCCGGGTTGCGCGTATCGCGCCTGCGCACGAACAGGTCGTAGTCGGCCGTACCGTACCCGGCCCACACCGCCAGGGAGCCCGGAGCCAGTTGCGGAATGCCGAACCCTGGCGGATTGGGAAAATCGAAGCTGGCGCCGCGGATGCGGTCGGCAGTAGCCGTACCGGCGTGGCCGTTGGCGGCTTCGATGGCGGCGCCGATGCGCATCAGATCGGGCGCCGAGCCATCGGGCGACAACAGGGGTTGAGCAGTGTAGGCCAGCGCATCCAGCCTGCACCCCGCCCCGGGGCAGCGGGCGTCGCGCATGATGCGTATTTCCACCGTACCGTTCAGCGTGGAAGTATCGGGGAACCCCGCCGGCAGGTGCCCCTGGGCCCTGAGTTCGGCCAGTTGCGGGGCCAGCGGGTTGGCATACAGCACGGCGCCGTTCTCGCCGGTAACAGGCACCCCTTCGGCCAGGCTGTCGAAATGCTGCCGCAACATGTTGTCCAGGCCGCGCTTGAGTTCCATCATCCAGACCCCGGCGGCCCGCGCCGCGGCATCATCCACCTGATGAACCAGGCGGTTGGCGGCCCACACCAGGACCATGCTGGCCAGCGCAACGGCAATTGCCAATTCCAGCAAGGCGAAGCCGCGCTGTCCACGCCTGGCGGGACGCATACGCAACGCGGCCGGCGCGGCGAGGCGCAAAAACCTTGAAGATCCGGTCACGGCGCCCCCTTACCGTATTGTGAAGACAAAAGTATTGTGGTCGCCCTCGGTGCATTGCGACTCTGCTACTGCCGCGCTATATGCCAGCCGGGGCACGACGGTGCTGTCTTTCACCGTGACCGCTCCGCCCGCGCCCTCGACGGTGATGTTGTCGCTGACTCGTTGCATCACCGATGCCAGGGTGGGGCACGCGGCATTGTTGACGTTGCTGAACCGTATGGAGAAACCCGAGCCCGCGCCGCCGCCGGACACCGATACCGGCATGACGGTGATGACGCCATTGCCCGCCGTGCCGTTGCCGCCCAGCCCGTGCGCCACGACGGCACCGGGGCCGGATCCGCCCACCGACACCACGCTGGAGTCGCGCAGGGCATTGGCAAGCGAACCGGTGTCCAGGTTGGCGTAAGGCGTGGTTCCAGCCCCCTGCGCATTGGCCTTGATGCGGGCGACATAGCGCTGCAATTCCTCGGCCACCTTGGGCACTTTGTTCTCGATGACGTAAGAGCTGATGGCGGGTATGCCGATGATGGCGATCAGCAGCACGATGGCAGTGACGATCGACACTTCGATCAACGAAAAACCTTGCTGCCGGCGTGGCGCAACAGCGGTACTAAGCGTAGACATGAAGACTCCTGTGGAAAAGATCGATGAAGCTGACGGGGCTGAGACGGGCCGTTAGCGGCTGGCATACCAATTGGTGAGCGCGCGTCGCAGTTCGTCGATGACGCCGTAATGCCACAGCGCCAGCGCCAGCACCGTGGCGACTGCCCCCAGCAGCATGGCCCATCGCAGGGCCAGCGCCTGCCGGCGCACGTGCACCAGCGTGCGTGTCTCGATGCGCAGCCGCGCTTGCGCCACACCGGACTCGACGCCGCGCGCGGCCATCATGTCGGCCATGAACCAGACCGTCACGCGGTCGAACAGTCCGGTGTCGAAGGTGTCGGCACCGACAATGCCCTGCTCGACCCGCGCCAGCATTTCGCCGATGTGCCAGGCTAGCCACGGCTTGGCATGCCAGGCTTGCGTCGTCAATGCCTGCCGCAGGCGGGTGTCGATATTGCCGCGCTGGCGCAGCAGCACGGCAAGAATGGCCAGGAAACGGATGGCGTGGAAATCCCGGTACAGTCGCCAGGGAAACAACAGGTCCAGGCGCGCACGCACGGGGCCGGTAAACATGGGCAGCGACCAGGCCGCCAGGCCGACGCCGCCGGCCACCAGCGCCACCCAGAAGAACAGCCAGTCGCGCAGGCTGTCTGCCAACGCATAAAGGCCTCGGGCCAAAGGCCCGTAATAGTCTGCAGGCACCGCCTGGAACACCTGCTGCAGCCGGGGAACAGTGAACGTCGGCACGGCACACAGCACCCCTAGGGCGACCATCAAGGCCGCCAAGCCCGCCGCCATGGTGGCCCATAGAATGTCGCCCGCCTGCCGGATAAGGCGCGTGGCGCTTGCCAGTTCGCGCAATGCCGTTGCCAAGGCATTGCCGCCCGCATACTGCGCCGCGCCCACCAATTGCAATTCTTCGTCGGGCACCGCACCCGACCAGGCCGTGGCCAGATCGCCGCCCGATTCCTGGTAGCGCTGGCTCCAGCGCCTGGCCAGGCGCCCGCGAACCGTACGCGCGCCATAACGTCGAGCGTCGTCGTCGAACATGTCGCGCAGCGTCTTGCGGCCCTGCAGGCCCTCGATCAGGTCGGCCAGATAGTCGTAGTAATCGGCGCGCTGCCGGCGGAACCGCAGGTTGTCGCTCCACTCGGCCAGACCGGCAAGATGGCGCCGCAATGCCAGGGGCAGTGCAGGAATGGCGGGTTCAAACACGATGCCCGCCCTTCGGTGCCGGCCCATGAGCATCCTGGCAAGCACCGCCGGTCAGTTCGAAACGCAAGGCAATGGCGCGGGGGTCGATGAGACCGCGCGAAGCCTTGTAGATTGCGCAATCGGCGGCACTTTTTCCCTGCATGTCCGCATCATCGAACGGCGTGCGCGGCCGTGACCCGACGTAGCGGCGCAACCCCAGGTTGTCGCGCTGGCGCACCAGGTGGAGGAACTGGTCGTCGTCGGGATTGACCAATTCGGCCGCAACGGTGCGGCCGGCCAACCCGTGCAGTTGCGGCAACCCGGCACGCCGGCAGGCGGGGCACCCGTGTGGATTGCGGGCGCGCAAGGCCGCCATATCGAGCCGGTGCGCGCTGGCGAATGCCCGGGCCCATTCCAGCCCCGGCGCTGCGGCATCTTGCAAAGGCAGGCGGCTGAACGGCAAGGCACAATCGGCGCACAAGCGCGGCAACAGCGCCTGGTATACCAGCAGTTTCAGAACCCCCGGGGTGGCCAGGAAATCCCGCGATACGCCGATGAAATCCGAGGCCAGGCGTTCGGGAATCATGCAGGCCGACGCGGTATGCGTGGTGGTGTAAATGCTGGTTCCTGACCCGGCCAGATCCATGAAGGCCTTGCCGGTATCCTGGTCGCGGATCTCGCCGATGAGCAGGTCGTCCATGGCGGAACGCTTGATGGTCTTGAGCTTGGCGTCGAATACCGGCGAGGCGGCCGCGTCCAGCGTGCGGCTGACGGTATTTTGCAGCGCATTGCCGATGCGGTATTCGACGGGATCTTCCAGCGTGATGACTTTGCGCGTGGCAGGAATGCCGCGCATGAGCGTGGCAATGGAAGTGGATTTTCCGGAACCCACCACCCCGGCCAGCACGATGGCACCGCCGCTACGGTCGCGGGCGCGCTCCAGCGCCGCCACTTGTGAAGGCAGGTAGCCCAGTTCGTCCAGGCTGTTGCCACCCTCGGCGGAATCGAGGCACAGCAGGCGCAGGCAGACCGATGGGCCGGTATCGCTGGCCAGCGACGCCCAGCGCAAGGTCACCGGGCGCCCGCCCATGTTCAGGGCAATGCGGCCCTGCTGCTCGGCCAGGGGGTCGAACACCGCGCCATTGCCTCCGCGCACGTCCATCCAGGCTACGGCCAGGGATTCCAGCAGCGTGGCACCGGAAAGGTCGCGAAAGCACTCGGGCACGACGTAGGCGCCGTCGATGGTATAGCGCACCTCGGACTTGCCGGGTGGCTGACAGATGTTGATGTGGACATCGCTGGCACGCCGTTCCAGCCCCCACTGCACCAGATCGAGGAACATCGACGCCAGGGCCGAGCGCCGCGTAGCCGGTGCCGTTCCACGCTGTTCACGCAGAGCGGCGGCAGTGAGCTGGCCACGCGCGATGGACAGCAGCAATGCAGAAGGCAGCGCATAGCGCGGAACCGCCGCGAGACGGTAGCCCCGCGCGCGAATCATGGATTCGAGCTCGGAGATCTGGTCGCCGTACACATAGTCGTGCAGCGCGAACACGGCAGCTTGGCCCCCTTCGAGCAATACCGGGCACAGGCGCCCTGCCAGCAAGGCCAGGTCGAAGTCGCTGCTCAGGGTGCGCACAAAAGCGGGTTCCAGGCGCGCCAAGTCGAGAGATGTGTGCAGCCACGGCGCCCCGGCTGTACCTGCCACCTTGGCCGCGAAGCCGGCTTCGATGTCATTCACGATTCTTGTCCTGGTGCAGCAGGCATGCAGTGTGAGGCTCACCCGCCTTGCGCAGGCGCACGCATGGGACATCGATGCCCAGTAATGAATACTGCTCGTCCGATGCAACCGTCCCGTGCTGCATCGGTGCCGCGCGCCCGGACCGGTAGCTGGCCAGGCGGCCGTTGATCAGGACATCGGCATGCAGCGTCTTGCCAAAACCGTAGATGGCCTGGACGTCGATGCGATCCGGCATGCGGCTAGCAGAAGCCCCACGGTCGGCCGGGGCCTGGGACCGCGGCCCTATCCAATCGGAGGCTTGGCGCAAACCGGGCTGGCCACGGGCCGCCTCGGCATCCACGCGCAGCAGTTCGCGCACCGTATCGCCCTCGGCCCAGGCCTCGGCTGGCACCGCCGACTGGTGGGAGACCTGTCCAGGAAGATCGGCGCGGGCGGGAAAGGCCGCGGCGCAGCCGGCCAGTGTGAACGTCCAGGCAGCGGTACGCAGGAGCGGCAGGCACGCCCAGCCGGGACACGGATCAATCTTGTTCATACAGGACTCCTTGGAGTTCAGCGGTGAGCGAGCTGACTGTCGTGCTGGGCGCGTGGCCCGCGGCCAGGCGCAGCACCAGCGACGACCAACCGACCACCAGGGGCTGGTCGGCCAGCAATGCAAATGAACGCAATGGCCCCTGCAGGACCAGCGTGCGCTGGCGCAATGACGGCCAGGCCGGCGGTAAGCCCATGGCGCGGCCTTGCGAATCACGGGGTGCGGCGATGGGCGCGGGGCTGGGTGCCGCCAGCGAAAGCTGGCTGAATGCGGGCCGCACCCGCTGCAGCGCGCTGGCCACGACGGTGTCGACGCGCGACGGCGATGGGGGATCGACCTGCGCCAGCGATATCCCCTGCCCGGGCACAGACCAGGAAAGCTCGACCTCGTCGAGAGGACGGAACTGCAATTGCCACCCGGCGGGCAAGGCTTGCATGAAAGCGCTGTTGGTGGCGTCTGGCTGCGCCCGTACATAAGACGCGCTACACGACCAGGCATGGGACGCCGGCAGACAGCGCGCCTGCTGCAACAGCCAGCCTCGGACACCCAGCGGCAAGCGATGCAGCGATGCCAGCACGCGGCCTAATTCAGGTAGGCTCTGCGCCGCCTGCCGATCGCGGTGCGGTAGATGTCGTGCCGGTCCACCACCTGCTGGAGCGCGCCGAGGAAGGCGTCGAGGCGCGCCTGCGAGTCGAAGCCCAGCACCATCGGCATCGCGTAGACATCCGTGGAGTGCTGATGGCTCATCAGGTAATGGAAGAGGATGCCTTCCTGGAGCGGCGCGAGGGGATACACGTCCGCGATGTTGGCCGCGCCACCCGGTATCCGAGCAACCACACGGGCGATCTCCGCCTCGTCCAGGTCCACCAGCGGCAGCATCTCGGGGGTGATCTCGGTCGCGTCGGCCG
>NZ_JAJMLX010000119.1 GCF_020991325.1 Bordetella petrii | reverse complement strand
GGCGGTCAGCACCGCGGCGCCTGCCTCGGCGGCGCGCCGGTGCTGGGATGCCACCAGGCCACCCGCCGTGCGGATGACAGTCTTGCGGACAACCTGCGTAGTCGAGAACTGGTCGGGCATGGCGTTTCCTTTGGAAGCGGGGCAGGCCACAGGGTACCGCGCTGGCTACAATCGCGCGATGCCTGCCCGTACCTCTCCCGCTATCGCCGACCAGCCCACGCTTTCCGAAGCCGACGGCATCCGTTATCTGCACTTTGGCACCGAATGGATCCAGGGTGCCATGCGCATCAAGGCGCCCGCCGAACTGGTGCTGGAATACACCTCGCAGATGATGGCCTGGCTGCTGTTCCTGGATCCGCCCAAAGATGCTCCCATCGGCCTGCTGGGACTGGGCGCCGGTTCGCTGGCAAGATTCTGCCTGAAGCACACGCGCAGCCCGGTCGTGGCGGTGGAATGGAACCCGCAGGTCACGGCCGTGTGCCAGATGTTCTTCCGCTTGCCCGCGTTGCCGCGCCTGTCGGTGCACCATGCCGATGCGGCAGCGTGGGCGGCCGACCCGGCCAGTGCGGGCCAGTGCCCGGTGCTGATGGTGGACTTATACGATGCCTCGGCGCGCGGCCCGGTACGCGATTCGGTGGCTTTTTATCGCCATTGCCGGCGCGCGCTGGGCGACGTGGGGGTGTTGTCGGTCAACCTGTTCGGCCGCCATGAAAGCTTTGGCCGCAATATCGACAACCTGAGCCAGGCCTTCGACGACCGGCTGGTGCTGCTGCCGGAAATCGACGCGGGCAATCAGATCGTGCTGGCGTTCAGCGGGCCGCCGCTGGCCATTACCCCCGCGCAACTGCTGGCCCGCGCCGAGAGGGTTGAAAGCCAGTACGGCCTGCCTGCCCGCCGCTGGGCGCGCGCGCTGACCCGGCACGCGGTGGATGGCGTGCTGCATTTCTAGGGCGGAGCGGGCGTCCCTGCGGGATATCCCCAAAGCCACGGGGGCTTCCGTTGCACGGGGACGGCGAGTATGATGGATTTTCCTATAATTATGAATTACAGGATTCGCTCACGGGCCCGCCATGACTGTTCCCATCGTCCGGCAAGCGCTGTATCTGGAAGTGGCCGACCGGCTGCGGGCCATGATACGCGCGCACACCCTGGCCGGCGGCGAATGGATAGACGAAACCCGCCTGACCGGCTTGCTGGGCATTTCCCGTACCCCCTTGCGCGAGGCGCTGAAAGTGCTGGCCACCGAGGGGCTGGTGAGGCTGGAACCCCGCCGCGGCTGCTTCGTCAATGAACTGTCGCTGCAAGACCTGGAAGACATCTTCCCTCTGATGGCCATGCTGGAAGGGCGCTGCGCGCACGAGGCGGCGTTGAAGGCGTCCGACGCCGACCTGGCGGCGCTGGAACCCCTGCATCTGGCTTTGCAGGAACACGCGGCGGCCGGCCGGGTGGATGCCTACTACGACACTAACTTTCTCATCCACGAGGCCGTGCAGGCGCTGGCCAATAACCGCTGGCTGTCCGACATGGTGGGCAATCTGCGCAAAGTGCTCAGCCTGTTCCGCCACAAGAGCCTGACGGTGCCGGGCCGCATCGGCGAATCCTGCGCCGAGCACCTGGCGATTTTCGCCGCATTGAAAGCGCGCGACCCCGACGCCGCCGAGGCGTTGGCGCGCAAGCACCTGTTGCGCCAGCTCGACGCCCTGCGCCAGCTGGCCAGCGACCCCGGCGCGGGCGCCGCGCCTCATCCCGAAATCCCATCTTTTGAGCAGGAGGCGACTCATGACTGCCCTAGACTCCAGTCCGTTCGCTCGCGGCGCCCGGCCGCCTGACACCGATGTCTTGCCCGATGATGAAGCCCTGGCGGAAAGCGCGGGCCTGATGGCTCGCCTGGGCCGCCTGTGGGACCGCGGCCGGCTGCCCAGCCAGGCCGAGATCCTGCCGCTGTTCCAGGCGCGGCTGACCGATGTGGCCGCCAACAAGCTGGCGCGCGGCTGGTGCGCCGCCTATGCCGCGGCCGATGGCAAGCGCCGGCGCGAACTGTTGACGGGCCTGGCGCAAGTGGGCGCCAGCCTGGAGCCGCGCGGCGACCACGGCCTGAAGCTATTCAAGCGTTTCAACGCGCTGCCCGACGGGTTGCGCTTTCTGGTGGAACTGCGCGCCGACATGCTGCGCTGGCGCAAGCAGGTGGCGGGCGTGCAGGCGTTGGACAAAGACCTGGAAACCCTGCTGTCGGCGTGGTTCGACGTGGGCCTGCTGGAACTGCGCCCGCTGACCTGGGATTCGCCGGCATCGCTGCTGGAGAAACTCATCATTTACGAGGCCGTGCACGAAATCCGTTCCTGGGACGATCTGCGCCACCGCGTGGCCCCCGACCGCCGCTGCTATGCCTACTTCCATCCGCAGATGCCGGACGTGCCGCTGATCTTCGTCGAAGTGGCGTTTGCCGCGCAAATGGCCGACAACGTGCAGGCGCTGCTGGACATGGCGGCGCCGCCGCAAGACCTGGACAAGGCGCGCTGGGCCGTTTTTTATTCGATCTCGAACACGCAGCCGGGCTTGCGGGGTATCAGCTTCGGCAATTTCCTGCTCAAGCGCGTTATCGACCGCCTGGTCGAGGAACTGCCCAAGCTGCGTTCGTTTGCCACGCTGTCGCCCATTCCGGGCCTGGCCGACTGGCTGTCGAGGCTAAGCGCGCAGGAAGTCGAAGACATCGTGCGCGACAAGGGGCGCGCCCGCGCCGGCGCTCCCGACGGCGCGCGCTGGGTGGCGCGGCTGGCCAAGGCGGCCGCCGGCAAGTCTTCCGAAGTGGTGCAGCGCGCCGGCATGAAGCTGGCCGCGCACTATCTGCTGACCATGAAGAACGGCCAGCCCATCGACCCCGTGGCGCGCTTCCACCTGGGCAACGGCGCCCGCATCGAACGGCTGAACTGGGCCGCGGACACGTCCGCCAAGGGGCTGGCCCAGTCGTGCGGCATGATGGTCAATTACCTGTACGACCTGGATGACCTGGACGACAACCTGGTCCGCCTGGGCGAAGGCAAGCCGCGCGTCAGCCGCGGTATTGCGCGCATCGGATAAGGCTTCATGCAAGCTACCGCATCTACGGGGCAGGTATTGCTGTCGCGCGACGGGCCGCTGGCCCGGGTCGCGCTGTCGCATCCGGGCCGCCTGAACGCCATCACGGTGGCCATGTGGACACAGTTGCGCACGGTGTTCGACACGCTGTCCGCCGACGATACGGTGCGCTGCGTCATTGTGCATGGCGAGGGCGGCCAGTTTGCCGCGGGAGCCGACATTCGCGAGTTTCCTGCGGTGCGTGGCAACCCCGGCCAGGTGCGGCGCTATCACCAGCAGATATTGGCGCCGGCCCTGGCCGCGGTGGCGCATTGCCCGCACCCGGTGGTGGCGCAGATAGACGGGGTATGCGTGGGCGGCGGGCTGGAAATCGCCTGCCAGTGCGACCTGCGCATCGCGGGTGCCTCGGCGCGCTTCGGCGTGCCCATCAACCGGCTGGGCTTTCCCATGGCGCCCGAGGAAATGCAGGGCCTGCTGGCCCTGGCGGGGCGCGCGGCCACCCTGGCCATTTTGCTGGAAGGCCGGGTGTTCGATGCGCACGAGGCACAGGCGCTGGGCCTGCTGACGCGGGTGGTGCCCGACGGCGAAGTGGCCGGGCAGGCCCAGGCCTGCGCCGAACGCGTCATGCGCGGCGCGCCCCTGGCGGCACGCATCAACAAGCGCCAGGCGCGCCGGCTGTCGCAGCCCGCGCCGCTGACCGATGCCGAATATCAGGATTTTTTTTCGTATGCCGGCAGCCACGACCATCGCGAAGGCGTAGACGCCTTCCTGGCGGGGCGGCCGCCCGTATTTACCGGAGACTGAAAAAGGTGAGCAACGCCAATCTGTACACCGTGCTGGCCGGCGGGTTTCCCGCCGACCGCAGCCAGGTCGCGCTGGAGACGCCCGACCTGCTCTACACCTGGGATGATATCGACCGTGCCAGCGCCTGCCTGGCAAACCTGCTGGTCTCGCTGGGCTTGCCCGAAGGCGCGCGGGTGGCCGTGCAAGTGGAAAAATCGCCCGAGGCGCTGCTGCTGTACCTGGCCACGCTGCGTGCCGGCTACGTGTACCTGCCCTTGAACACCGCATACCGCGAAGCCGAGGTAGCGTACTTCCTGGGCGATGCCGAACCCTCGGTGGTGGTGTGCGCCAGCAAGAACCTGGACTGGGTCCGGCGCGTGGCCGACCAGGCAGGCACGCGGCATGTCTATACGCTGGACGAAGACCGCAGCGGCACGCTGCTGGACGCCGCGGCCGGGCTGAGCCAGTCTTTCGACACCGCGGCACGCCAGGCCGGCGACCTGGCCGCCATCCTGTACACCTCGGGCACCACGGGCCGCAGCAAGGGCGCCATGCTGTCGCATGGCAACCTGGCATCGAATGCGCAAGTGCTGCGCCGCTACTGGGGGTGGCGCCCGGATGACGTCTTGCTGCATATGCTTCCCATCTTCCACGTGCATGGCCTGTTCGTGGCCTCGCACGGCGCGCTGCTGGCCGGGGCGCGCATGATCTGGCTGCCCAGGCTGGATGTGGACCAGGCATTGCGCTACCTGCCGCGCTGCACCGTCATGATGGGGGTACCGACCTATTATGTGCGCCTGCTGGCCGAGGCGCGTTTCAGTCGCCAGGCATGCGCCAACATGCGCCTGTTCATTTCCGGGTCGGCGCCGCTGCTGATGGAAACCTTCGCCGAGTTCCAGCAGCGCACCGGGCACACCATCCTCGAGCGCTACGGCATGAGCGAAACCGTGATGCTCACTTCCAATCCCTATGATCCGGCCGACGGCGAGCGGCTGGGTGGAACGGTGGGCAAGGCCCTGCCGGGCGTGCAGGTGCGGGTGGTGGACGACGCCGGCGCGGCCTTGCCCCCGGGCGACATCGGCAATGTGCAGGTGCGCGGGCCCAATGTGTTTGCGGGCTATTGGCGCATGCCCGAGAAAACGCGCGAGGAATTTACCGCCGACGGCTGGTTCCGCACCGGCGACGTGGGCCGCTGGGGCGGTGAATCGGGCGGCCGCGCCGTGCCGGGCGATTACCTGTCCATCGTCGGCCGCAGCAAAGACCTGATCATCTCGGGCGGCTACAACGTCTACCCGAAAGAGATCGAACTGCTGATCGACGAAATGCCCGGCGTATCGGAATCGGCCGTCATCGGCGTGCCGCACCCCGATTTCGGCGAAGCCGTGGTGGCGGTGGTGGTGCCGCGCCCGGGGGCGGCCATCGATACCGCCGCCATGCAGGCCGACCTGAAAACCCGCATCGCCAATTTCAAGGTGCCCAAGCAGATTCATCTGATCGATCAGTTGCCCCGCAATACCATGGGCAAGGTGCAGAAGAACGTGCTGCGCACCGACTACGCCAGCCGCTGAACCGCGGCCCAACCGACTTCCCCAGGAGACGCCACCCTTTCCCACTTCCAACCTGTAAGGCGCCGGCCATGCACTGGCGCCAGTTCGCAGCCGCAGTTCCTTCACGACAGAACTATCTGAATAACGGAGACAACTCATGAAGAACGCAATTCGCATCGCCGCCTTGGCGGCGGCGCTGGCCGCCGCCGGCCCGGCCCTGGCCCAGGACGTGACGCTACGCGCGTCGCACCAGTTCCCGGGCGGGCAGGGCGACCCCCGCGACGAAATGGTGCAGATCATTGCCCGCGAAGTGGCCGCCGCCAACGTGGGCCTGAAGATCCAGGTGTTTCCCGGCTCGTCGCTATATAAGGCAACCGAGCAGTGGGGCGCACTGACGCGCGGCCAGCTGGACATGTCCGCCTTCCCCCTGGACTATGCCTCCGGGCGCGTGCCGCAGTTTTCGGCCACGCTGATGCCCGGCCTGGTGCGCAACTTCGACCACGCGCTGCGCTTGAACAAATCGGATTTCATGAAGGAAATCCATGCGCTCACCGAGAAGAATGGCGTGATCGTCATCGCCGACGCCTGGCTGGCGGGCGGCTTCGCATCCAAGAAAGACTGCATTACCTCGCCCGATACCATCAAGGGGCAGGTCATCCGCGCCGCCGGCCCGGCGTTCGAGCAGATGCTGGCGGCCGCGGGCGCCTCGATCGCGTCCATGCCGTCGTCCGAGGTCTACACGGGCATGCAGACTGGCGTGCTGGACGCGGCCAATACGTCCAACGACAGCTTCGTGTCGTATCGCCTGTACGAGCAGGCCAAGTGCCTGACCGCGCCTGGCGACAATGCGCTGTGGTTCATGTATGAACCCGTGGTGATGTCCAAGCGCGTTTACGACAAGCTCAAGCCCGAGCAGCAGAAAGCCATCATGGCCGCCGCCAAGAAAGCCGAGGACTACTTCACGGACGAGGCGCGCAAGGGCGAGAAGAAAATGGTGGACGCGTTCACCAAGGCGGGCGTGAAAGTCGTCACCATGAGCAAGGCCGACTTCGATGCCTGGATGGAAGTGGCCAAACAGTCGTCCTACAAGAATTTTGCCGACAAAGTAAAGGGCGGCGACGAGTTGCTGAAGAAAGCGCTGGCGGTGCAATAACGGCCAGGGTAGGGCGGCGCGGCGCCTGGCCGCCCGCCCGTTTCATGCGAAGGGGAAACCATGCTTCGAGGTTTTGTGGTCGCGACAGAACGCCTGTCGCGCGCGGCGGGCGTGCTGGCCGCTTTATTGCTGGTGGTGGCCATGGTGGTCGTATGCCAGATGATTTTCATGCGCTACGTGTTCCGCGCGCCCACCAGCTGGCAAACGGAAGTGGTGGTGTTTTCGGCAACCGCGGCGATCTTCATCGGCGCGCCGTATGTGCTGCTGACGCGCGGGCACGTGGGTGTCGAGGTGATCGAACTGCTGCTGCGCGACAACGCGCTGCGCCGCCTGAAGCTGACAGCCTCGGTGCTGGGCCTGCTGTTCTGCGTGATCATGGCGGTGGCCAGCGGCATGTACTGGTATGCCGCCTGGGACGGCGGCTGGACCACGCCCACCATCGACGCCATTTCGTTGTGGATTCCCCTGGCGCCCATGGTGTTGGGCTTTGTCCTGCTCAGCCTGCAGTACCTGGTTGAGATCCTCAAGATCTATTCGCCGGGAGCCTACGCATGAGCCCGACCATGGCCGCCATTGCCATTATTGCTTCGCTGTTCATATTCCTGGGCACCGGCATGCCCATCGCGTTCGCACTGGGCCTGGCCGCGATGGGCGGGCTGTTCATGGACATGGGCCCCGCCGTGGTCGAGGTGGTGGCCGAGACTATGTTCGCGGGCATCGCCAACCTGGCCTACGTGTCCATCCCCATGTTCGTGCTCATGGGCGCCATCGTGGCGGGCACGCCGGCCGGGGGCGATCTGTACAAGGCGCTGGACCGCTGGCTGTACAAGGTGCCGGGCGGCCTGGTGCTGTCGAATATCGGCGCCTGCGCCATCTTCGCGGGCATGACGGGGTCCAGCCCGGCCACCTGCGCGGCCATTGGCAAGATGGGCATCCCCGAGATGATGAACCGCGGCTATCCGGCCTCGGTGGCCACGGGGTCCATTGCCGCGGGGGGCACGCTGGGCATCCTGATTCCGCCCTCGGTCACCATGATCGTCTACGGGATTTCCACCCAGACATCCATCGGCCGCCTGTTCCTGGCGGGCGTGCTGCCCGGCCTGATGCTGACCGCCATGTTCATGGCCTGGGCGCTGCTGGACGCGCGCCGCAAGGGCTTCAGCTTCGACGTGGGCAAGGTATCGTATTCGCTGCGCGACAAGCTGCAGACCATGCCGCGCGTGTTGCCGCTGCTGATGATCGTGGTGGGGCTGCTGTTCGTGCTGTATGGCGGCGTGGCCACGCCTTCCGAGGCGGCCGGCGCCGGCGCCATGCTGACCCTGCTGGTGGTGGCGGTGGTGTACCGGCTGGTGCGCTTGAAGACCTATACGGGCATATTCAGCTCGGCCATGCGCGAAAGCGTGATGATCATGATGATCATGGCGTCCGCGGAACTGTTCGCGTTCGCCCTGTCGTCCATGTTCATTACGCAGACGGTGGCGCAGGCCATCGCCGCCATGGAGGTCAACCGCTGGGTGCTGATGGGCCTGATCAATGTTTTCCTGTTGATTTCCGGCATGTTCCTGCCGCCGGTGGCGGTCATCGTCATGGCGGCGCCGCTGCTGTACCCCATCGTGATCCAGGCCGGGTTCGACCCCTACTGGTTCGCGGTGGTGCTGACCATCAATATGGAAATCGGCCTGATCACGCCACCCATCGGCCTGAACCTGTTCGTCTTGAACTCGATTGCCCCGCAGGTGCCCACCAAGGATGTGTTGTGGGGGGCGCTGCCCTATGTGATGGTCATGCTGGCGGGCATCGTGCTGCTGTGCATCTTTCCCGGCATCGTGACCTGGCTGCCCGACTACATCATGGGGCCGGCCAGCTAGGGCCGGGGCGTGCACCATTCTAGGGATTTCCCCCGGCCGCCAAGCCCGCCGCGACACGTTAGACTTAGGGGTTTCATGGGCCGGCAGGCTGGCGGGAAGCCGCCGGCGCCGGCCGTGATAATAAACAACACCAAGAAGGTGCAAGGAGTAAACCCTATGCTGATCGGAAAAAAACATTTTCTGACGGTGGGCGCGGTGGCGGCGGCGCTGGCTATCCAGGCTGTTCCTGCCATGGCGCAGCAGAAATCGGTGGCCGTCACGGCCATCGTCGAGCATCCCGCCCTGGATGCCGTGCGCGACGGCGTACAAGACGCCCTGAAGCAGGCCGGTTACGAATCCGGCAAGAACCTCAAGTGGCAATACCAAAGCGCGCAGGGCAATACCGGCACCGCCGCCCAGATCGCCCGCAAGTTCGTGGGCGACCGCCCCGACGTCATCGTGGCCATCGCCACGCCGTCGGCCCAATCGGTGGTGGCGGCCACCAAGGACGTTCCCGTCGTGTACTCGGCGGTTACCGATCCGGTGGCGGCGCAGCTGGTTCCCAGTATGGAGCCCTCCGGCACCAACGTCACGGGCGTGTCCGACCTGCTGGCCCTGGACAAGCAGGTAGAGCTCATCAAGAAGGTCGTGCCCGATGCCAAGCGGGTGGGCATGGTGTACAACCCCGGCGAGGCCAATTCGGTGGTGGTGGTCAAGCAATTGCAGGAACTGCTGCCCAAGGCCGGCCTTACCCTGGTGGAAGCCGCGGCCCCGCGTACCGTGGACGTGGCTTCGGCGGCCCGCAGCCTGATCGGCAAGGTCGACGTCATCTACACCAACACCGACAACAACGTGGTGTCGGCGTATGAATCGCTGGTCAAGGTGGGCAACGACGCCAAGATTCCCCTGGTGGCATCCGATACCGACAGCGTCAAGCGCGGCGCCATCGCCGCGCTGGGCATCAACTACCACGACCTGGGCGTGCAAACCGGCAAGATCGTGGTGCGCATCCTGAAGGGCGAGAAACCGGGCGCCATCGCTTCGGAAACCAGTTCCAACCTGCAACTGTTCGTCAACCCCGGCGCCGCGTCCAAGCAGGGTGTCACGCTTTCCGACGCGCTGATGAAGTCGGCGGCGCAGGTCATCAAGTAATGCGTGCCGCGCCGGCCCCATGGGGCCGGCGGCGCGTGGTTTTCCACTGAACACAATTCAAGGCAGCGCCGGCCGGGTCCACAAGACGCGGCGGGCCAGACTCGATTCATGTCCCTGTTCTCTTTGCTCGGCGCCCTGGAAATCGGTCTGATTTTCAGCCTGGTCGCGCTGGGCGTGCTGATTTCATTCCGGCTGCTGCGCTTTCCCGACCTGACGGTGGACGGCAGCTTTCCCCTCGGCGGGGCCGTGGCCGCCACGCTTATTTCGGGGGGTGTCGACCCCTTCACCGCCACGCTGGCGGCCACCGGCGCGGGCGCGGTGGCGGGCCTGGTCACGGGCTGGCTGAACGTCAAGCTGCGCATCATGGACTTGCTGGCCAGCATCCTGATGATGATCGCGCTGTATTCCATCAATCTGCGCATCATGGGGCGGCCCAATGTGCCCTTGATCACCGAGTCCACGGTGTTCACCATCCTGCAGCCCGAATGGCTCAGCGACTACGTCGCGCGCCCCTTGATCCTGGTGGGCGTGGTGGTGGCGGTAAAGCTGCTGCTGGACTGGTTCCTGTCCACCCAGACCGGCCTGGCGATGCGCGCCACGGGCTCCAATGGCCGCATGGCGCGGGCCCAGGGGGTGAATACCGGCGGCATGATCCTGGCCGGCATGGCGCTGTCGAACGCGCTGGTCGGCCTGGCCGGCGCGCTGTTCGCGCAGACCCAGGGAGGTTCCGATATTTCCATGGGCATTGGCACCATCGTCATCGGCCTGGCCGCGGTCATCGTCGGTGAAAGCATCCTGCCGTCGCGCAAGCTGGTGCTGACCACCCTGGCCGTGATCCTGGGCGCCATCGTCTACCGCTTTTTCATCGCGCTGGCGCTTAACAGTGATTTCATCGGCCTGCAGGCCCAGGACCTCAACCTGGTGACGGCGGTGCTGGTCACTATCGCCCTGGTCATTCCCATGATGAAGCGCCGCCTGGTCGGCAAGAAAGGAGCCTGACCATGCTGCGCGCACAAGACCTGAAAATCACCTTCAACGCGGGCACGCCCATCGAGACGCGGGCCCTGCGTGGCCTGTCGCTCGAAATCCCCAGCGGGCAGTTCGTCACCGTCATCGGTTCCAATGGCGCCGGCAAGTCCACCTTCCTGAACGCGGTCTCGGGCGACCTGCCGGTGGATGCCGGCCGCATCGAAATCGACGGCACCGATGTCACCCGCGCCCCGGTATGGAGCCGCGCGGGCCGCGTGGCGCGCGTCTTCCAGGACCCCATGGCCGGTACCTGCGAAGACCTCACCATCGAGGAAAACATGGCGCTGGCGCAGTTGCGCGGCGCGCGCCGAGGTTTCGGCAGGGCGGTCAAGGCCAGCATGCGGGACGGCTTTCGCGAACGCCTGGCCACGCTGGGCCTGGGGCTGGAAAACCGGCTTACCGACCGCATCGGCCTGCTGTCCGGAGGGCAGCGCCAGGCCGTCAGCCTGCTGATGGCGGCCTTGCAGCCCTCGCGCATCCTGCTGCTCGACGAACATACGGCGGCGCTGGATCCGCGCACCGCCGATTTCGTGCTGCAGCTGACGGCGCGCATCGTGGCGGAAACCAAGCTCACCACCATGATGGTCACCCACAGCATGCGGCAGGCCCTGGACGTGGGCGACCGCACGGTCATGCTGCACCAGGGCCAGGTGGTGCTGGACGTATCCGGCGATGAGCGCAAGGGCATGGACGTACCCGACCTGCTGGCCATGTTCGAGCGGGTGCGCGGCGAGAAACTGTCGGACGACGCGCTGCTGCTGGGCTAGCGGCATCACCCGCGCGGGGCGCTCGCGGCCATGGCCTCAGGCACGCACCCATGGCGCTGCCTTAAACCACCGTGGCGAGCGTTCAATGATGTTAACAGGTGTCTGGATCCCGTCAGGGTGCCAGACACCGTTGTGTGCCAGGGCAGCCGCAGTAGGACGGTGTCCGGCACCCTGACGGGAGCCGGACACCCGGCTGTATCAAGGCGCGCTTTTTCACCGTCCTGAACCGCAAGCACGCTAGGCCACTACCCCCAGGATCACGCTCGACGCATCGAACACCGCCACCGCCGCCACGCCGGGCGCCAGCTGCAGCGCCTCGGCGCTGTCTTGCGTGATGATGGCGGCAATGGTGCCGCCGCCGTCCAGTTCCACGATGACTTCGCTGTTGACCGCGCCCGGGCGCACCCGGGTCACGGTGCCCTGCAATTGGTTGCGCGCCGACAGGCGCAGGCCATCGCCAGGCAGCGCGATCATCACCGATGGCGCTTTCACCAGGGCGATGGCCTCCGCGCCCACGGCCAGGCCCAGTTCCGCCGTGCTGTCGCGCGTGATGACGGCCACGATTTCGTGGCCGCCCACGATGCGCAGGCTGATCTCGTCATTCACCGCGCCTTCGCGCATGGCGCTGACGGTGCCCAGCAATTTGTTGCGGGCGCTGGTTTTCAGCATGATGCGTCTCATCAGGTTCAGGTCGCCGGCGGCATCCAGGCCGGTTTGCGCCAGGTGCGCCATGACGCGCCGGTGTTCGGCTTCCAGCGTGTGGAAGGTGTGGATCAACTGCCGGGCCCGCTCGGTAAGGTGCGCGCCGCCGCCGCCCTTGCCGCCGGTGGCGCGCAACACCAGCGGTTCGCCGGCCAGGTTGTTCATGGCATCGATGGCGTCCCAGGCGCCCTTGTAGCTCATGCCCGCGGCACGCGCCGCGGCGCTGATGGAGCCGGTGGCGTCTATCTGGGCCAGCAGGTCGATGCGGCTCTTGCCGCCCAGGGTGTGCGCCCCGGCACGCAGCCAGATCGAGCCGTCGAGTTCAAGTGCGGATGAGGTCATGGCGCCGGAAAGTGGAAGCTGCGCATAGTGTAGCGGCGGGCCGGCCCGGAACCAATGCGAATGAGATCGTATTGCAAGTTTGCGGGGATCGCGGCATGATGCCTGCGCGACCATCTCGCGGAGACCTCCATGCAACGACGCATCGCGCTATTCCCCGTCCTGGCCCTGGCCAGCCTGCTGTCGGCCTGCGCCTCCGGGCCCACCGTGCGCAGCGATTACGACCATGCCGCCGATTTTGCGCGCTACCGCACTTTCGGCTTCATGTCGCCGCTGGGTACCGACAAGGCCGGGTACAGCTCGCTGCTGACCGAACGCCTGAAAACCGCCACCCGCGGCCAGATGGAAATGCGCGGCTATACCTATAGCGAGCAAGCGCCCGACCTGCTGGTCAACTTCAATGCGAAACTGCAGGCCAAGACCGAAGTCACGCCCGCGCCTGGTCCGTACTATGGCTATCGTGCCGGTTTCTATGGCGGCTGGCCGGGCTACGGTTGGGGCAACGACGTCTACCAATACACCGAGGGCACCCTGAATATCGACCTGGTCGACGCGCGCCGCAAGCAACTGGTGTGGGAAGGCGTCAGCACGGGGGTGGTCAACAACCCCGAGGCCGCCACGTCCACGCAGAATGTAGAGGCCAGCGTGGCGCAGGTATTCAGCCGCTATCCGTTCCGCGCCGGCAATGGCGTGCCCCAGCAACCCGCGCCGGCCAAATGACGCCGGCCACGCCGCGGCGCGGCCGGC
>NZ_JAJMLX010000118.1 GCF_020991325.1 Bordetella petrii | reverse complement strand
CGATGGCGGCGTGCGGCGCGCGCGCCGGCCGGCCCAGCAGGTAGCCCTGGCCGCAGGGAATGTCCAGGTCGCGCAGGGCGTGCAGCTCTTCCTGCGTCTCGATGCCCTCGGCCACCAGCGTGGTGCCGAACACGTCGGCGATGCCCTTGATGGCCTGCAGCATCTGCAGCTTCTCGGAATGCGCTGCGATGTCGCGGATGAAGTATTTGTCGATCTTCACGAAGCCGGGCTTCACCTCGGCCCACAGGCGCAGGCTGGAATGGCCGTCGCCGAAATCGTCCAGTGCCAGGCGGGCGCCCGCCGCGTGCACCTGTATGCCCGCACGGTGCGCGCGCAGCAGCAGTGGGTGGCGCGCGCGGGACACGATGGCGTGCACGTGGGGGCCTACCAGGTCGACCCCGTGGCGCGCACGGTGGACGGCCGCGCCTACGACCTGATCCTGGTGTTCTACGGCTGGGAACCGCAGGCCGCGTTTGCCGACGGCCTGGGCCTGGAACGCGATGCGCGCGGATATATCCGCACCGACGGCGCCACGGCCGAAACCAGTGTGCCCAATGTCTTTGCCATAGGCGAAGTGGCCAACCGCATGCACCCTTGCGTGGTTACGTCGCTGGCCGACGGGGTGGTTGCCGCCAAGGCCATCCAGCGCAGATGGGAACGCGCCGCCGGCCAGCCGGAGTCGGGTGTCTGACTCCCGCCAGGGTGTCAGACACCGTGGTGTGCGGATGGTCTGGCCATATTCGGTGTCTGGCACCCTGGCGGGAGCCAGACACCCGCCCAGAAGCAGGCAGCCCCCCAGCGTTGCGCTATTTCGCCGACAGCACGCAGTCCAGCGCGGCCGGCGCCGCCAACCGCACGTTGAAGGCGCGCAGTTCGTCGCGGCGGAACACGTGCACGGTGACGCGGTCGCCCGCGCGGTACTGGGCCAGCAGTATGTCCAGGCCGGCGGGCGGATCTACCCGCAGGCCGTCCACCGCCACCAGCACGTCGCCTGCCGACAGCCCGCCCTTGTGGGCGGCGCCGCCTTCCAGCACGGTAGCCAGCACCAGCGTTTCGCCCTGCTTGCGCGTGCGCACGTCCAGCGACGGAATGTTGACCGTGGGCTTCCATTGCATGCCGACGCCATGCGGCGCCAGCAGTTCGGCCAGCGGCACGTCGGCCGTGCCGTAGGCGTAGCGCGCCACGAAGCGCCGCACGTCCACGCCAGTGGCCTCGCGCACCAGGGCGGGCAGGGCGTCTTCGGGCAGCCCTTGTGGCTTGCCGCGATAGAAGTCGCGGCCATAGCGCTGCCACAGCAGCCGCATCACGTCGTCCAGTGAATGCGCGCCGCCGCTGTCGCGCCGGATGGCCAGATCCAGCCCCAGGGCCACCAGCGCGCCCTTGGTGTAGTAGCTGACCAGGGCGTTGGGCGAGTTCTCGTCTTGCTTGTAGTAGCGAGTCCAGGAATCGAACGAACTTTCCGCCACCGATTGCTTGTGGCGCCCGGGGGTGCGCGCCACGCTGGTGATGGTCTTGGCCAGCAGGCGCAGGTAGTCGGTCAGGCCGATGGCGCCTGAACGCAGCAGCATCAGGTCGTCGTAGTACGAAGTGAAGCCCTCGAACACCCACAGCAGCCGGGTCAGGTCGGGCTGCTGCAGGCCATACGGCACGAACGCCGCCGGCTTGATGCGCTTGACGTTCCAGGTGTGGAAGTATTCATGGCTGACCAGGCCCAGGAAGCCCCGGTAGCCTTCTCCCTGGCCTTGCTGGCCCGGCACCGGCAGGTCTTTGCGCGACGCCATCAGGGCCGTGCTGGCACGGTGTTCCAGGCCGCCGTGCCCGTCGCCCACCACCATGGTCATGAACACATAGCGGTCGCTGCTGTCCAGGAACGGCGCGCGCTTGCTGCGCGGCTCGAAAAACGCGATCTGGGCTTCGCAGATACGGCGCACGTCGGCGGCGATGCGCGCCAGGTCCAGCCTGGGCACCACGCCGGTGAACACCAGTTCGTGCTCGGCCCCGTGCGCGGTAAAGCGGGCCACCTGCGGCGTGCCCATTTCCACGGGGTGGTCGATCAGGGCGTCGTAGTCGGGCGCCAGGTACCGGCCGAAGCCATGGCGCCGCGCCGCGCCGGCGTGGCCGCGCGCTTCGGGCAGGCTGGTGTAGACCTTCCAGCCGTCGATGCCGCGCGGCGGCGCCAGGTCCAGCAGGCAGGGGCTGTGCTCCTGGCCTTCCACGCGCAGAAACACGCTGGTGCCGTTGAAAAAACCATGCGTTTCATCCAGGTGCGCGCCGCGCACCGATAAATCCCAGGCGTAGACGGTGTAGTCCACCTGTAGCGGCCCGTTGCAGGGTTCCACCTGCCAAGTGTGGTTGTCGAGCTTGGTGGCGCCCACCAGGCGGCCGGCCGCGCGGGCTTGCAGGGTCTCGATCTGCCGCGAGAAATCGCGGACCAGGTAGCTGCCGGGAATCCAGGCCGGCAGGGCCAGGCGCTGCCCCGCCGGATCGGGTTCGGCCACCGTCACGCGCACGCGGAAACGGTGTCCGGCGGGGTCATGGGGTTCCAGGCGGTAAATTACGGGTGTGTTCATTGCGCTATCTTACTTTCCTACGCTTAATTCTCCAGGAGACATTCATGAGCGAGTCGTTTGTGCTGGTCGAAACCCGCGGCCGTGTCGGGCTGCTGACGCTGAACCGCCCCAAGGCGCTCAATGCGCTCAACGATCAGCTCATGAACGAGCTGGGCGCCGCGCTGCTGGCCTTCGAGGCCGATGACAGCATCGGCGCGGTGGTGATCACCGGCAGCGAAAAGGCCTTCGCGGCCGGCGCCGACATCGGCGCCATGAAAGACTGGTCGTACATGGACGTGTACGGCAGCGAATACATCACGCGCAACTGGGAAACCCTGAAGCGCATCCGCAAGCCCGTCATTGCCGCGGTGGGTGGCTACGCCCTGGGCGGCGGCTGCGAACTGGCCATGATGTGCGACATCATCATTGCGGCCGAGAGCGCCAAGTTCGGCCAGCCGGAAATCAAGCTGGGCGTCATTCCCGGCGCCGGCGGAACGCAGCGCCTGCCGCGCGCGGTGGGCAAGGCCAAGGCCATGGACCTGGCCCTGACGGCGCGCATGATGGGCGCCGAGGAAGCCGAGCGCGCGGGCCTGGTGTCGCGCGTGGTGCCCGCCGCGAAGCTGCTGGACGAGGCCATCGAGGCAGCCACCGTCATTGCATCCATGTCGCTGCCGTCGGTAATGATGGCCAAGGAATGCGTCAACCGCGCCTTCGAGGGTTCGTTGAACGAAGGCCTGCTGTTCGAGCGCCGCGTCTTCCACTCGCTGTTCGGCACCGCGGACCAGAAAGAGGGCATGGCCGCGTTCATGGAGAAACGCACGCCCGAGTTCAAGCACAAGTAACGCTTGTTAGCCGGGCTTGGGCAGGTATCCTGCCCGGCCACGAGGAAGCGCAGGGGAAGGTCGGGGACAGATGGTTGCCGGCTGTAACCTTTAGGTTGCACCTTGTTGCAGCGTCCCAGCTATCCTGGAACGGCGTTATGTCGAAGAGGCCGTCCCGCGTGGCGGGATGGCTGGCTCGTTTGCCAACAACGAACAAGGAGCCCTCAATGCATCGTCGTCCCTTTACCCCAGGCCGCCGCTGGCCCCAGGCCGTGCTGGCCGGCGCGCTGGGCGCCTGCTTTGCCTGCGCCGCCCTGGCCCAGACCCCCTACCGGCAACCGCAGCCGTCCATGCGGCTGGTGTCCGAAACCCCTGTTCCCTCCGCGCGCGCCGCCGTGTCGGCGGAAGAACTGCAGGACATTGCCGTCGACGCCTATCTGTACGCCTATCCCATGGTGCTGATGGAAGCCACGCGGCGCGCATCGACCCAGGTGCAGACCTCGCTGGCGGGCAAGGCGCCCATGAACCAGTTCGGCCATCGCACCGTGTTCCCCGACCCCGGCAGCACGGACGTGGCCTGGCCCAGTACCGACATGCTGTATTCCAGCCTGTGGTACGACGTGTCGCGCCAGCCGTTGATGGTGCGCATTCCCGATTCGGGCGGCCGCTATTACGCGGTGTCGCTGTTGGACATGTGGACCGACGAGTTTGCCTCGCGCGGCACCCGCACCACGGGCAATGGCGAACAAACCTTCGTCATCGTCGGCCCGCATTGGCAAGGCACGGCGCCCTTCGGCGCGGAAGTGGTGCGCAGCCCCACCAACATGGGCTGGCTGCTGGCCCGCATCCAGACCGGCGGGTCGGCCGAGTATGGCGCCGTCAACCAGTTCCAGGCCGGCATGACCGCCTCGCCCATGGCCGTGGCGCCGCCTCCCGTCACCCCGGTGACACCGCCGCGCCGCGGGGCCGCCAAGCCGGCCGTCTGGCCGCAAAGTCCGTCCAGCCCCGGCTATACGCCAGTGGGGGCGCCTGGCATGGCCGTGCCGCCACCGTCGCCCATGGCCTCGTCGATCACCTGGAATGCCCAGGGGTCGCCCGGCCAGCAAGTGGCGGCCATGGATCCGGCCACCTACTTCACGCTGTTCGCCGAACTGATGCGCACCAACCCGCCGCATGACAATGACCACGCCATGCTGTCGCGCATGCAGCGCATCGGCCTGGCGGGCCCGCAGCCGTTTGCGTACAACCGGCTGGACCCTGCCGTGCAGCAGGCGCTGGCCGAGGCGCAGCCGGTGGCCGGGCGCCGCATTGCCGATGCGGTGCAGCGGCTGGGCACGCCCATGAACGGCTGGAACACGGTGCTGACCGGCATCGGCACTTATGGCACCGACTACACGCGCCGCGCCGCCATCGCGTATGCGGGGCTGGGCGCCACCACGCCGCACGACGCGCTGTATCCGGTGACCATGATCGACGACGACGGCGAACTGCTGCGCAGCGATGAAGACTACGTGCTGCACTTCGACAAAGGTCAGTTGCCGCCGGTCAATGCGTCATGGTCGTTGATTCTGTATAACGCCCAGAACGCCCTGGCTCCCAACCGCATCGGCCGCTATGCCCTGCGCAGCACCGATCCCCTCAAGTACAACGCCGACGGCTCGCTCGACATCTACATCTCGCGCGACGACCCCGGCCGCGACAAATCGTCGAACTGGCTGCCGGCACCCGACCAGGGCAACTTCCTGCTGAACATGCGCCTGTACTGGCCCAAGGACATCGCGCTGGACGGCAACTGGGCCCCGCCCCCGGTCCAGGAAGACTGACCCGCCGCGCGCGGCGGCCTGCCGCAACGGCCGGCCCGCCTGGCCGCGCCCATTAAACCGGCGCCGGACTGATCCGGCGCCGGTTTCTTCATTTGCCCGGTCAAAAAAAAACACGCTATACTCTACGGGTTTGACGCTTGCGGGATAAAAACACGTGGTGGACTCACCGCGCCCGTCTTTACCGCAGGAGCGGGGAAGCCTGATGCAAAGCCTGGTAGAACACAATCCGGTGCTTACCGATGCCGATCGCGCGGCACTGAATGCTCAAGCTTGCCGTGGGCTCTTGCGGGTATTGGCGGCGCAGGGTGCCATGGGGCTCGCGGCGGCAGCGATCGCAGGGATCATTGCGGGGGCGGCGGCAGGTTTGTCGGCGTTGGCGGGGGCAGGGGCATATTTCATACCCAATGCGTTGTTTGCATTGCGCTTGCTGGTCGGCGTGCTCAAGTCAGGTCAAGCCAGTCCCGTTACTTTTTTCCTTGGTGAGATGATCAAGCTGCTCATGACGGCGCTGCTGTTGTGGCTGCTGTCTTATGTGGCGCAGGCTTGGCTGATATGGCCGGCGGTGCTGCTGGGGCTGGTCTTCACACTGAAGGGCTATTTCCTGCTGTTGTTGTTTCGCAAGTTGTCATAGCTGCTTAGAAATCATGCAACGGCCGGCTCGCAAGGGTCCGGCCACACAGCAAACAGGGTAGGGTTCAAATGGCTGCTGCCAGCGACGTATCGCCTCAGTCCGCGTATATTCAGCACCACCTGGTGCACCTGAACAATATTGGCGAAAAGCAGTCCGCCATCGCGCAGTTCAACGTCATCAACTATGACTCGTTGTTCTGGTCTGCGCTCACGGGCCTGGTCGTGGTTGGCTTCCTGTGGCTGGCCGCCCGCCGCTCCACCGCTGGCGTCCCTGGCCGCTTCCAGTCCTTCGTCGAAATGATCGTCGACATGGTCGACGAACAGGCCAAGGGCATCATCACCAACGCCAAAAGCCGCCTGTTCGTGGCTCCGCTGGCCCTTACCGTCTTCCTCTGGATCGTCCTGATGAACGCGCTCGACCTGCTGCCGGTCGATCTGCTGCCGTCGTTCTGGCGCGTCACCGGCCTGGGCGCGCACCACGGCGATCCCATGTACTACCACCGCATTCTGCCCACCGCCGACCTGAACGTGCCCATGGGCATGTCCATGGGCGTGCTGCTGCTGATGTTCTACTACGGCATCAAGATCAAGCACCCCGGCGGCTTCATCAAGGAACTCTTCACCGCCCCCTTCCATGCCCATGGCATCGGCGCGGTGCTGCTGGCCCCCGCCAACCTGCTGCTCAACCTGATCGAATACGCCGCCAAGTCGGTGTCGCTGGGCATGCGGTTGTTCGGCAACATGTTCGCCGGCGAACTCGTGTTCATGCTCATCGCCCTGCTGGGCGGTGCCTGGACGGGCCTGAACGCCGCCAGTATCGGCCTGGGCATCGGTCATGTGCTTGCTGGTTCCATCTGGGCCATCTTCCACATCCTGATCGTGTTGTTGCAGGCATTTATCTTCATGATGCTGACGCTGGTGTACATCGGCCAGGCTCACGAAGGGCATTGACCCCTTTTTCCCGGTACGGGCGCCACGCCCGCGCCGGGGCGCAAGATTCTCTTGCATACCTAGCAGTTCCGTTTTCTTACAATTTGACTTCAGATTTCTAACCAAGGAGTTGTCATGACCAACGTCGCTTTCGTTGCTCTCGCTTGCGGTCTTATCATCGGTCTGGGCGCTATCGGCGCTTGCATCGGCATCGCACTGATGGGCGGCAAGTACCTGGAAGCTTCGGCTCGTCAGCCTGAACTGATGAATGCGCTGCAAACCAAGATGTTCCTGCTGGCTGGCCTGATCGACGCGGCGTTCCTGATCGGCGTGGGTATCGCCATGCTGTTCGCCTTCGCCAACCCGTTCGTGGGCTAAGCCCGGCGGTTCATGGCAACGCCCGCCAGAGCAACGGCGGGCTTGACGCCGACGGTAGCGGAATCCCTCCGCTGCATGTCGGCAAAGTATCGAGAGCTCCGCGACGCCTTTGGTGCGGCCGGAGCCGCAAGGTGTTAAAGGAACGACCGTGAATCTGAACGCGACGATCTTTTTCCAGATGCTCGTGTTCTTCGTTCTGGGCTGGTTCACGATGAAATTCGTGTGGCCGCCCCTGACGAAGGCGATGGACGAGCGCCGCCAAAAAATCGCCGACGGCCTGGCCGCCGCCGAGAAGGGCAAGGCCGATCTGGCCCAAGCCCAAGCGCGCGTCAGTCTGATCGAGGCTTCTGCCAAATCCGAAAACCATGCCCGCATCATCGAGGCCGAAAAGCAGGCCGCCTCCCTGATCGAGCAGGCCCGCCGCGAAGCTGAAGCCGAGCGCGCCCGCATCGTCGCCCAAGCGGCGCAAGATGCCGCGCAGGAAGTCCAGCGTGCCCGCGATTCGCTGCGCGACGACGTCGCCGCGCTGGCCGTCAAGGGTGCTGAACAGATCCTCAAGCGCGAGGTTGACGCCCGCGCACACGCCGAGCTGCTCACCCAGCTCAAGGCGCAGCTTTAATCCAGGAACGCCATGGCTGAACTTTCCACTGTTGCCAGGCCTTACGCCGAGGCGCTTTTCAGTGCGGCACGCGACGACAAGGCCGGTTTGTCGGCCTGGGCCGATCAAATCGCGGGGCTGGCCCAACTGGCTGCCCTGCCCGACGTTCGCGAGGCAATGTCCGACCCGCGGCTGGGCGATGAACAACGCGTCCAGTTGTTCGCCGGCCTGGTCAAGGCCGAACTGCCCCAGGCCGTCCGCAACTTCGTCGAACTGCTGGTGGCCAACGACCGGCTGCTGTTGCTGCCCATCATCGCCAAGCAATTCGTCGAACTGAAAAATCGTCACGAAGGCACGGCGCAGGCGGAAATCACCAGCGCGTTCGAACTCAGCGATGCCCAGGTCAAAGAACTGATCGACGCGCTCGAAACCAAGTTCGGTCTCAAGCTCAAGGCCAATGTCACGGTCGACAAGTCGCTGATCGGCGGCGTGCGCGTGGCGGTTGGCGACCAGGTGCTCGATACTTCCGTACAAGCCCAATTGGCCCGCTTGCGGGATACGCTGGCCGCTTGACGCGCGCACGGCCAGACAAACAGGATTCCAGGAGTCAATATGCAACTCAATCCCTCCGAGATCAGCGAACTGCTCAAGAGCCGCATCGAGGGCCTGGGCGCTTCGGCTGACATTCGTACCCAAGGCACCGTGGTCTCGGTGACCGACGGTATTACCCGCATCCACGGCCTGTCCGACGTGATGCAGGGCGAAATGCTCGAATTCCCCAACAACGTCTTCGGCGTGGCGCTGAACCTCGAGCGCGACTCCGTTGGCGCCGTGATTCTGGGCGACTACACGGGCGTTTCCGAAGGCGACCAGGTCAAGACCACCGGCCGCATTCTCGAAGTGCCGGTCGGCCCCGAACTGAAGGGCCGCGTGGTCAACACGCTGGGCGTGCCCATCGACGGCAAGGGCCCCATCGACACCAAAGAAAGCGACATCATCGAAAAAGTGGCGCCCGGCGTTATCGCCCGCCGCTCGGTGTCCCAGCCGCTGCAAACCGGCATCAAGGCCATCGACTCGATGGTGCCCATCGGCCGTGGCCAGCGCGAACTGATCATCGGCGACCGCCAAACGGGTAAAACCGCCGTCGCCGTGGACACCATCATCAGCCAGAAGGGCAAGGGCGTCACCTGCGTGTACGTCGCCATCGGCCAGAAGGCGTCCACCATCAACAACGTGGTGCGCAAGCTCGAAGAGCACGGCGCCATGGAATTCACCATCGTCGTGGCCGCCTCGGCCTCGGACTCGGCCGCCATGCAGTACCTGGCCGCCTACGCCGGCTGCACCATGGGTGAATACTTCCGCGATCGCGGCGAAGACGCCCTGATCATTTACGACGACCTGACCAAGCAAGCCTGGGCCTACCGCCAAGTGTCGCTGCTGCTGCGCCGTCCGCCGGGCCGCGAAGCCTACCCCGGCGACGTGTTCTACCTGCACTCGCGCCTGCTGGAACGCGCCGCGCGCGTCAACGAAGAGTACGTCGAGAAGTTCACCAACGGTGCCGTCAAGGGCAAGACCGGCTCGCTGACCGCGCTGCCGATCATCGAAACCCAGGCGGGCGACGTGTCGGCCTTCGTGCCGACCAACGTCATCTCCATTACCGACGGCCAGATCTTCCTGGAAACCGACCTGTTCAACGCCGGTGTCCGTCCCGCCATCAACGCCGGTATTTCGGTGTCGCGCGTGGGTGGTGCCGCCCAGACCAAGGTCGTCAAGAAGCTGTCGGGCGGTATTCGTACCGACCTGGCACAGTACCGTGAACTGGCCGCCTTCGCCCAATTCGCCTCCGATCTCGACGACGCGACCCGTCGCCAGCTCGAGCGCGGCAAGCGTGTGGTGGAACTGCTGAAGCAGCCCCAGTACCAGCCGCTGCAAGTGTGGGAACTGGCCATCACGCTGTACACGGTGAACAACGGCTACCTGGACGACGTGGACGTGGCGCAGGTCCTGGCCTTCGAAAAGTCGCTGAAAGATCAGCTCAAGGCGAAGCATGCCGGCCTGATCCAGCGCATCGAAGACACCAAGGAACTGTCCAAGGACGACGAAGCCGAACTGGCCGCCGCCATCCAGGATTTCAAGAAGCACGGTGCTTTTTAAGGCAATGTCTGGCGTAGCGGCGGGCTTCGCGCCCGCCCTACGGTAGGGCGGGGCGAGCCCCGGCCGCAACCCCGCCAAGCCGTTACAACAGGAAAGCGCAATGCCCGGAATCAAGGAAATCCGAACCAAGATCAAGAGCGTGCAAAACACGCGCAAGATCACCAAGGCGATGGAAATGGTCGCTGCATCCAAAATGCGCAAGGCGCAGGACCGGATGCGCGCGGGTCGTCCGTACGCCACCAAGGTGCGCGAGATCGCCGCGCACCTGATGCAGGCCAACCCCGAATACAGCCACCCGTACTTGGTCGAACGCGAGGTCAAGGCGGTGGGCGTGGTGCTGGTTACCACCGACAAGGGTCTGTGCGGCGGCCTGAACACCAACATCAGCCGCGTGACGCTGGCCAAGCTGAAAGAATTCGATCAGCGCGGCATCCGCGTGCAGACCACCGCGTTCGGCAACAAGGGCCTGGGCCTGCTTACCCGCCTGGGCGCCAAACTGGTTTCGCACGAAGTGCAACTGGGCGACAAGCCCGACCTCGACCGCCTGCTGGGCGCCATCAAGGTCCAGCTCGACGCTTACTTGAACGGCGAAATCGACGCGCTGTACGTGGCCGCCACGCGCTTCGTGAACACCATGAAGCAAGAGCCGGTGTTCCTGCGCCTGCTGCCGCTGGCCAGCGGCTTGGACGATCCCTTCCAGACGGGCGCCGACACGCTGGCCGAAATCAGCGAGGTCAAGTCGAACTACAGCTGGGACTACATCTACGAGCCCGATGCCAAGAGCGTGATCGACGACCTGTTGCAGCGTTACGTCGAAGGTCTGCTGTACCAGGCCGTGGCCGAGAACATGGCCTCGGAACAGTCGGCCCGGATGGTCGCCATGAAGGCAGCATCGGACAACGCCAAGAAGGTCATCGGCGAACTGCAGCTGGTCTACAACAAGACCCGCCAGGCGGCGATCACCAAAGAAATTTCGGAAATCGTAGGGGGCGCGGCCGCCGTCTAGGCTGCTTGCAACCCGTCAAAAAGCTATCAAGCAAGGAATCGACATGAGCAACGGAACCATCGTTCAGTGCATCGGCGCCGTGGTGGATATTCAGTTCCCCCGCGATCAAATGCCCAAGATCTACGAAGCGCTTACCCTGGCCGACGAGTCTTCGCCGTTTGCCGAAAAGGGCCTGACGCTGGAAGTGCAGCAACAGCTGGGCGACGGCGTGGTGCGTACCATTGCGCTGGGCTCCAGCGACGGCCTGCGCCGCGGCATGAAGGTCGTGGGCACGGGCGCCCCGATCTCGGTGCCCGTGGGCCACGGCACCCTGGGCCGCATCATGGACGTGCTGGGCCGTCCCATCGACGAAGCCGGCCCCATCGCCTCGGAAGAAAAGCGCGCCATCCACCAGCAGGCTCCCCGTTTCGACGAGCTGTCGCCGTCGGTGGAACTGCTGGAAACCGGCATCAAGGTTATCGACCTGGTGTGCCCGTTCGCCAAGGGCGGCAAGGTCGGCCTGTTCGGCGGCGCCGGCGTGGGCAAGACCGTCAACATGATGGAACTGATCAACAACATCGCCAAGCAGCACAGCGGCTTGTCGGTGTTCGCCGGTGTGGGCGAACGTACCCGTGAAGGCAACGACTTCTACCACGAAATGGAAGAGTCGAAGGTGCTGGACAAGGTGGCGATGGTGTTCGGCCAGATGAACGAGCCCCCGGGCAACCGCCTGCGCGTGGCCCTGACCGGCCTGACCATGGCCGAGAAGTTCCGCGACGAAGGCCGCGACATCCTGTTCTTCGTCGACAACATCTACCGCTACACCCTGGCCGGTACCGAAGTGTCGGCGCTGCTGGGCCGTATGCCTTCGGCCGTGGGCTACCAGCCGACGCTGGCCGAAGAAATGGGCGTGCTGCAAGAGCGCATTACGTCCACCAAGACGGGTTCCATTACGTCGATCCAGGCCGTGTACGTGCCCGCCGACGACTTGACCGACCCCTCGCCCGCCACCACCTTCCAGCATTTGGATTCCACCGTGGTGCTATCGCGCGACATCGCCGCGCTGGGTATCTACCCGGCCGTGGACCCGCTGGATTCCTCCAGCCGCCAGCTCGACCCGCAAGTCGTGGGCGAAGAGCACTACGGCGTGGCCCGTGGCGTGCAGCAAACCCTGCAACGCTACAAGGAACTGCGCGACATCATCGCCATTCTGGGCATGGACGAACTGTCGCCCGATGACAAGCAAGCCGTGGCCCGCGCGCGCAAGATCCAGCGCTTCCTGTCGCAGCCGTTCCACGTGGCCGAAGTGTTCACGGGTTCGCCTGGCAAGTACGTGCCGCTGGCCGAGACCATCCGCGGTTTCAAGATGATCGTCGACGGCGAATGCGATGCCTTGCCCGAGCAGGCCTTCTACATGGTCGGCACCATCGACGAAGCCTTCGAGAAGGCCAAGAAACTGCAATAAGGAGCTCACATGGCTACCCTGCAAGTGGATGTCGTCAGCGCAGAAGAAGCGATCTTCGCCGGTGAGGCGAAGTTCGTGACGCTGCCTGGCGAAGCGGGCGAGCTGGGCATCCTGCCCGGCCACACCCCGCTGATTTCGCGCATACGCCCCGGCACGGTCAAGATCGTTCGCCCCGATGGAGGCGAGGAAAACATCTTCGTCGCCGGGGGTATCCTGGAAGTGCAACCGGGCATGGTCACCGTGCTGGCCGATACGGCCATCCGTGCCGCCGACCTGGACGAAGCCCGTGCCGTGGCGGCGCGCGAAAAGGCCGAAGAGGCCCTGCGCAATGCCAAGGACAAGGCCGACATCGCGGTGGTGGAAGCCGAGCTGGCCATGCTGGCGGCGCAAGCCGTGGCGGCCCGCAAGCTGCGCCAGACCCGCAGCACGCACTAAAGCAGTCAGTTCGCGCGCCAGCGGCATCGGCGTGTGCAAGGCAAAAGGCGGCCCTGGCCGCCTTTTGCTTTTATCAGTACAAACCGTAGTGCGATAACTGCGAATATCTGCAGGCTGATGTGACGCGTACGCTACTTTCCTTGCGTATGTTTCAAGGAGCCTGCCTTGCGCGAAACTCTCGATTGCGCGGTGCTGATGGCCCCGGGCCACGAAGCCTGGGTGCGTGCCTGGGCTGAACCCCAGCCTGGTCCCACCGACCGCCTGCGCCTGCACGTGCAGGAACTTTCCATGCTGGCGCCCGGCGCGCCCGATTCCCGCCTGCTGGCACGCGCCCGCCTGGCCCTGCGGCGCTTCGACGGCTGCGTGCTGCCCGTGG
>NZ_JAJMLX010000117.1 GCF_020991325.1 Bordetella petrii | reverse complement strand
GGTCGTGGCGCACGCTGCGGTCCAGGGCGGCACGGCCCAACCCGGGCGGAAGGCCGCCCAGCTTGGCCAGCACGTCCTGGGCGCGCCGCCAGGCCCGTTCATGTTCCGCGCTGCGCTGGCGCCATTGATCACAGGCGCGATGGTCGGCCAGCGAGCACTTGCCCGAATGCATCAGCACTAGCCAGTCGGCGGCCTCGGCGGCGATGCGGGGGTCGATGGAAGCGGTCAGGGCAGGCGTCATGGCGCGGCCAGGATGCAGTGCCGGAAGGCTTCAGCCATGTAGCGTTTGACGCTGCGCAGGCTGATATTCATGTCGGCGGCGATCTGCTCGTACGTCAGCCCGTCCAGTTGCGAAAGCAGGAAGGCATTGCGTACCTTGGCAGGCAGGGCGTCCAGCAGGGCGTCCACTTCCTGCAGCGTCTGCAGGACGGTCAGGCGCTGTTCCTCGGACGGCGCGTGGGTTTGAGGCGTCTGGGCCAGGGCTTCCAGGTAGGCCCGTTCGAGTGCGTGGCGCCGGTACAGGTCTACCACCAGGCGCCTGGCGATGGTGGTCAGGTAGGCGCGAGGTTCGCGCAGCTCGGGCAGGGCCTGGCGCCGGCCGGCCGCCAGAATGCCCATGAAGGTGTCCTGCGCCAGGTCGGCCGCGTCGGCGCTGTTGCCCAGGCGCTTGCGCAGCCAGTTGAACAGCCAGCCATGATGCGCGTCGTACAACTGGGCCACGACCAGGGACGGCGTCGGTTGGGAAGGGGACATCGGCTGGCGATAATTTGTTAATGGGAATTAATCTCAATTATCGCCAGAAATGGGGCCCTGCGGCAATCCGGGCAGACCCGGTTCGTTGTTATTTCGCCTGCAGGCCCAGTTTGTTAATGGTGGCCGCATCCGCGCTACCATCTTTTTTTTCACCCTACTACGGCCCGTGCCGGGAGAGACAATGCTAGGTTTTCAGATTCATGAGCGCCGCCGCCAGGTGGCCCCCGATGTCGTGGCCCGGTTCGCCGGCCTGCCGGTGGCGAACATCAGCGATGTCATGTCGCGCATGGCGGCCGGAGGCGCGCGCCTGCGGCCCATGCACGACGGCACCGGCATGGCCGGCCCGGCGCTTACCGTGAAGACGCGGCCCGGAGACAACCTCATGGTGCACAAGGCGCTGGACCTGGCCGCGCCGGGCGACATCATCGTGGTGGACGCCGGGGGCGACCTGACCAACGCCATCATTGGCGAGATCATGACCACCTATGCGCAGTCCCGCGGTATCGGCGGCATTGTCATCAACGGCGCCATACGCGATTCGGCCGCGCTGCGGTCTAGCAGCTTTCCGGTGTACGCGGCCGGTGTCACCCATCGCGGCCCCTACAAAGACGGGCCGGGCGAAATCAACGGCGCCATCGCGCTGGACGGCATGACCATCGAAGCGGGCGACCTGATCGTGGGCGACGCCGACGGTTTGCTGTGTATTCCCTTTGACCAGGTGGATGCGGTGCACCAGGCCGCCGCGGGGAAGCAGGCCGCCGAAGCCCAGACATTCGCCCAGATCGCGGCAGGCAAGCTGGACACCAGCTGGATCGACGCGCGCTTGAAGCAGCAAGGATGCGCTTGATGTCATCGTGCAGCGTATTACCGGGTGTCTGGCTCCCGCAGGGTGCCAGACACCGATATGCGCGCAGGCTCGACGCGACGGGGTCTGGCACCCTGCGGGAGCCAGACACCTGGCCAAGCCGCTTAAGGTAGCGCCGTGGGTGTCAGCAATAGCCCGCTTCAGAAAAACTCGTCCAGCAGGCGGTAGAACGCCAGGCGGTCCTTGTCGATGGCGCCGCCGTACGCCTGCAGGAATGGCGGCACCCAGGCGCTGCCCAGGTTGTGCTGGATGCTCCATGCCGCCAGGGCCAGGTCCTGGTGGCGGTCGGCCACACCCAGCCGGCCGCAATCGACGAAGCCGGTAAAACCGCCATCGGCTGCCAGCAGGTTGGGCAGGCAGGCGTCGCCGTGTGTGACCACCAATTCTTCCCGGGCCGGCACCTGCCGCAACAGGGTGGCGTACACCTGTTGCGCGCTCTGGCCCAGCCGTTCTGCGTCGAAATCACCCGCGTCGACCAGGCCCGCCTGCATGCGGGCGCGGGCTGCCTCGACGCGGCCCGCCCGCCGATGGTCGTACGGACACAGGGCGGGGTCCAGGGCATGCAGCCGGCGCAGCGCGGCGGCGGCGATGCGCACGATGCACTTGGGTTCCAGGCCGGCCGAAGACGCCAGGTCGCGGCCCGCCACGGCCGACATCAACAGCCAGCAGCGGCCCGCCTCGATGGCTTCGCCGTGTATCCGCGGGCAGCCCATGCCATGCGCCGCCAGCCAACGCAGGCGCTGCGCTTCGCCGGGCAGCTCGGCATGTCCGTGCTCCAGCGCCTCGGTTTTCACGAACAAATCGGCACGGCCGCGGGCCGTCAGGCGATACACGGCCGCGCCGGAACAGCCTATGGCCTGCGCATCCCATGCATAGCCCGCCAGGGCGGCGCGCCATGCGGCGGGCATGGCCAGCATGGCGTCGTGAGCCAGGCCCGCCTTCATGCCTGGGAATCCGGTGCCGCCAGCCCGGGCCAGTAGTGGCTGTCGGGCAGGGCACGCGCGCCGAAGATGGCCTGCCCGACCCGCACCGTGGTGGCGCCTTCTTCGATGGCCAGGGCGTAATCGCCGGACATGCCCATGGACAGTTCGTGCATGCCGATGCCCGCCGGCGCGTCCTGGCGCAGGCGGTCGCGCAATTCGCGCAATCGCACGAAGCAGGGCCGCACCCGCGCGGGGTCGGACGAGAACAGCGCCAGCGTCATCAGGCCCTGCACGCGCAGGCTGGAAAACGCCGGCAGTTCGCGCATGAAGCCCGGCACCTGGTCGGGCGCCAGGCCGAACTTGGTGGCCTCGCCTGACGTGTTGACCTGTACCAGTACCTTCAGCGAACGGCCCTCGGCCTGCAGGCGGCGGTCCAGGGCCTCGGCTACCCGCAGGCTGTCCAGCGCCTGGAATTCGCTGGCGAAGCGCGCCACCAGCCTGGCCTTGTTGGTTTGCAGGTGGCCGATCACGGCCCAGCGCAAATCGGACAGCTCGCGCATGGCTTCCCATTTGGCATGGGCTTCCTGCACTTTGTTTTCGCCCAGCTCGCGGCATCCGGCGGCATAGGCAAGACGGATGCGGGCTTCGTCGACAGTCTTGCTGACGGGCAGCAGGCGGACGGCGGCCGGGTCGCGCCCGGCGCGGTGGCACGCGGCCGCGATGGTGGCATGCACCTGTGCCAGGTTGCGGCGGAAATCCTCCAGCGTATGGGCGGCGGGGTAGGCGGAAGTATCAGTCATGGCGCAGTGTTCTAGATATAGGCGTGGCAGGCAAGCCGACAGCATGCCGCAGTGGCGCGCCAATCGGCAGCATGTCCATGACCGCCGCGCGGTCAAACACGCGGCGCGCCGGGCATGCGTGTGTATTGCCGTTAGAATCAATCAAAACTACACGGAGGAAGACAATGCGTTTTGAAATGCTATCGCGCGCCTGCCTGGTATTGCTGGCGTCATGCGCCATGGGGCAAGCGGGCGCAGCCGACACCTGGCCCCGGCAACCCGTCAACCTGGTGGTCAGCTCGCCTCCCGGAGGCTCCACCGACTATCTGGCGCGCCTGCTGGCCGAACCGCTGGGCGGCAAGCTGGGCCAATCGGTGGTGGTGGTGAACAAGCCTGGCGGCTCCGGCAACCTGGGCAATGGTTTCGTGGCCCATGCCCAGCCCGATGGCTACACGTTGTTGTTCGGCTATAACGGCTATCTGGTCACCAACCCGCATCTGTTCAAAGACCTGGACCTGGATCCGGTCAAGCGCTACACGCCGGTGGCTTTCGTGGCCAGTTCGCAGCAATTGCTGGTGGCCAGCAACCAGGCGCCGTTCAAGGACCTGCAGGGCCTGATCGCGTATGCCAAGGCGCACCCGGGAAAGCTGAACTATGCGTCGTCGGGCCATGGTTCGGTGCCGCACGTGGGCGCGGTGATGCTGGAGCAGATGGCCGGCATTTCCATGACGCACATCCCTTTCAAGGGCGCGGGCGATGCCATGCAGGCCCTGGCCGCCGGCACGGTCGATTTCTACATCACCAGTCCTGCCGGGGCCATGAGCCAGGTAAAGGCGGGCCTGGTGCGCGCCATCGGGGTATCGGGCGCGCAGCGGCTCGATACGCTGCCGCAAGTGCCGGCCACCGCTGAATTGGGCCTGAAGGGCTACGACGTGGGTTCGTGGTTCGCCATCTATGGCCCGGCGGGCCTGCCGCCCGCCGTGGTAAGCAAGCTGAACCAGGCTTTCAACAGCGTCCTGTCCACCGACAAGGTGCGCCAAGGCGTGCAGACCGCGGGCATGTACGTGGACACCATGTCGCCGGACGAACTCGCGCGCTATACCCGCGCCGAATCCGAACGGTGGGGCGCCATCATCAAGCAGGCTGACATCAAACTCGACTGAGGAGGAAGCAATGGCGAAGGTATGCATCATGGGTTGCGGCGCAATGGGTTCTGTCTATGCCGGCCTGATGGCGGCGGCGGGCCATGAGGTTCACGCCGTGACACCGTGGCAGGACCATGTCGACGCGATCAATGCCCATGGCTTGCGCGTGTCGGGTTTCAGCGGCGACCGGACGGTAAGGCTGGCCAGCGCATCCATCCATGCCAACGACGTCGGGCCCTGCGACCTGGTCATCATCGCCACCAAGGCCTTCGACGTGGAAACCGCGGCCCGCGGAGTCAAGCCCTTGATGAAGTCGGATACCGTCGTGCAAACCATCCAGAACGGCGTGGGGTCGGCCGACCGCGTGGCGCGCTATGTCGATCCCGCTCAGTTGGCCGTGGGCGTGGTGGGCGGCTATGGGGCCTCGCTGCCCGAGCCCGGCCATGCCCACCACAACGGCCTGGCCGTGACCTGGTTCGGGGCGTATGCCGGCCTGCCGCAAAAAGACCTGGAAGCGTCCGCCGAGATCTGGCGCTCATCCGGGTTCGAGGTAGCCTTGCACGAAGACGTGTCCAGCATGGTGTGGAAGAAAGTCATCATGAACGTCGCGTACTCGGGCACGTCCGGGCTTACCGAGCTGACCATCGGCCAGATCATCGATCACCCCGAAGCCTGGCGCATCGCCTCGGGCTGCGCCCAGGAAGCCGTGGATGTCTCGCGCAAACTGGGCATCGAACTGGGCCTGCCGGATCCCATCGCCCACGTGCGCGAACTGGGCGGCAAGATTCCGGACGCACGCCCCTCGATGTTGCTGGACCTGCTGGCGGGCCGGCGTTGCGAGGTGGATGCGATCAATGGCGCGATCGTGCGCATCGGCGGCGAACGCGATGTGCCCACGCCCATCAATGATGTGGTGGTGGCGCTGATCCGTGCCAAAGAGGCCGGCGTGGTTCAACGCGGCGGGTAAGGCGAATCGCGCAACAGCCGGGCCAGGTGCATGCAGTTCAGGGCCAGTTCGCGCGTCGCCTGCGCGGTTTTCTCGGGCGTGGCGGGCAGGTCCTGGAAATCGGTCTTGTGCATGGCCTCGCCCACCCAATAGGTGCAGCCGCCCGCCGGCAGCGTGAACCCCACGTCGTTCAGGGCCTGGAACAATTCGGCGCTGACGTGGTGCGCGCCGTCTTCGTTGCCCACCACCGCCACGCCCGCCACCTTGCCGTAGGGCGGCATGCGCCCGCCCTCGTCCAGTTCGCCCAGGAAAGCGTCCATGCGTTCCAGCACCCGCTGGCACACGCTGGACAGGTGGCCCAGCCAGATGGGCGTGCCCAGGATGACAATGTCGGCCGCCAGGATGCGCCGGCGCAGGTCGGGCCATTCATCGCCCGGGCCTTCGTCGGACGTCACGCCGGGCGCGATGGCATGGTCCACGGCCCGCATCAAGTCGCAGGTGGCGCCCAGGCCGCGCAGTTCGTCGGCCACCTGGCCCAGCAGTTTCTCGCACGATGACGAGGCGGGCGATTTTTTCAGCGTGCAGTTGATGGCAATGGCGTTCAGGGGCATGGCGGTTCCTTGTGTGGCCGCGGCGGCACGGCGTGGTTTTCGGCAAGCCGCGGGCCAGCAAGGGCCATGCCCGGCCAACGTCAGAAGAACGTCAGCCCCACGCCGATGACCACGCCGCTGATGAACAGCTGGATCAGGCAATAGCCCATGATGTCCTTCGCCTTCAGGCCGGCGATGGCCAGTACCGGCAGGGCCCAGAACGGCTGCAGCATGTTGGTCCAGGAATCGCCCCAGGCCACGGCCATGGCGACGCGGGGAATATCTGCGCCCAGCGCCTGCGCCGATGCGATCACGATGGGGCTTTGCACCGCCCACTGGCCGCCGCCGGACGGCACGAACACATTCACAATGCCGGCGCTGAGGAACGTCCACAAGGGCAGGGTGGTGGCGGTGGAGAACGACACGAACCATTCCGACAGCGAGGCGGCCAGGCCCGAATCCATCATGATGGCCATGATGCCCGCGTAGAACGGAAACTGGATCACGATGCCGGCGCCGCCACGGATGGCTTCGTCCAGGCAGGTCAACAGGCGCCGCGGCGTGCGGTGCAGCACGATGGCCAGGAACAGGAACGTGAAATTGATGACGTTCAGGTTCAGGCCGGCGCCGCGCACCACGTAGTAGTCGAACAGATAGGCCAGCCCGGCGAAGCCGATCAGCATGGCGATGAGCGTGCTGTTCTCCAGGCGCGCGGCCGGGCGGCGTTCGTCTTCGGCGCTGGTGGGTGCCGGTTCGGCGGCGTCCAGCTTGGCGGGATCGACGTAGATGCTGTCTTTTTCGTCGGGCAGCATCAGGCGGTTCACCAGCGGCACCAGCACGAACAGGGCCGCCACGATCACCAGGTTGAAGGTGGCGAAAATCGTGTCCGACGTGGGAATGATGCCGATGCGGTCGGCCGAGAAGTGGCCTTCGGTGGCGATGGTCAGCGGAATGGATCCGGCCAGGCCGCCATGCCACACCAGAAAGCCCGAATAGGCGCTGGCCACCAGCAGGCGGTAGTCCACCTTGATCTGGCGGGCGATTTCCTTGGCGAACAGCGCGCCCACCACCAGGCCGAAACCCCAGTTCAGCCAGCTGGCCGCCAGCGACACCACCGACACCAGCAGGATGGCGCCGCCGGCGTTGCCGGACAGGCCCGCCAGGCGGGACAGGATGCCCTTGACCAGCGGCGTGCTGGCCAGCATGTAGCCGGTCAGCAGCACCAGCAGCATCTGCATGGCGAAGGTCAGCAGGCCCCAGAAGCCGTTGCCCCACCAGCGGATCACCTCCATGGGGGCACGGCCTTCGAACACCATGGCGGCGACTGCGGCAACCAGGGTCAATAGAACGACAAAAATATAAGGGTCGGGCAGGTAGCGCTCCACCAGCTTGACCGACCCCCGTGACAGCAGCTTGAACACAAGGACTCCTTTGATGTGGTACGCCGGTTTGGCCCGGCGATCGGCGGCAATGCTATCACGGCCGTCCAAACGGCCTGATGGACCCGGGTAGGCCGATTCGTCGAGCCAAACGGCGGATTCGTCGAAAAAATGCTGCGATGCGAGGTCTTTTCCGGTTTGATGGCGCCTATCACTGTGAATTGCCACGTGGCCGGCACCGTCACGCAGGGGTGCGCCGCGAAAAAATGGAGAGCAATATGGCTGTCGGAATGAAGGCGCGTCGCAAACTGGCATATCGGCGCCAGTTCCTGGTTTCATCCGTGGCAACCGGCCTGCTGGCGGGCGCGGGGCCCGCCGCGGCCGCCTGCACGGAATCCGGCAGCAGCTGGCAGTGCGACTACGGTTCGACCGAAACCTATACCAGCATCCAGGGCGTGTCCAAGGCGGGCTATAGCCCGCCGCACGATGACGGCACCACCGATGCGGGCGCGGGGCCCAGCGTCACGATCAATGACGCCGGCGCCACTTTCACCGTGTCGTCGGGTTTCGATGTTTACCGCGGGGTGCTGTATGGCCAGACGTTCGGCGGGCAGGGTGAAGATGCGGGCGATGGCGGCGGGGCCGGCAAGGTCAGCATATCCAGCGCCGGCAAAATGACAGTCACCGTCAATGGCTCGGCGGACAATACGCCACGTGCCTTTATTACCGGCATTTCTCAGGGGGGCGATGGCGAGCAGGACGACAACGACGATAACGACTCCAACGGCGGCGCGGGCGCCAATGGCAATGACGTGTCGATAGTGTTGAACGGCGCGGTGGATTATCGCGTGGACGGCAGCATTACCCGCAACTTCGAAGGGGTGCTGGCGCAAAGCGGCGGCGGCCAGGGCGGGCGGCAGAACAGCGCGTTGTTCGACAACCAGCGCGGTGGCCAGGGCGGCTCGGGCCAGTTGGCCAAGGTTCGCAATGCCGGCTCGATCAAGATAGGCGCGCAGGCACCCATACAGAGTTCGGCGGATCTGGTCACCGGCATCCGGGCCTGGTCGTTCGGCGGATATGGCGGGCATTACAACGGCGACGCGGGCGGCGGCGGCACGGTAGAGGTCTACCATGATGCCGGCGCCGAACTGCAGGTGCGTGTCGATTCGAGCAATAGCGACGCGAATATTTTCGGCATCCTGGCGGAAAGCGAGGGCGCCCAGGGATATAAATCCGACGACGCCGACGACAAGGGCGGACAGGGCGGCAACGGCGGCGCGGTCACCGTCAACGTCAATAGCGGCATTTCGGTGGATGTCACGGGGGGCGCCGAGTATGGCGCCGCCGTCAAGGCCGCCAGCCTGGGCGGCAAGGGCGGCACGGGCTACAACCGCAACGTGGGCGGCGATGGCGGCCAGGCGGGCGACGTGGCGGTCACGCTGGGTTCCAACAATTACGAGATCGCCACATCGGGCGACAGGGTGATGGGCATCATGGCCATCAGCCGCGGCGGCGAAGGCGGCGACGGCGTCGATGATACGGCAGTCGCGGGCAAGGCCGGAGGCGGCGGGTTCGGCGGTAATGGGGGCCAGGTGCAGGTGAATACCTCCAGCGGCGCAAGCATCACCACCAGCGGCCATTACGCCAGCGGCATCGTCGCCATGTCGCTGGGCGGCGGTGGCGGAACCGGGGGCGAGTTCATCGGCATCATCGGCGGTGGCGCGGGCAATGGCGGCAACGGCGGCGATGCCGGCAACGTCACGGTGGACAACAAGGCCGACATCGGCACGCAGGGCGACCACGCGTACGGCATCCTGGCGCAGTCCATCTCGGGCGGCGGCGGGGCGGGGGGCGTGGCCGCCGGACTGGTACTGGAGGTGGGCGGCGACGGCGAGGCGGGCGGCACGCCCGGAGAAGTCATGGTCTCGAACATGGGCGACATTAGCACCGCGGGCTACGGGTCGCATGGCATCGTGGCCCAGTCGATCGCCGACGGCGGCGGGGCGGCCGGCGGCGCCGGCGGCATCATCGCCATAGGCGGGAATGCCGATTCGGCGCACGAATCGCACGGCGGCAAAGTCACCGCGGCCAACTATGGCGTCATTGCCACTTCAGGCGATACCGCCAAGGGCATGATGGTGCACTCGATCGGCGGCGGCGGCGGTACTGGTGCCGGCACCGCCGGCATCCTGAGCGTGGGCGGGCAGGGCCAGGCCGGCGGCGACGGCGGCGAGGTCGAGGTCACGTCCATTGGTACCATCCCCACGGCCGGCGAGTTCGCGCACGGCGTGCAGGTGCAATCGATCGGCGGCGGCGGCGGCGACGGTGGCAATGCCTTCGACCTGGCCCTGGGCGCCGGCATCGGCGTGGGGGGGACGGGCGAAGGCGGCGGCAACGGCGGCGCGGTAACCGTGTCGGGCAGCGAGCAGGCCCAGATATCCACCACCGGCTACGGCGCCTTCGGGCTGCTGGCCCATTCGGTGGGTAAGGGAGGCGGGGCGGGTGGCTTTGCCGTGGGCGCGGGTATTGCCGACCTGACTTTCCAGATAGGGGGCGACGGTGGCGGCAGCGGCTCGGGTGGCGCCGTTAACGTGGACCGGTCCAACCTGCACATCCAGACGGCCGGCGGCCTGGCCGTCGGCCTGGGCGTGCAGTCGATAGGCGGGGGCGGGGGAGCGGGCGGTGCCGTGGTCACCGATACCCTGGGCGTGGAAATCAATTTGAACGTGGCCGTGGGCGGCGACGGCGGCGTGGCCGGCGATGGCGGTGCGGTGGACGTGGCGCTGGACCGGAGTTCGATCACGACCACGGGCTCCGTCGACCAGACCAGCGAGTCCGAGTCCGCGGACGGTGCCACCGCCATTCTTGCGCAGTCCATCGGCGGCGGTGGAGGCAATGGCGGTAATTCGATAATAGACAACTTCATTCTCGGCCTGCCGGTCGAGGGCGGGGTCGGAGTGTCCATCCCCATCAACCTGGCCATTGGCGGCACGGGAGGCGCGAGCGGCAATGGCGGCGATGTCGATGTCGATATCTCGAATACCGCCTTGAATACCCTGGGCCAATATTCGCGCGGCATCCATGCCCAGTCCGTCGGCGGCGGAGGCGGGAACGGAGGCGATTCCGCCATCTATTCGCTGGCGATCGACTTGCCCAGCACCGTGAATGTGCAGCTCCAGGCCGCGGTGGGCGGCCAGTGTTCAGACGGAGATTGCGCCGGCGGCGATGGCGCGGGGGTGGATGTCAATCTGGCCAACAGCACGATTTCCACGGCGGGCGACTACGCCACGGGCGTACTGGCGCAATCCATAGGCGGTGGCGGGGGATCGGGCGGCGCGGCGTATTCATCCAGCTATGCCTTCGGCACGTATGCCAGCGTGACGGCATCGACCACCGTCGGCGGCAAGGGCGCCATGGGCGGCGATGGCGGGCTGGTCAATGTCAGCCAGGACGCAAGCAGCAATATCGTCACCACCGGGTCGGGCGCGCGGGGTATCGTCGCGCAGTCGGTCGGCGGCGGAGGCGGCGAATCGCAGGGCGTCTCGGCGGTGGCTTCCGCGGGCGGGCAACTCTTGCCGGGCGAAGGCGGCAAGCTGCCCACCTTGCGCCTTTCGGTGGCGGTTGGCAGGGAAGGCCCCGGCGGGGGCAATGGCGCGGCCACGGCGGTACATAACGCGGGCATCATCTCCACAACTGGCCGCAACAGCGATGGCATCATGGCGCAATCGATCGGCGGCGGCGGCGGCCTGGGGGGCTCGCTGGGCGGCCACTACGATTCGTTGCTGAACAACGTCACGGGCTTGATCAAAGAGCTCGAGGCCATCCTGGGGCGCCTTACCTTCAATACCAGCGGCACCATGTCGGTCGGCATAGGCGGCACTGGCGGCGCGGGCGGGAATGCAGACCTGGCCACCGTCGTCAATCAGGGCGACATCACCACCACGGGCGATTACGCCGACGGCATCGTGGCGCAGTCGATCGGCGGCGGCGGGGGCGACGGAGGCATTGCCACGGTCAATGGCAAAGATTCGCTGTACTCCGGCGAGCTTGCCATCGGCGGCAGCGGCGGCGGCGGCGGGCTGGGCGGGCAGGTGGATGTCAACTTGCTCGACGGCTCATCCATCGTGACCCAGGGCGGCACGGCCTACGGCGTCCTGGCTCAGTCCATCGGCGGCGGGGGCGGCCTGGGCAGCCTGGGCTCGGCCACCTTCGGCGGCACCATGAATATCGGTTCCGATGTGGGCGGCACCGGCGGCAACGCCAGCGACGGTGGCGCGGTCAACTTCGCGGCCAGCGGCAACAATATGGTGCAGACGCTAGGCGATGGCTCGCATGGCGTTGTACTGCAATCCGTGGGCAACGGCGGTGGCGCGGGCGGCACCGCCGACTATGGCGCGAATTCCTACATACTGGATTATTCGCTGGTGATGTCGCTGGGCGGCCATGGCGGCGACGCCGGCAATGGCGGCGCCGTGACGGCCTGCGGCTATCAGGCCGAGTGCTCGGCCGTCAATATTTCAACCGCGGGCGACCAGTCCGCCGGACTGATCGCGCAATCCGTGGGCGGCGGCGGCGGGTTGGGCGGGATAAACACCATCTCCAACCCCGAGCGGTTCTGGGGCGCGATCAGGCCTTTCAACATTACCGTGGGATTGGAGCAGGGCGGCAAAGGCGGCGCGGGCGGCGATGGCGGCAATGTAGTCGTCGAAGGCGATTTCTCTATCAGCACCCAGGGGGATTTCTCGCCCGGCCTGCTGGCGCAATCCCTGGGCGGGGGCGGCGGCGTGGGCGCCGCGCGGGCGTTGTACCCGTGGGAAAACGGCCTCAACGAAGGGGAACACACCACGGCCCAGATTACGGTGCACCTGGGCGGAAGCGATGGCGACGGCGGTGACGGGGGCGTAGTCTCGCTGCAAAACAGCAGTAACGTCGTTACCCAGGGCGATGTGTCGCATGGCATGGTGGCCCAATCCATAGGCGGGGGCGGCGGGGTCGCGGGCGTCGCGGTGAAGCCGCTGGGCAGCGACGATACCAGTGACCCCAGTGGCGCCTTGCCCACCGAGTCCTGGATGTACCTGAGTGTCGGCGGCGACCCGGACGATGGCGACAGTGACGGAGACGATAGCGACGATTCCGGCGACACGGCAGGCTCCGTGCGGGGAGTCGGCAACAGCAACCCGCTGAAAGAGCAGGACGCCGTGTCGATCGCGGCGCTGGGTTCGGTCAGTACCGGGGGCGACTGGGCCATGGGTGTGCTGGCGCAGGCCATTGGCGGCGGCGGCGGGGCGGGTTATGTCGGTTCGGATACCGGAGGCGTATCGTCGCCCACCACCGGCGAGGTCAATGTGGGCGGCGGCGCCGGCAGCAACGGCTATGGCGGCGACATCGCATTGCGGCTGGACGGCGCCGAGGATACGGGCATCCAGACCGCCGGCAGTGGCGCCTACGGCATCCTGGCCCAATCCATCGGCGGAGGCGGCGGCCTGGGCGTCGCGCTGTCTTCCGGCACTGGCATCAAGACGAACGTGGGCGGAACGCAATCTTCCGACTCGTCCCATACGCAGGATGGCGGCAAGGTTCGGCTGTACGGGTCCAAGACGATCGTGACGAATGGCGCCGATGCACACGGCGTGGTGCTGCAGTCGATCGGCGGCGGCGGCGGGGTGGCGGGCATGACTCTGCCGGCCGACGGCGGCAGCGTGGCTGGGGACATCAATGTGGGCGGCACCGACTACGGCAATGCACAGACGGTTACGGTGGACAACGCCGTCTTGCGCATCGGCACGGCGGGCGACCGCGCCTTCGGCCTGGCGGCGCAATCGATAGGCGGAGGCGGCGGCATTGCCACGGCAGGCGCCGGCGTCGGCCTGTCGCAGGTTACGCTGGGCGGGCAGGCC
>NZ_JAJMLX010000116.1 GCF_020991325.1 Bordetella petrii | reverse complement strand
CACCCGCCTGGCGCGCCGCCTGCTGGCGCGCGGCGACGAAGTCTGGGCGCTGCGGCGCCAGCCGCCGAGCGCCGATGGTGATGGCGATGGCGATGGCGATGGCATCCAGTGGCTGCGGGGCGATCTCACCCGCCCCGACACGCTGCAGGGCCTGCCTTCCGGCATTACCCACCTGGCCTATCTGCCCTCCCCTGGCGCGCGCGACCCCGCCGTGTACCAGGCCGTGTTCCGCGCCGGCCTGCCCGCCCTGATGGGCGCGCTGGATACCGCCGCGCTGCAGCGCGTACTGTTCGTGTCATCCAGCGCGGTCTATGGCGAACACCATGGCGGCTGGGTGGACGAAACCACCCCCACCAACCCGGCCGGTTTCAATGGCCGCATTTTGCTGGACACCGAAAACTGGCTGGCCGCGCAACCGGTGTCATCCGCCAGCCTGCGACTGGCGGGCCTGTACGGCCCCGGACGCCTGCAACTGCTCGAACGCCTGCGCGCCGGCACCGCCCGTGCGCCGCGCCATCCGCCGCACTGGGCCAACCGCATCCATATCGACGATGCCGCCGCGGCGGCCGCGCACCTGCTGGCCTTGCCACAGGTCGATGACGTGTACGTCGGCTGCGACGACACCCCCCTGCCCCTGCACGAACTGTATGCCTACCTGGCCCATCTGGCCGGCGCGCCACAGCCGCCCGAAGGGCCGGCGCCCGCCCATGTAGGCAGCAAGAAGCTCAGCAACGCCCGCCTTCGCTCCAGCGGGCTGGTACTGCAGTGGCCCGACGCGCGGGCCGGCTACGCGGCGCTGCTGGCCTGAACACCGGCCACTGTCAGCGGCCGGTCCAGCCCGGGCGCTGCTTGGCCAGGAAGGCCTCGATGCCGATACGGAAGTCGCGGCTTCCATAGCATTCACGCACCAAGTCGTCGTTGCGGGGCAGCCCGTCCACCGTCAACCGGCGAATGGTTTCCTTGGCGGCCTTGATCGTCAGCGGGGCATTGCCCGCCAGCCGCTGGCACAATGCCGCCACTTTGCCATCGAGGGCATCCGGCTCGACGACATCGTGCACGAACCCGCAATCACGCGCCTCGACCGCGCCGATGGTCTCGGCCAACAGCAACATGCGCTTGGCGCGCGATGCGCCGAAACCTGCCACCACACGGGCCGTATTGGCACTGGACAAACAATTGCCCAGAGTACGGGCGATGGGCACGCCAAAGGTGGCGCCGGGCGTAGCCACACGGAAATCGCAGGCCGCCGCCATGGCCAGGCCGCCGCCGATGGCATAGCCATCGATCACCGCCACGGTGGGAAACGGCAGGCTCTCCAATAACTGCACACGTTCGTCGATGGTTGCCTCGTAGCGGATACCGTCGTCGCCCGACTCGAAGGCCAGGAACTGCTCGATATCCGTACCCGCCACGAAAGCCTGCCCGCCCGCGCCGCGCAGCGTGGCGGCGCGGATGTCGTCGCGCTGGCGCAAGGCCTGGCAGATGGCGGCCAATTCATCGTACATGACCCAGGTCATGGCGTTGCGTGCTTCCGGCCGGTCGAACACGATGGCCGCGATGCCGTCGGAGACGGCGAGGTGGACTTTTCCCTGACTCATGCGAATGCTCCCGACGCCTGCAGTTGCTCGAGCTCGGCCGACTGGATACCCAGTTCGGCCAGCACCGACTGGGTATGCTCGCCCAGCAACGGCGGCGGCATGCGCACCTGCTGCGGCGTGCCGGACAATTTCACGGCGAAGCCGATATTGGGAATCGACCCCTCGACCGGATGCGCGATGTCCAGCCGCATGGCCCGGTGCCGGGCATGCTCGCTTTCGAAGGCCTCGGGGTAGCTCTGCATGGGGCCAGCCGGAATGCCCGCCTGCAGCAGCGCCTCAGTCCATTCGGCGCGCGTGCGGGTACGGAAAGTCTGTTCCAGTTCTTCGATCAGGATCTCGCGATTGGCCAGCCGCGACGCAATGTCCTTGAAGCGGGCATCGTCCAGCAGCTCGGGCCGGCCGATGGTGTCGCACAGCAGCTTCCATAGCTTGTTGTTCGTCGCGCCCATCACGAAATAGCCGTCCGAGGCTTCCACGGCCTGGTACGGTGCGCTCATGCGGTTGGCGGTACCCAGCGGCGTAGGCACCTTGCCCGTGCCCCAGTATTCCGAAATGTCCCATACCGAAAAAGCCATCGCCGAATCGAACAGCGATGCGTCGATGAACTGGCCGTCTCCCCCGCGCGTCTTGCCGATATAAGCGGACAGCACCGCGTAGGTGGCGAACAGGGCGCAGCCGATGTCGGCCACCGGCACGCCTGCCTTGACCGGCGGCCCGCCAGGATGGCCGGTGACACTCATCACGCCCGACATGGCCTGGGCCATCAGGTCGTAGCCCGGCCGCTGCGACCAGGGGCCGCTTTGGCCGAAACCCGAAATACTGGCATACACCAGGCCTGGGTTGATCTCGCGCAGCGTGTCGTACCCCAGGCCCAGGCGCTGCATCACGCCGGGCCGATAGTTCTCGACCAGGATGTCGGCCTGCTCAACCAGGCGCAGCAATACCGCACGCCCGGCCTCGCTTTTCAGGTTGAGCGTGATGCTGCGCTTGTTGCGGTTCAGGTTCATGAAGCCCAGGCTGTCATCGCCCTTCATCTTGAACCCCATCGCGCCGCGGGTCTGGTCGCCGGTGTTGGGCGGCTCTACCTTGATGACGTCCGCCCCCATGTCGGCCAGCAGCATGGTGCAGTATGGGCCGGCCATCACTTGCGTCAGGTCGATGACCCGCACGCCCGCCAGCGGCTGCGGACGGGAAATTGCGGATGATGCGGTGGACTTGGCTTGATTCATGATGAGGTTCTCGCTTCTGGTGCCGGGATGGCGGCGTTGCCGCGCGGCCGGCCGTCCGCAGGGTCAAGGCTGGGCGGGCGGCTGGTCGCGCTGAATGGATTCCTTGGCGATATTCACGACCGTGCCCGCGACGTGCGCCTTGAGCAGCCGGCCCAGGCGTTCGGCATCGCGCGCCTCGAAGGCCTCGATAATGGCCTCGTGTTCGCGTACGGCGCGGTCCCAGTTGTCCTGCGACTTGCGGCGCACGTAGCGCGCGTGATGCACGCGCATCAGGATCTGTTCATAGAAACTGGTAAGCACCGCGTTGTCGGCGATTTCGAAGAACGCGTAGTGGATCGCGCGGCCGTACTTCAGGTACGACACTTCGTCGCCGGCCCGATAGTGCTCCAGCATGGTGTCGTGCATGGCGCGTACCCGCGCGATATCATCCGGAGTAGCCCGGCGGCATGCGGTTTCCCCGGCCACGGCTTCCAACGCGGCCATTACCGGGAAATGCTGCTCGACTTCGTCTTCGCGCAACACGGCCACGATGGCGCCACGATTGGGCAGCAATTGCAGCACGCCTTCGGATGCCAGTACTTTCAGGGCCTCGCGCATGGGCGTGCGCGATATGCCGAAACGCTTGCACAATGCCTGTTCGGGCACTTTATCGCCAGGCTTGAGCTCGCCCCGGATGATCAGCGCCCGCAAATTCGCGGTCAACGTGTCATGCAGGCTGACGCGCACGATTTTTTCTGAGGTGTCGGGGTGGTCCATAATGGGTTCGATCCGATGGAAACCGATACGTTACCGCGCCGCCTGGCGGTATCAACCCTCTTTCGCCACCGCGGCTGGCGCCGTGCCCGCCGGCTTGCCGCGATGCACCAGCCGGCGCCACAATGGCGCCACGACCGGCACGGCCAGCAGCAGGATGCCCACCACCATCATGGTGCCCACCAGCTTGTTGGCCCAGAAAATGCCGGCCTGCCCGCCGGAAGACAGCATGGCCTGGCGGAAAGCGTCTTCGGCCTTGTCGCCCAGCACCATCGCCAGCACGAATGGCGCCAGCGGATAGTCCAGTTTCTTGAATACGTAGCCGGCCGCGCCGAATATCAGGGCCAGCCAGATATCGAATTCCTTGCTGGCGACCGTGAACGCCCCGGTCAGGCAGACCACCGCGATAATGGGGCCGATCACCTTGAATGGAATGCGAAGAAAGGCTGCGAACAGGGGGACGGTGGCCAGCACCAGCACCATGGCGATGACATTGCCCATGTACATGCTGGCGATCAGCCCCCAGACGAAGTCGGGACGCTCGCTGAACAGCATGGGTCCGGGCGACAGGCCCCAGATCATCAACCCGCCCATCATGACGGCCGCGGTGGCCGACCCGGGAATCCCCAGCGTCAGCATCGGCAGCAAGGCGCACGAACCCGCGGAATGATCGGCCGCCTCCGGCGCCACGATACCCTCGGGTTCGCCTTGGCCGAACTTGTCGCCGTTGCGCGACATGCGCCGCGCCATGCCATAGCTGGTGAACGATGCCGCTGTGGGCCCGCCTGGCGTGATGCCCATCCAGCACCCGATCAGCGTGCTGCGGATGACGGTGCGCCAGTAGCGCGGGATCTCGGCCAGGGTGGCCCATATCTCGCGCAAGGGCATGCGGGCCTTGGCGCCCTGGAATTTGGTGCCTTCCTCGATGGTCATCAGCAGTTCGCCCAGGCCGAACAGCCCGATCACGGCTATCAAGAAGCTGATTCCCGAGATCAGCTCATCCAGCCCGAACGTCAGGCGGGCGCTGCCCGAAATCGTGTCGATGCCCACGGTGGCGCAGGCAAAGCCCAGCATCATCGACACCACCGTCTTGCAGGCGCCATTGCTGGACATGCCGATGAAGCCGGCGAACGCCATGAAGTACACGGCGAAGTACTCGGCCGGACCGAACTGCAGGGCGAAGGACGCCATCCAGTTGGCCAGCAAGGTGATCACCACCACGCCGCTCAGTGCACCGAAGCCCGCCGAGGCGAACGCCAGCGTCAGGGCTCGTGCAGTTTGCCCGCGCCGCGCCATGGGGTAGCCGTCGAAGGTGGTGGCCACCGATGACGGCTCGCCTGGAATATTGAACAGAATGGACGTGGTCGACCCGCCGAACAACGCGCCCCAATACATACTGGTCAGCAGGATGATGGCGCTGACCTGGTCCATGGTGAACGTCAGCGGCAACAGCAGCGATACGCCGTTGGGCGCGCCCAGGCCCGGCAGCACCCCCACCACCAACCCCAGCAGCACCCCGCCAACGATGATCAGCACATGCTGGAACGTCAGCGCAATACCGAAACCATGCAGCAGCTCGTTGAAATTACCCATCACACGATATCCTGTGAACCGGAACTCAGTAGATACCCAACAAGTTGAGCAAAGGCCCCTTCGGCAAAGGCAGCTGGAAGGCATATTCGAAGGCCACGAACAGAAAGGCCGCCACGCCGCCGCCCAGGGCTGCAGCCTTGTATGGCGCCAGGCCGCCGCGCCACCAGGTCAGCGCCGCCAGATATACCGCCACTGCCGGATACATGCCCGCCACAGTGCACAACACGGCAAGGCCCAGCAGGGTAAGCGCAAATATCGCGACCGCGGCCGCATGGCCGGGGGCGATGAAAGGCTGGGCCAGCCGGCGGCGCATGGCCACGGCGCGCGCCAGCGAGCCCAGGCTGCCCAGCAACAGCAGCACGCTGATGTAGAACGGGAAGTACCCCGATTCCGGCCCGGCGTCGCTCCAGCCTATGCCCAATTCGTGGGACGACCAGCCGATCAAAACGGCCGCCGCCGCCGTGGCGCAAGCCACCACCACTTCCATGGCGTAGCGGGAAATCATCGTCGTCATCTCCTGGGTGGAACCGGGCGGCCGCGCTGCCGCGCCGCCCGTCCTGGACCTACTTCTTGGCCCAGCCGTTCTCGGTATAGATACCCGCGTAGCGTGCCTGGTCCTGCTTGACGAAGCTGGACAGGGCATCGCCCGTGATCACGCGCGGTATCTGCGCGGCGCGGGCCACGTAGGCCTGCCAGTCCGGCGACTCGCTGACACGCTTGAACAGGTCCCGGTAGTACGCCACCGCATCGGGCGGCGTGCCGGCGGCCAGCCACATCATGCGCGGCTGCTCGAATACCGGCACATCCAGCCCGGCCTCTTTGCAGGTGGGAATATCGGACCACGATTCGGTGGCCGTGACTTTTTCCTTGCCCGGCATGCGCTCCGCGCTGAACACGCATAGCGGCTTTTGCTTGCCGGCGCGCCATTGCTCCAGGCTTTCGCTGGGATTGTTGACGTTGGCCTGGATATGGCCGCCTGCCAGCTGGACGGAGGTTTCGCTGCCGCTGCGGAACGGGATGTAGATGAACTTTGCGCCGATAGCATTCTGGATCTGCGACACCAGGGTTTCATCCGCTTCCTTGGCGCGCGCGCCACCTACCTTCATGCCGCCCTGCTTGGCGCGCTGGATGAATCCGGCGACATCCTTGATGCCCGATTCCGGGTTCACCCACAGCAGGAACGGGTCGAAGATCATGGTCGACACGGGCGTCACATCGCTGACGCTGTACGACAGCTTGGACGCGATAGGCAGTACATAGACTTCTTGCGTGCCGAAATACACCTTGTAGGGGTCGCCGGCGTTGCCCTTGGCGTAGATATAGGCTTCGGCGCCACTGCCACCGCCTTTGTTGGTGACGATGATGGGCGCTTCAGTGAGCTTGTTCTTGGTGATGACCGACTGGATGGCGCGCGCAAAGATGTCGGTGCCGCCCCCTGCTCCCGCCGACGCCACGAATTCGATGGGGCGCTCCGGTTGCCAGGCTTGCTGGGCCTGTGCCGCCGTGCCGGCCAGCGCCGCGCATGCCACCAAACCCACGGACCACAACTGTGTCGTGTTCATTGTCTCTCCAGAAGATGGATAGTGCCGCCGCTGGTACGGCGGGCTTCGCAGCGGATATGCATGCATCCGCCATCGCTTGTGTCAGTCCATGATATATGAATAATGCATTCATTATTCTTTATTCTTTTTAGGGTTTTCCATGACGAGGCAATGCGGCGTCCAAAACAAAGGGCCCCGAACGGGGCCCATGCACGCTAAGGATCAGGGGCTGAATGCGTTGGCCTGCCTGGCGTTCAGCGCCTATGACGGCGTTCCGCGGCCGGCCGCGCTTCGCGCCAGGCGATATAAATGCCGCTGCCCACGATGAACACCGCGCCCAGGCAATCCTGCAGGTCGGGCACGTCGCGCCACACCAGCCAGCCCAGCAATGACGCCCACAGCAGGCCGCTGTAGTCGAACGGCGCCACCACCGACGCGGGACCGATGCGAAAGCCCTGCGTGATGAAAGTCAGTCCCAGCGTGCTGAACAGCGCGATGCCGGCAAAATACGGCAGGTGCTCCCCCTGCAACGGCGTCCAGAAGGCCGGCGCCGCCACTGCGCTGCAGACCAGTTGGCCAGCCACGATATAGAACATGGTGGTCAGCATGCTTTCGGCCCGGCCGATGGCGCGGGCGCTCAGCATCATGGCCGCATACAGCACCGCCGTGGCCAGCGGATACAGCGCCGCCACCTGGAAGCTGGCCGACCCCGGGCGCACGATGACCAGCACGCCGGCGAAACCGGCCGCCACGGCCAGCCAGCGCTGGCCATCCACGCGTTCCTTCAACAGCACCACCGACAAGGCGGTGACGAATAGCGGCGCGGAAAAAACAATAGCCGACGCTTCAGCCAGCGGCAGCGCCTGCAGGCCCAGGTAGAAAAGCGTGGCAGACACAATATTGAGGGCGCCGCGCACCAGGTGCAGGCCCAGGTGCCGGGTACGCAGCGCCCGCCGCCCTCCCAGGGCCAGGACCAGCGCCCACACGAACGGCAGGGCGATAGCCGCGCGCAGGAACAGGATCTGCACCGGGCTGTAATACGCGCCCACCCATTTGGCCAGCGCGTCGCTGAACGTCAGGAACATGATGCCGGCCGACACACAGGCGATGCCGGCCAGCGGGGTGGAACCGGCCGTCAGGTTGCGCGCCGGCGTCATGCCCGGACGGCTGTCAGCGACTCAGGAAAAATACCCACGCAGCGCTCCAACGACTTTGCGGATGTCGTCCTGCGACACGTCCAGGTGGGTGACCAGGCGGGTGGGCCCGCCGTACACCGCGCGCATCAGGATGCCCTGCTCCTGCAGGGCGCGCGACAGCGCCTCGCAATGCGCGGCGGGAAACTCGGCAAACACCATGTTGGTGTTCTGTGCCAGCACACGCACCCCTTCTATACCCACCAGGCCTTCGCTCAGCAGGCGGGCGTTGTCGTGGTCCTGCGCCAGGCGATCGACATGGTTTTCCAGCGCATGCAGGCAGGCCGCGGCCAGCACGCCCGACTGCCGCATGCCGCCCCCCAATACCTTGCGCCAGCGGCGCGCCTCATCGATAAGCGCCCGGTTGCCCACCAGCACCGACCCCACCGGCGCGCCCAACCCTTTGGAGAAGCAGATCGACACGCTGTCGAAAGGCGCGCATACGTCTTGCGCCGGGCGCCCCGAGGCCACCGCCGCGTTGAATACGCGCGCGCCGTCCAGATGCAGGCCCAGACCGTGCTGGCGCGCGAAAGCGGCCGCCTGGTCGATATAGCCGGCCGGGATCACCTTGCCCTGGAAGGTGTTTTCCAGCGCCAGCAACCGAGTGCGGGCAAAGTGCGGGTCGCCCTTGGGCTTGATGGCGGCGGCCAGCTTGTCCAGCGGCAGTGTGCCGTCAGGGGCGTGTTCGATGGGTTGCGGCTGGATGCTGCCCAGCACGGCGGCGCCGCCGCCTTCGTATTTATAGGTGTGGGCCTGCTGCCCCACCAAGTATTCGTCGCCGCGGCCGCAGTGCGCCATCAGGGCGGCCAGGTTGCTTTGCGTCCCCGACGGAAAGAACAGGCCGGCTTCCTTGCCCGCGCGCTCGGCCACGGCCTGCTGCAAGCGCTGCACGGTGGGGTCGTCGCCCATCACATCATCGCCCACAGGCGCGGTAGCCATGGCCTGCAACATGGCGGCCGTGGGCCGCGTGACGGTATCGCTGCGTAAATCGATCATGAACGCTCCAGATAATTTCATACGCCGGCGGGCCATGCCTGCCGGACAAACTATGCCGCCTGCCTGGCCCGCGCGCCGCTCACGACCCACAAGCCCCCCAGAATGAGTGCCATGCCGGCAATCTCCACGAGTGTCGGCCGTTCGTCCAGAATCAGCCATGCCAGCAAGGTGGCCACGACCGGTACCCCCAGGCTGGACAGGCCCGCGATCGAGGCCGGCACACGCCGCACCACCGCCAGCCACAACAGCCAGCCCACCGCGGTGGCGACCAGCACAATGTAGAGCATGCCGGCCCATAGCTGCCAACCCCACTGGATGGGGACGTGCGGCACCCACAGCGCGGCGGGAATCGACAGCAGGCCGCCCATCAGCATCTGCCAGGCGGTGAATGTCATCAGATCGGGCGCATGGCGGTCGAACATGCGTTTGGACAGCACCGTGCCCAGGCCCCAGCAAAGGCCGCCGCCCAGGGCCAGCGCCACCGGCGCGAGATCGCCCATGCCGCCCCAGGGCTCCAGGAAGCACACAAGGCCGGCGGCCGCCAAGGCGATACCTGCCCCGTGGCGAGAGGTCGGCCGCTCGCCCAGCAAGGCCCAGGCAAACGCGATTACCCAGAATGGCATGGTGTACGCCAGCAGCGACACCTTGCCCACCCCGCCGCTCCCCAGGGCGATCTGCACCAGGATCTGGAACCCGGCCGTCTGCGTCAGGCCGGTCAACAGGGTCAGTTGCCACGGCGTCATCGCCAGCGGCTTGTGCAGGATCACCAGCAACCCGAACAGCACCAGGCTGCCCGACAGGTAGCGCAAGGCCACGACCTGGAACGGCCCTATGTAAGGCACCACCAGCTTCATCGATATCCAGCTGCCCGCCCACACCAGAATGGTGGTAAGCATCAAGGCCAACCCTAGGCGATCGAAATTGCTGCGGCTCACGGAAAACTCATCAAGAAAAAGAAAAGCGCCCGCCCGGCTCAACCGGGACAGGCGCCACCGATGATACTCCCGCGCGCCTGGAACGGTGCGCGGGGCAACGGCATTACACCGGCTTGGACAACTGGTCGAGAATGGCGGGGTTCTCTAGCGTGGAAACGTCCTGCGTCACTTCTTCGCCCTTGGCCACGACGCGCAACAGCCGGCGCATGATCTTGCCCGAGCGGGTCTTGGGCAGGTTGTCGCCGAAGCGGATGTCCTTGGGCTTGGCGATGGGGCCGATTTCCTTGCCCACCCATTCGCGCAGCTTCTTGGCGATGGCCTGGGCCTCGTCGCCCTCGGGCCGGGCGCCCTTCAGCACCACGAAGGCCACCACCGCTTCGCCGGTGGTGTCGTCGGGGCGGCCCACCACGGCGGCCTCGGCCACCAGTTCGTGCGCAACCAGCGCGGATTCGACTTCCATCGTGCCCAGGCGGTGCCCCGACACGTTCAGCACGTCGTCAATGCGGCCCATGATCCAGAAATAACCGTCGGCATCGCGTTGCGCGCCGTCGCCCGCCAGGTAGTAGCCACGCAGCTCGGGCGGGAAATAACTTTTCTTGAAGCGCTCGGGGTCGCCCCAGATGGTGCGGATCATGGCGGGCCAGGGGCGCTTCACCACCAGGAACCCGCCATTGCCCTGTTCGACGTCGCCACCGGTTTCATCCACGATGGCCGCCGCCACGCCGGGCAGCGGCAAGGTGCACGACCCCGGCTTGGTGGGGGTGGCGCCCGGCAGCGGCGTGATCATGTGGCCGCCGGTTTCGGTTTGCCACCAGGTATCGACGATGGGGCAGCGCTCACGGCCCACGTTCTTGTGGTACCAGACCCAGGCTTCGGGGTTGATGGGTTCGCCCACCGTGCCGATGATGCGCAGGCTGTCCAGGTCATAGTTGCGCGGATGCACATCGGGCGTGGCCTCGGCCGCCTTGATCAGCGAGCGGATGGCGGTGGGCGCGGTGTAGAAGGTGGTGACCTTGTGGCGCGCGATCATGTCCCAGAAGCGGCCGGCATTGGGGTACGTGGGCACGCCTTCGAACACAATCTGCGTCAGGCCGGCGGCCAGCGGGCCGTAGGTGATGTAGGTGTGGCCCGTGACCCAGCCCACGTCGGCCGTGCACCAGTAGATGTCGTCTTTGCGGGCGTCGAAGGTCCATTGCACGGTCAGCAATGCCCACAGCAGGTAGCCCGCCGACGCGTGCTGCACGCCCTTGGGTTTGCCGGTGGATCCGGAGGTATACAGGATGAACAGCGGGTGCTCGGCATTGACGGCCACCGGCTCGCAGGTGTCGGGCTGGTTGGCCTCGACGTCGTGCATCCAGAGGTCGCGGCTATCGTGCCAGGCCACATTGCCGCCGGTGCGCTTGTACACGATGACCTTGCTTACCGCATCGCAGCCGCCCATGGCGATGGCGTCTTCGACGGCCGGCTTCAGCGGGATGGTCTTGCCGCCGCGCACCTGTTCGTCGGCCGTGATCACCAGCGACGCGCCAACGTCCACGATGCGTTCCTGCAGGCTCTTGGCCGAGAAGCCGCCGAACACCACCGAATGGATGACGCCCAGCCGCGCGCAGGCCTGCATGGCCACCACCGCCTGGATGGACATGGGCATGTAGATGATGGCGCGGTCGCCCTTCTTGTAGCCCAGCGACTTCAGGCCATTGGCGAAGCGGCATACGCGAGCCAGCAGTTCGCGGTAGGTAACCTGGTCGACCTTGCCATCATCGGATTCGAAGATGATGGCGGTTTTGTCGGCATTGCCGTTGTCCAGGTGCACGTCCAGGCAGTTGGCCGACACGTTGAGTTCGCCGTCGCCGAACCAGCGGTAGAACGGCGCCTCGGATTCGTCCAGCACTTGCGTGAACGGCTTGATCCAGGTGAGGTTTTCGCGCGCTTGGCGCGTCCAGAAGCCATCGAAGTCCTGTTCGGCTTCCTGGCACAGCGCGCGGTAGGCATCCATGCTGGCGATGCGCGCGCCTTGCACGGCGCGCTCGGGCGGTTGAAACACGCGCGTTTCGACCAGGACGGATTCAATGGTATTGGACATGGTTGTCTCCGGATTCATGATTATGGGCATGCCTGCAACTGCTATACCCAACCGTATCGCCGCGCTCTTACGAGCACCTTACGGCGCCCGCGGGCTGGAGCGGCCCGCGGCGCCAGACTCGTGCGGCCAAGGCCTAAGAATACCAGCCGGCCGCAGCACCCCGCCTCAGCCCTCCCGCGCGCGGCGGGCCAGGCCCCCGCGCACATCGACGCGGGCCAGCAGCGCCAGGCCGCCCACGAAGAAAATGCCGGTCACCAGGATGGCCAGGCGATGGTTGCCGGCCGTCAGCCAGGTTACCAGGCCGTAGGTCAAGGGCCCCACCACGGCGGCCAATTGCACGGCGAAGGTCCACAGGGCAAAGAATTCGGCCAGTCGGCCCGGGGGCGCCAGCGCGCCCACCATGGCCCGCCCGGCGCTCTGGCTGGTGCCCATGCACAGGCCCGCCAGCACCGCCGCCACCCAGAACACCGGCACCGTGACGGCGGCATAGGCCACCAGCACCATCACGATCCAGCCGGCCAGCGTCATGGCCAGGGCGCGCTTGTGGCCGATGCGGTCTTGCAGGTACCCGAAGCCGAACGCGCCCACGGCGGCGCCGATATTGACGGTGAACACCAGCAGCATGATCTGCGGCATGGTAAAGCCCATGACCTGGTCGGCGTACACGGCGGCCAGCGTCACCACCACCGCGATGCCGGCCTGGTAGCAGGCGCCGCACATCAGCAGGCGGCGGAATTCGGGATAATGCGCGCCGGTATCGCGCCAGGCCGCCGCCAGCCTGCGCAGCATGTCGGGCGCGCGCACGGCAATCGCATGCGGCGCGGCCCGCTCGCGCAGCAGGAAAAACGACGGCAGGGCCGCCAGCGCGAACATCGTGGCGGTGATGACGATGACCCACGGCACATATTCCTGCGCCGTCAGGCCGCGCGATTCACCCAATGTGACGGCGGCCAGCGACAACCCCAGCGTGAGCATGCCGCCGCAATAGCCGAAGCTCCAGCCCCACCCGGATACCCGGCCCAGCGCCGCGGGCCGCGCCAGTTCGGGCAGGAACGCCGCCACCACCGATTCGCCGATGCAATAGCAGTAGTTGGACAGCGCCACCGCCGCCAGGGCCAGCCACACATCGCCCGGCCCGGCCTGCGTCAGCAACAGGGTGGCCAGCACGCAGCCTGCGGTGCTGGTGAAAAGCAGGCGCCGCTTGGCCGCGCGCGCGTCGGCGCGCGCGCCCAGGGTCGGCATGGTAAGCATGATGGCCAGATAGGACAGCGACAGGGCGGCTGTCCAGGCCAGGGTGGCCCAATCGGCGCGCCCCCCCACCACGCTGACGAAATACGTGCTGAATACGGTAGTGAGTATGACCGTGGTGTAGCCCGAGTTGGCGAAGTCGTACATGGCCCAGGCCCAGACTTCGCGCCTCCGCACGCCCGGGTTCAGCGCGCCGGCCAGCCGCCCGGCGGCATGCGGGGCGGCTGCGG
>NZ_JAJMLX010000115.1 GCF_020991325.1 Bordetella petrii | reverse complement strand
CCGGCGGCCCGGGCATCGCCCGCCGACACCGCCACGCGCACCTGGCCGATACGAGGGTCGGCCAGCAGCGCCTGCACCGACAGGCGCAGCATAGGCTGGCCCGCCAGTTCGCGATACTGCTTGGGCAGATCGGGCGTACCGGGCCTGCCGGCCCTCTGGCCCACGCCGGCCGCGGGCACAATGGCAATCAAGGAATCAGTCATGGCCGGGAGATTTTATAATCTTCCGCCTGATGTCTGATTCTTCTCTCCTTGACGCGGTCCCCAGCGTGCCCGCCACGACCACCACGCTGTCTGCCCTGAAGCCTGGCGCCCGCTATGCGCAGCCGCGTCCGCCGGGTTCGGCCGACGCCTGGCTGCTGGCCGACCTGGCACACCAGGCGGCCCGCCCCCTGGTCGTGCTGACGGCCGCCCCGCTGGAAGCCCAGCGGCTCGCGGACGAAATTCCGCAGTTCGCGCCAGGTTTGCGCGTGCGGCAATTGCCCGACTGGGAAACCCTGCCCTACGACGCCTTCTCGCCGCACCAAGACTTGGTGTCCGAACGGCTGCACACCCTGCACGCGCTGATGCAGCACTCGGTGGATGTGCTGCTCGTGCCCGTCACCACTGCCCTGTACCGCCTGGCCCCGCCATCGTTCCTGGCGGCCTACACGTTTTCGTTCAAGCAGAAAGACCGCCTGGACGAAGCCGCCCTGCGGGCGCAGTTGACGCTGGCCAACTACACCCACGTTACCCAGGTGACGGCGCCCGGCGAATTCTGCCTACGCGGCGGGCTGATCGATTTGTTCCCCATGGGGTCGGCGGTGCCGTACCGCCTGGACCTGTTCGACGACGAAATCGAATCCATCCGCAGTTTCGACGTGGACACGCAGCGCAGCCTGTACCCGGTGCGCGAAGTGCAACTGCTGCCCGGCCGCGAATTCCCCATGGACGAAGCGGCGCGCAACCGCTTCCGGGCGCGCTTCCGCGAAGAATTCGAAGGCGACCCGTCCCGCGCCCTGCCATACAAGGACATCGGCAACGGCATTGCCTTCGCCGGCATCGAATACTATTTGCCGCTGTTCTTCGATGAAACGGCCACGCTGTTCGACTACCTGCCGGCCGACGCCATTGCCGTCACCCTTGGCGACATCGACGATGCGGTGCAGCGCTTCAGCCAGGACACCGCAAGCCGCTATAGCTTTCTTAAAAGCGACCGCGAACGGCCGGTGCTGCCGCCGCAGGCGCTGTTCCTCGACGTCGAGGCGCTGCATGCGCGCTTCAAGGCCTTTCCCCGCCTGGTCCTGAACGACGGCGGCAGCCATCCTGATTTCACGGCCATCCCCGATGTCAGTGTCAGCCGGCGCGCCGAAGACCCCATCGCCCGCCTGCGCGCCCTGCTGGCCCGTGGCGAATCGCGCGTGCTGCTGTGCGCCGACTCGGCCGGCCGCCGCGAGACCCTGGCGCAAATGCTGGCCGAGTTCGGCTTGCCCGTGCAGGCGCAGCCGGAGTCCGTACAGGCATTCCTGGCGTCGCAGGCCGGCTTTGCGCTGGCCGCCGCGCCGCTGTCGACGGGGTTCGGCATTCCGTCGGCGCGTCTTACCTTCCTGACCGAAAACGACCTGTATCCGGGCCATGCCGGCGCCGGGCGCCGTGGCCGGCGCGACCAGGAACGCGCCAGCAACGTCGAAGCCATGGTGCGCGACCTGTCCGAGCTGCGCGCCGGCGATCCGGTGGTACACGCCCAGCATGGCATCGGGCGCTATCACGGCCTGGTCAACATGGACATGGGCGAAGGCGAGATGGAATTCCTGCATCTCGAGTACGCCAGCGGCAGCACACTGTACGTGCCGGTTTCGCAGCTGCACGTCATTGCCCGCTATAGCGGCGCCGATCCCGAAGCCGCCCCGCTGCACCAGTTGGGCACCGGCCAATGGGACAAGGCGCGCCGCAAAGCGGCCAAACAGGTCCGCGACACCGCCGCCGAGCTGCTGGCGCTGTATGCGCAGCGCGCCGCGCGCGAAGGCTACACCTTCAACCTGCCGCTCAACGACTACGAAGCTTTCGCCGAGGGCTTCGGCTTCGAAGAAACCGTGGACCAGGCCGCCGCCATCCAGGCCGTCATCGGCGACATGACCTCGGGCCGCCCCATGGACCGCCTGGTCTGCGGCGACGTGGGTTTCGGCAAGACTGAAGTCGCGCTGCGCGCGGCCTTCCTGGCGGTAGCCAACGGCAAGCAGGTGGCGTTGCTGTGCCCCACCACTCTGCTGGCCGAGCAGCACGCGCAAACCTTCGCCGACCGCTTCGCCGACTGGCCGGTACGCGTGGTGGAACTGTCGCGGTTCCGTTCGTCAAAAGAAGTGGCCGACGCGGTGCAGGGCATCAACGACGGGCGCGTCGATATCGTCATCGGCACGCACAAGATCCTGTCCAAAGACGTGCGCTTCAAGCGCCTGGGCCTGGTCATCATCGACGAAGAACACCGTTTCGGCGTACGCCAGAAAGAAGCGTTGAAAGCCCTGCGCGCCGAAGTCGACGTGCTGACACTGACCGCCACGCCCATTCCCCGCACGCTGGGCATGTCGCTGGAAGGCATACGCGATTTCTCCGTCATCGCCACCGCGCCGCAGAAGCGGCTGGCCATCAAGACCTTCGTGCGCCGCGAAGACGGCAGCACCATCCGCGAGGCGCTGCTGCGCGAACTCAAGCGGGGCGGCCAGGCCTACTTCCTGCACAACGAAGTCGAAACCATCCACAACCGCCGGGCCCGCCTGGAAGAACTGGTTCCCGAGGCGCGCATCGCCGTGGCCCACGGACAGATGCCCGAGCGCGAGCTGGAACAAGTGATGAAGGGTTTTTATCAGCAGCGCTATAACGTGCTGCTTTGCACCACCATTATCGAGACCGGCATCGACGTGCCCACGGCCAACACCATCGTCATCCACCGCGCCGACCGCTTCGGCCTGGCTCAGCTGCACCAACTGCGCGGCCGCGTTGGCCGTTCGCACCACCAGGCCTATGCGTACCTGCTGACGCCGGGCGAAGACGCCATCACCGCCAACGCCAAGAAACGCCTGGAGGCCATCCAGGCCATGGAAGAGCTGGGCTCGGGCTTTTACCTGGCCATGCACGACCTGGAAATCCGCGGCACAGGCGAAGTGCTGGGCGAATCCCAATCGGGCAATATCCAGGAAATCGGCTTCTCGATGTACAACGAGATGCTCAACGAGGCCGTGCGCGCCCTGAAGTCAGGAGAAGAGCCCGACCTGGATGCCCCGTTCAACCTGGCCTGCGAGGTCAATCTGCACGCGTCCGCCCTGCTGCCGGCCGACTATTGCCCCGACGTGCATGCGCGCCTGGCGATCTACAAGCGCCTGTCGCACGCCGAGAACGAAGACGACCTGATCCGCATCCAGGAAGAACTGATAGACCGCTTCGGCAAGCTGCCGGAAGCCGCCCAGACCCTGCTGACCACGCACCGGCTGCGGCTGGCCGCGCAACCCCTGGGCATCGTGAAGATCGATGCCAGCGACACCCAGGCATTGCTGCAGTTCGGTGCCAAGGCCGCCGTCGACCCGGTACGCATCATCGAGCTGGTGCAGAAGCAGCGCCACATCAAGCTGGCCGGGCAAGACAAGCTGCGCATCGAATACAAGGATGCCCCGGTGGCTGCCCGCGCCGACGCCATACGCGCCGTACTCCGGTCGCTGAAGTAATATTCAGCCGCCCTTCCCTTTTATGCATTCGAGCATCGCCCATGCCCACGCACCATCTCGTCATCCAATCGCCGGCGCTGGCCGCCGCCCAGATCGAACAAGCGGCCGCGCTGGCCCAGGCCCAGGGCGTCGTGCACATCAGCGCCACGGCGGCGCGCCTGCTCGACGTCGGCCACGATGACCCCTTGCGCGCGCAGGTCACCGCCTGGGGCGAGCAGCACGGGGTGGACACCGCCTTTGTGCCAGCCGGGGCGCGGCTGTCGCACTGCAAAGTGCTGGCCATGGACATGGATTCCACGCTGATCAACATCGAGTGCATCGACGAGATCGCCGGCGTGGCGGGGGTAAAACCCAAGGTGGCCGAAATTACCGAAGCCGCCATGCGCGGCGAGATCCAGGATTTCGCCGAAAGCCTGCGCCGCCGCGTGGCGCTGCTGGCCGGTACGCCAGCCGCGGCGCTGGAACAGGTGTATGCCGACAAGCTGCGCCTGAACCCGGGCGCAGAACAACTAGTTTCCACCGCCCAGGCCGCCGGCCTGAAAGTGCTGCTGGTGTCGGGCGGCTTTACCTTCTTTACCGAACGGCTGCGCGCCCGCCTGAAGCTGGATGCCGCCTATGCCAACACGCTGGAAATCGTCGACGGTGTGCTCACCGGCAAGGTGCTGGGCGACATCCTGGACGCCGACGCCAAGCTGGCCCACTTGCGCGCCTTCGGGCAGGCCCATGGCGCCATGCCAGACCAGGTCATTGCCCTGGGCGACGGCGCCAACGACCTGAAAATGCTGGGCGCCGCCCGCTATGCCGTGGCCTACCGCGCCAAACCCATCGTGCGCCAGCAAACGCCCTACGCCTTGAACGTCGCCGGCCTGGACGGCGTGCTGAACTGGTTCGAGAGCTAAGGCCATTATCGGCAAAGCCTTGCTTGAGATGAAAGGGGCGCTTTGCGGGATACGGCCGGGTGGCTGGCTCCGAAGGTGCCAGACACCGTTGTGTGCCACGACCGTCTCAGCAAGACGGTGTCAGGCACCCTGACGGGAGCCAGGCACCTCTTCCGGCGTCACTACCGCAATGAAGGGTGCCGCTTGAACAAATACCGGTACACAAATCCCGGATACCCCAGCACCAGGTACAGGCTCAGGGTGATGGCGTAGAACTCCCAGCCTTGCGCAAAGGAATTGCCCAGGGCCGCTTCAAACGCGAACCCCAGGGCCAGCACCAGCGCGTAGTAGCCCAGCAGTTCCAGCATGCGCAGCCAGAACGGCTTGACCGCGGCATTGCGCTTCCAGGGCAACACCAGCAGCAGGCGTTCTGTCAGGAACGGCAGGTTCGCGCTGACCAGGGCCAGCGCGATCAAGAGCCAGACGGCGACAGTCTGGTTCATGCCTGCCCCGGCCTTACAGGCCCAGCGAGGTCTGGATGGCGTGCACGCACAGCGCCATCAGGCCGCCCGGGAGGATGCCCAGGATGAGGATCAGCGCGCCATTGACCGACAGCACGCCGCGCTGGCCGCAAGTGGCCGTGACGGGGCCGACGTCGGCCGCCGGTTCGTCGAAATACACCACCTTCACGACGCGCAGGTAGTAGAAGGCGCCGATCAGCGAGAACAGCACCGCCACCACGGCCAGGCTCAGATGGCCGGCCTCGACCAGCACCTGCAGCACCGCCAGCTTCGCGTAGAAGCCCACCATGGGCGGGATGCCCGTCAACGAGAACATCAGCAGCAGCAGGATGGCCGCATGCCAGGGGTTGCGGCGGTTCAGGCCTTTCAGGTCGTCGATCTGCTCGCACTCGAAACCCTGGCGCGACAGCAGCAGCACCATGCCGAAAGTGCCCAGCGTGGTCAGCACGTAGACCAGCATGTAGAACAGCGCCGCGCCGTAGGCCTGGGCCGACGAGCCCGGATTGCCTTCCACGGCGCCGGACATCAGGCCCAGCAGCACGAAGCCCACATGCGAAATCGTGGAGTAGGCCAGCATGCGCTTGAAATTGGTTTGCGCAATGGCGGTCAGGTTGCCGATGGCCAGCGACAGCACGGCCAGGATCATCAACATGGGCTGCCAGTCGGCGGCCAGCCCGTGCAGGCCTTCCACCAGCAGGCGCAGCGCGATGGCAAACGAGGCCAGCTTGGGCGCGGCGCCCAGGATAAGGGTGACAGCGGTGGGCGAACCCTGGTAGACATCGGGCACCCACATGTGGAACGGCACAGCACCCAGCTTGAACGCCAGGCCCGCCACCAGGAACACCACGCCGAACACCAACGCCATGTTTTCCTGCCGGCCTGCCTGCACCACTTTGGCGATTTCGGCGATATCCAGCTGGCCGGTGGCGCCGTACACCATGGACATGCCGTACAGCAGGAAACCCGAGGCCAGGGCGCCCAGCACGAAGTACTTCATGGCCGCCTCGGTGGCCACCACGTCGTCGCGGCGCAGCGCGATCAGGGCGTACAGCGCCAACGACATCAGTTCCAGGCCCAGGTAGACGCTGATCAGGTTGCCCGCCGAAATCATCACCATCTGGCCCAGCAGGGCCAGCAGGGCCAGCACGTACAGTTCGCCGCCGCGCAGCATGTCGCGGGCCTGTGCGTACAGCCGGCCATATACCAGCGTGGCCGCCACGGCCAGGTACGAAGCCACCTTGAGCAGGTGCGACAGGTTGTCGGCCACGTACAGTCCATGGAACGTGCGCCCGACGGTGCCGTTGTTCCATTGCACCAGCGACACGACGGTAAGCACGCCCAGCGCCAGCAGGCTCAGGATGAAGGTAGGCTTGCGCTCGGGATGCGAGCTGCAGGCGTCGATCAGCAGGATGCCGAGGCTGAACACCAGCAGCAGGATCTCGGGCGCGGCCAGGGCGAAATCGATGTTGGATTGCATCATGACTCAGTCTTACAGTTTCGAGACGGCTACGTGTTGCAGCAGGGCCTGGACCGAAACGTGCATGACGTCGGTAAAGGGCTTGGGATAAATACCCATGTACAGCACGGCAATGGCCATCACGCCTAGGATGAGGAATTCGCGGCGGTTGATGTCGGTAAGCTCGCGCACGTGGTCGTTGGCGATATCGCCGAACGCCACGCGCTTGACCATCCACAGCGAGTACGCGGCGCCCAGGATCAAGGCTGTCGCGGCCAGCAGGCCCACCCAGAAATTGTGTTCCACCGCGCCCATGATGACCATGAACTCGCCCACGAAGCCGCTGGTGGCCGGCAGGCCGCTGTTGGCCATGGAGAACAGCACGAAGAACGTAACGAAGCGCGGCATGACGTTGATGACGCCGCCATAGTCGGCGATGCGCCGCGAGTGCATGCGGTCGTACAGCACGCCTATGCACAGGAACATGGCGCCCGACACGAAACCGTGCGAGATCATCTGCACGATGGCGCCTTCGACGCCGGCCGTGTTGAAGATGAAGAAGCCCAGGGTGACGAAGCCCATGTGCGCCACCGACGAATACGCCACCAGCTTTTTCATGTCGTCTTGCACGATGGCGACCAGGCCAATGTAGATGACGGCGATAAGCGACAGCGTGATCATCATGCCGGCCAGGCTGTGGGCGGCATCGGGCGTGATGGGCAGCGAGAAGCGCAGGAACCCGTAGGCGCCCAGCTTCAGCATGATGGCGGCCAGCACCACCGACCCTCCGGTGGGGGCTTCGACGTGGGCGTCCGGCAGCCAGGTATGCACCGGCCACATCGGCACCTTTACCGCGAAAGCGGCCAGCAGCGCCAGGAAGATCAGGATCTGCGGGGTGTAGCCCAGCTTCACGTCATGCCAGGTCAGGATGTCGAACGAACCGCCCGACACATTCCACAGATAGACGAAGGCCACCAGCGTCAGCAGCGAGCCCAGCAGGGTGTACAGGAAGAACTTGAACGCCGCGTACACACGGTTCGGCCCGCCCCACACGCCCACGATGATGTACATGGGGATCAGCGTGGCTTCGAAGAACACGTAGAACAGCAGGCCGTCCAGTGCCGCGAACACGCCCACCATCAGGCCGGACAGGATCAGGAAGGCAGCCATGTACTGCGCCACGCGGCTGGTGATGACTTCCCAGCCCGCCACCACCACGATGATGGTGATGAAGGCGGTCAGCAGCACGAACCACAGCGAAATGCCGTCGATGCCCAGGTGGTAGTTGACGTTGAAGGCCTCGATCCAGGAAGCCTTCTCGACGAACTGCATGGCGGCCGTCGAGGAATCGAAGCCGGTGTAAAGCGGGATGGTGACCAGGAAACCGGCCAGGGAACCCACCAGCGACAGGCCACGGGTCAGCCCGAGACGGTCATCGCGTCCCAGGGCCAGCACCAGCAGGCCGAATACGATCGGCACGAAGATCGCAAGCGTAAGCCAGGGAAAAGTGTTGGATGCCATGTCGCTTGCCGTCATTGGGGAATCAGCACAAAGAAAGTAATCAGCGCCATGATGCCGATGATCATCGCGAACGCGTAGTGATAGATGTAGCCGGACTGCAGGTGGCGGCTTACCGCGGCCACCCAGCCCACCACGCGGGCGCTGCCGTTGACCAGCAGGCCGTCGATCAGGCCGCGATCGCCGCGTTGCCACAGGCCGTGGCCCAGGCAGCGCATGCCGCGCGCGATGACCTGCTCATTGACCCAGTCGACGTAGTACTTGTTCTCGAGCAGGTTGTACACGCCGGACAGGCTGGACTTGATGGCGGCCGGTACTTTGGGATTGATCAGGTAGCAGTACCAGGCAACGACGGCGCCCGCCACCACCAGCCAGAACGGCAGCGTCTGGAAGGCGTGCAGGCCGTAGGCCACCCAGCCGTGCCAGTGCTCGGCCAGGTCGGACATGGCCGGATGCTGCGGCAGGACGGCGATGACGCCTTCGAAAAAGCCGCCGAACAACATCGGGTCGACCACCCAGGCGCCGATCACGACGGACGGAATGGCCAGCAACAGCAGCGGCAGTGTCACTACCCACGGGGATTCGTGCGGGGTGCCGCCATGGTGGCCGTGATCGTCATGGCCGTGGGCATCGTGCGCGTGGCCGTCATGACCATGGCCGTGGCCGCTGGTGTCGAAACGCTCTTTGCCATGGAAGACCAGGAAGTACACGCGGAACGAGTACAGCGAGGTGACGAACACGCCGATCAGGGTGGCGTAGTAGGCAAAGCTGGCGCCCCACACTTCGGCCGCGCCGGCGGCCTCGATGATGTGTTCCTTCGAGTAAAAGCCCGAGAAGAACGGCGTGCCCACCAGGGCCAGCGTGCCCAGCAGGAAGGTGATCCAGGTAATGGGCATGTACTTGCGCAGGCCGCCCATGTTGCGGATGTCCTGGTCGTGGTGCATGCCGATGATGACCGAGCCGGCGCCCAGGAACAGCAGCGCCTTGAAGAAGGCGTGGGTCATCAGGTGGAAAATGGCCACCGAATAGGCCGACGCGCCCAGCGCCACCGTCATGTAGCCCAGCTGCGACAGCGTGGAATACGCCACCACGCGCTTGATGTCGTTCTGGATGATGCCCAGGATGCCCAGGAACAGCGCGCCGATGGCGCCGATCACGATGACGAAGGACAGCGCGGTGTCGGACAGCTCGAACAGCGGCGAAAAACGCGCCACCATGAAAATGCCGGCGGTCACCATGGTGGCCGCGTGGATCAGCGCCGAGATCGGCGTGGGGCCTTCCATGGAATCGGGCAGCCAGGCATGCAGCGGCACTTGCGCCGACTTGCCCATGGCGCCGATGAACAGGCAGATGCAAGCCACGGTAAGCAGCATCCAGTCGGTGCCCGGCAGGGTTTCTCCGGCCAGCTTGTCGGCCTGCGAGAACAGGTCGCCATAGTGCATGGTGCCTGCATAGGCGAACAGCAGGCCGATGCCCAGCACGAAGCCGAAGTCGCCGACCCGGTTGATCAGGAACGCCTTCATATTGGCGAAGATGGCCGTGGGGCGCGTGTACCAGAAGCCGATCAGCAGGTACGACACCAGGCCCACTGCTTCCCAGCCGAAGAACAGCTGGACCATGTTGTTGGACATGACCAGCATCAACATCGAGAACGTGAACAGCGAGATGTACGCGAAAAAGCGCTGGTAGCCGGGATCGTCGGCCATGTAGCCGATGGTGTAGATGTGCACCATCAGCGACACCGAGGTAACCACCACCATCATCATGGCCGACAGCGGATCGATGAGGAAGCCGATTTCCAGCCTGGTCTGGCCGATGAGGCTCCAGGTGTAGACGGTGCCGTCGTAGGTGTGGCCATTGAGCACATCGCCCAGCACGATGACCGAGCCGATCGCGGAGATCAGCACGCCCAGGATGGTGATGACATGGGACCCGCGGCGGCCGATGGGCCGCCCCAGGAACCCGGTGCCGAACAGCCCGGCAAGAATCGCGCCGGCCAGCGGTGCCAGCGCGATCAGCAAGTACAGGTTGGGTGAGCTAGACATTTTCTTCCAATACCCCGTCAGCCCTTCAGGCGATCGAGTTCGTCAACGTTGATCGTGTTCAGGTTGCGGAACAACAGCACCAGAATGGCCAGCCCGATGGCGGCCTCGGCGGCGGCCACGGTCAGGATGAAGAACACGAACACCTGGCCGGCGGTGTCGCCGAACCAGCTGGAAAACGCCACGAAGTTCATGTTGACGGCCAGGAGCACCAGCTCGATGGACATCAGCAGAATGATCAGGTTGCGGCGGTTCAGGAAGATGCCGAAGATGCCGATGGCGAACAGAATTGCGCCCAGCACCAGATAGTGCGCCAGCGTCAGCGTCATTGTTTTTCTCCTTGGGCGTCGTCGGACGGTGCCGCGACGCGGCCCTGGGCGCGGTCGCTCTGGGCCGGCATGCTGACCAGGCGGAAGCGGTCTTTGGCGCGCACGCGCACCGCGGCGGCCGGGTCGTTGTACTTGGCGTCGCGGCGGCGGCGCAGGGTCAGCGCGATGGCGGCGATCATGCCCACCAGCAGCAGCGCGGCCCCCACTTCCACGGCGTACACGTATTCGGTGTACATGACCTCGCCCAGCACGCGGGTGTTGTTGTAGTCGCCGGCCACCGGGGCTTGCGGGCCCGCGCCGTACCAGGTGGCGCCCAGCACGAACGACATCTCGATGACCAGCACCGCGCCGATGATCAGGCCCAGCGGCAGGTAGGTCTTGAGCCCGCGCCGCAGGGAATCGATGCGGATGTCCAGCATCATGACAACGAACAGGAACAGCACCATGACGGCGCCCACGTACACCAGCACCAGCAGCAATGCCAGGAATTCGGCGCCCAGCAGCATCCACAGCATGGCGGCGTTGGCGAATGCCAGGATCAGGTGCAAGACAGCGGTAACCGGACTGCGCGCCGTAATGACGCGGAACGCCGCGATCACCAGCACGGCAGCCAGTATGTAGAACAGGACAGTGGTAAATGTCATTGGTCAGACCTTAGGCGTCAACGGTATGGCGCGTCTTCGGCCCGGCGGCGGGCGATTTCGGCTTCGTAGCGGTCGCCCACGGCGAGCAGCATGTCTTTGGTGAAGTAGAGGTCGCCGCGCTTTTCGCCGTGGTATTCGTGGATGTGGGTTTCCACGATGGAGTCCACGGGGCAGCTTTCTTCACAGAAGCCGCAGAAAATGCACTTGGTCAGGTCGATGTCGTAGCGCGTGGTGCGGCGGGTGCCGTCATCGCGCACATCCGATTCGATGGTGATGGCCAGCGCCGGGCAGACGGCTTCGCACAGCTTGCAGGCGATGCAGCGCTCTTCCCCGTTGGGGTAGCGGCGCAGCGCATGCAACCCGCGGAAGCGCGCCGACGTGGGCGTCTTTTCCATGGGGTAGCGCAAGGTGACCTTGCGCTTGAAGAAGTATTTGCCCGTCAGGCGCATGCCCTTGAGCAGTTCGGCCAGCATCAGGCTGCCGAAGAAATCTTTGATCGCTTCCATATCCTGCCTCAGCTTGGCGTATTAACGCCAAATGTTCCAGGGCGTCTGCATCCAGATCGCCACCACGACCAGCCAGACGCCGGTCAGCGGGATGAAAATTTTCCAGCCCAAACGCATGATCTGGTCGTAGCGGTAGCGCGGGAACGACGCGCGGAACCACACGAACAGCGAGACCACGAAGAATGTCTTGATGCCCAGCCAGATCCAGCCCGGGATCCAGGTCAGGGGCGCGATGTCGATCGGGGACGTCCAGCCGCCCAGGAACATGACCGCGGCCATGCAGGACAGCAGGATCATGTTGGCGTATTCGCCCAGGAAGAACAGCGCGAACGCCATGCCCGAGTATTCGACCATGTGGCCGGCCACGATTTCGGATTCGCCTTCCACCACGTCGAAGGGATGGCGGTTGGTTTCCGCCACGGCCGAGATGACATAGATGACGAACAGCGGCAGCAGCGGCAGCCAGTTCCAGGACAGGAACGTCAGGCCGCGCTCGGCGAACCAGCCGCGGGTCTGGCCCAGCACGATTTCGGACATGTTCAGGCTGCCCGACACCAGCAGCACCGTGACCAGCACGAAGCCGATGGCCAGTTCGTACGACACCATTTGCGCCGAGGCGCGCAGCGCGCCCAGGAAGGCGTACTTGGAGTTCGACGCCCAGCCCGCCACGATGACGCCGTACACCCCGATGGAGGTAATGGCCATGACGTACAGCAGGCCGGCGTTGACGTTGGCCAGCACCACGTCGGGGCCGAACGGCACCACGGCCCAGGCCGCCAGGGCAGGCATCAGGGTAACCACCGGGGCAACCACGAACAGGACCTTGTTGGCCTGCGTGGGCACCACGACTTCCTTGGTCAGCAACTTGAACACGTCGGCGAACGGTTGCAGCAGGCCGCGGAAACCGACCCGGGTCGGCCCCAGCCGCACGTGCATCCAGCCGATCATCTTGCGTTCCCAGTACGTGAGATAGGCCACGCACAGGATGATGGGTACCGCAATGACGACGATCTTGACGAGGGTCCAGACTACCAGCCAGGCCGTGGGGCCCAGCAAGGCCTGACCGTGGCTTTCAAGAACATTGAGCCATTCCATGTCAGGCACGCTCCACACTGATTTCACCGAATGCGCCACCCAGGGCGGCGGTTTGCTCGAACGCTGACGAGATGCGCACGGCGCGGTCGGCCACGGCATCGTCCTGCACGGTTTCGAGTTCGACCGAGCCCGCCGGGCCGGCGACGCGCACCTTCACGCCCGCGGCCAGGCCCAGCCCGGACAGCGTGGCGCCATTCATGCGCGCAGTGGGCGCCTGCGAAGCGGGCGCTTCCTGCAGCGGCTCGGAACGGCGCACCATGGCATCGCTGCGGTAGATGGGCACATCGGCCACGCGCTCCAGGCCCGAACCGGCCTGGCCCAGGCCGCGGGGAGCCTTGATGTCGTTGGACAGGCGGGCTTCGACCCCGCCGGCCAGCACCGCATCGCGCACCGATTCGGAGGTTTCGTCTTCGAAGCCCGGCAACTGCAGCACATTGCCCAGCACGCGCAGCACCTTCCAGCCCGGCCGGGTCTGGCCCAGCGGGGCCACGGTGCCCTTGAAGCTTTGCGGCAGGCCCTGGGCATTGACGAACGTGCCCGAGGTTTCGGTGAACGGCGACACCGGCAGCATGACGTCGGCCCAGTCTTGCGCGGCGGACGCGTAGGGGGTGAGGGCCACCGCGAACTCGGCGCCACGCAGCGCGGCAACCGCCTGCGGGCCGTTGTCGGCGTCCAGCGAGGGTTCGGCATGCAGCACGATGTAGGCCTTGAGGGGCTCGGCCAGCATGGCGGCGGCGGCCTTGCCGCCCTGCCCC
>NZ_JAJMLX010000114.1 GCF_020991325.1 Bordetella petrii | reverse complement strand
CCGCGGGCGCGGCGGCTTGTTCCGCGCGCGAAGAACGGCCGGACTTGCCCGCTTCCTGAGCCTGGGCGGTGCCCAGGGCCGCCGCGCAAGCCAGGGCCAGCGCGGCATATCGCAACTTCGTTTTCATCCTGCGTTTCCTTTGAGTCCGGGCAGCAGGCCGCGCGCCAGCGTGGCCACGCCGAACAGCACGCCCGCCACCAGTATGATGGCGGCGCCGGAGGGCACCGGCAGTTCCAGTTCAATGGGCAACATGATGCCGGCCAGGGTGCTGACCAGCGCCAGCACCACCGACAGGGCGAAGAATCCCTTCAAGGACTGGGCCAGCATGCGCGCCGCGGCGGCCGGAATCACCAGCAGCGCCCCCACCAGAATGGCGCCGATCACCTTCACCGAAGCCACCGTCACCAGCGTGACCAGAATCACGAACAGATAATCCATGGCCTTGACCGGCACGCCGCGCACCGCGGCCAGCTGCCGGTTGAAACTGGCCAGCATCAGCCGGTTGTAGTTCGGCAGCGCCAGGGCCATGGTCAGCACGGCCACGCAGGCCAGCACCGCCAGGTCGGTGCTGTTGACGGTAAGCACAGACCCGAACAGCACATTCTCGAGAATGTGGATATTGATGCGGCCCGACAGCACCAGCAGCAGGCTTGCCCCCAGGGCCAGCGATACCGACAGGAATACGCCGATCAGCGTGTCCGGCGTAAGCTGGGTACGGTTGCTGAGAAAGTTGAGCAGAATGCCGAAGATCAGGCAGTAGCTGAACAGGCTGCCGTAGGGCCCCGTATACGGCTCTCCCAGCAGGATCCCGATGGCCACGCCCGTCAGGGCCGCATGGCCCACGGCTTCCGAGAAAAACGCGAAGCGCTTCACCACCACCAGCGTGCCCAGCCCGCCCAGCACCGGGCCTATGATCAGGCCCGCCAGCAAGGCGTTGATGACGAAGCCGTATCCCAGCGAACTGGGCAGGAAACCGGCTTCGGCGCCGCTTTGCAACCACTGCCGCAAGCTGTCGAAAAAAGCGATCATGCGGCTTGCTCCTGCAGGGCCGGGTGCGCGCGGGTCGAGAACAGGTTCAACAGCCGGTCGGGGGTCAGCACCTGAGCCGGCGGCCCGTCGCACAGCACCTGGCGGTTCAGGCCGGTAACCCGGTCGGCCAGCCGACCCACCGCTTCCAGGTCGTGCTCGATCCACAGGATCGTCACGCCCTGCGTGCGCCAGTTCTGCAGCAGTTCCTCGAACACCCGCACCCCGGCCTCGTCCAGTGCGGACATGGGCTCGTCCAGCACCACCAAAGAGGGGCGCGGCACCAGCCCCTGGGCCAGCAGCACCCGCTGGCGTTCGCCGCCCGACAATGCCCCCATGCGGCGCGACCGCTTGTCGTGCATGCCCACCCGCAGCAGGGCATCGGCGATCGCGTCGCCACGCTTGCGGGAAAGCCCCAGAAACGCCGGCTTGCGCTGGCACATGGCCGCCATGAAGTCGTTGACGGTCATGGGCAGGCCACGGTCGAATTCCAGCGCCTGCGGCACATAACCGATGATGCCGGCCCGCGCGCCCGGCCAGTCCACGCTGAGCGTGCCGCGATGCGGCATCTGCCCCAGCAGGGCCTTCACCAGGGAACTCTTGCCGCCGCCATTCGGGCCCACCAGTGCATGCACGCTGCCCGGGGCCACCGTGAAGGACACGTCGCGCAGAATCGCGGTGCGGCCCAGCGTCAGCGAGATATTGTCGAAGGCCAGCGCCGGACCGGCGGCACCGGCGCTCATGCCCCGGCGTCCTGGATGGCGCGCACCACGGTGGCCAGGTTCTGCTTCATTTCGCGCTCGAACTGCTGCGGGTCGTACTCGCCATAGGAAATATGCGAAAGCGAATACAGCTTGACGCCGGTTTCACGCTGGATGGTATCCACATACGACGAAGGGAAGTTCAATTCCGAGAACACCACCTTGACGTCCAGGGCGCGCAGCTCGTCGATCGTGCCCTTCAGTTGGGCCGGACTGGGCTCGATGCCGTGGGCGGGCTCGACCACCGCCGTCACTTCCAGGCCGAATTCGCGCAGCAGGTAATCGTAGGCGCCATGGATGGTGGCCACCCGCAGATCGGCATTGGGCGCGGACACCAACTGTCCCAGGGCATCGGCGCGCAGCTTGCGCAGGCGCTGGCCGTAGGCGCGCGCGTTGGCAATGTAAGCCTGGGCGTTGGCGGGGTCGATGCGCCCCAGCTCGCGCGCGATGGTGTTCACCTGGGCAATGGACGCGGTAATGGACAGGAAAGTGTGCGGATTGACCACCTTGCCCGAATCGCCGCCGCCGCGCGCCGCCATGCCCACGGCGGCCAGCAGGGGCACCTGCGCATTGGCTTCGATCAGGGGAATGTCCGGCTTCTCGCTCGCGGCGATCATGCGTTCGGCGAAATCGTCATGGCCGATGCCATTCAGCACAATGACGTCCAGCGTGCCGATACGCTTGATGTCTTCGGCACGCGGCTCGTAGGCATGCGGGTTGAAGCCCACCGGCATCAGCGGCACCACCTCGGCCTTGTCGCCCACGATGTTGGATACATAGCTGTAGTACGGATGCAGGGTGATGCCAATGCGCAGGCGCTTGGCTTCCTGGGCGTGGGCGGTGCCGAACAACACGGCCGACAACAGCAGCAGGCCGGCCAGTTGGGCGCCGCGGCGCAGGAACTTCGCGGAGAACGAAAAAAAAGGCATGGTGATCTGGGAAATCGGTGTCGGAAAGGTAAGCGGCGCAGCGCGTCAGGGGTTGCCCTGGCGGGTGACGCCGCCATCGAACTGGGCCACCACCTGGCGCCATCCCGCCGCGGCCAGCGCGGCATCGTCGGCCGGGTCGGGCAGGCTGGCCGCGGCGTCGCGGTTCAGCCAGACGTCCATCAGTTCGTCATGGGTATGGCCAGGGTGCGCATGCGGATCTTGCCCGCCCGCGGCGGCGGGCACGCGCATGGCGAACGAGCCGGCCAGGCCGGCATCGGCGCTCAGCCCCAGATAAACGGCGTGGCCGTTCTGGTGCTGCAGACTCCAGCGGTGCCCGCCACGCGCGGCACTGCTGTTGTCGGCCACAAAGGGCGGCAACCCCTGGCTGGCAAGCTCGGCGGCGGACGGCAATGTTTCGCCACCCTGCAGCGCAAAGGCGATTTCGTCGTAGGCCACCCGCAGGTCGGCGTATACGCCCTGTTCCGCGGGGGTCAGGTCGCGCCGCGCATCGATCTGGGTGGCGGCCAGCGCCACGCTATCCACCCGCGCGGGGCGCAGGCCTATATAGGCCGCAGCGGCGGCAACGATCAGCAGGCTGGCCAGCAGCACAGCCAGTGTTTCGTGCCCCGCCCCGGCAGGGCGCACAACTTGGACTGGCATGCCTTACTGGATGTCCACGTGGTCGATTTCCACGACGTGGCCAGGGCCTGCATCGAACAGCACGTAGAACTCGCCCTCGGGGCGCTTGAACGTGAACTTGGAGTCGTCGTCCAGCTTGCCCGGCACCAGGATCTGTTCGTCGTACGAGATCACGTCCATGGTGACGCCGGGCGCGCCGCTGCCATCGGAGAAGCCGCCGGTGCACTGGATTTGCTCGCCCGATGCCGATTTGCATTCGGCCATGGGGTTGTGCGCAAAGGCCGTAGCGCTGGCAGCCAGCGACATGGCCAGCAGCCAGCGGCATGCCTGTTTGGGGGAAACGGGGGTCATTGCTTTGCTCCTTGTTTCTTCAGCCAATCGGCCGTGGCCGGCGAAGCCGACGCAATCGGCCAGGCCACCTGGTGCACCGAACCGTCCCAGCCTTCCGCCGTTATCCAGATGTCGGCATCGGGCGCGGTTTGTACGGGAATCGGCAGACTGGCAAACGCCCGGTGCGGACTGCCGAAGAAAATGGATCCCGCGGCACGCAGGCTGCGGGGCTTGCCCACGCGCAGATACACCGCGCGGATCTGATCCTGGCAATTCTCGCACTGAGCCATGGTGAATGTCTTGACCATCCCGGCCGGGTCGGACTTGGGCGGGCCCACTTCCCATTCGGCCATCTGCAATTGCCAGGGGCCCACCTGCACCTCGCCCGCGGGGCGCTGGCCCAGGCCCATCAGGCCGCGGTTCAAGGCCAGGTTATCGAAATACTTGGGCAGGTACAAAATGGGCAGGATCAGCAACAGCGCACTCAAGTGGAAGCGCCAACGGCGCCAGCCCACGTTGGGCGGGGCCGCCTGCAATGTCGATGTCTTGCTCATTCGGTTACCTCGCGGGGGTCGACAGCCGGCCGGCGCGCGCGCGCCGGGCGCAGCGCCTTGGCGGTTTCCTTGGCCGTGCGCTTGGTCCAGATCAGCATGCCGCTCAATGACATCATGGTCAGCAGCAGGCCGAACAGGAACCACACCACCTTCAGCCAGAAACCGCCAAAGTCGCCGGTATGCAGGGGCCGCATGGATTCGGTGAAGAATTCCAGGTTGCTGCGGTCGGACAGGCTGCGGATGTCTTCCACGTTGCCGTTGTATGGGTTGACGTGCGCATGCTGGAACATCAGCGGGTAGGCGCCGCGCCCCATGATGGTTACCGGATCATACGCGTTGCCCGGGAAGAAAATATGCTGCGCTTCCAGCCCCGGCAGTTCGCGCTGGGCCACGGCCACCACCTCGTCCAGCGGCAGGCGCTGGACGGTTTCGCCGGGAGCCACGGTGGGCACCTGGTCGCGCGCGACGATGGCCGGCACCCCTTCGGTGGAAATGGTGGTGTGCGTATCGAACAGAATGGCCTGCACCAGGAACCAGATGGCGCTGACCGAGATCAGCAGCACGAACCACACCGACCACAGACCGGCCAGGCGGTGGAAGTCGCCCCAGAAAATGCGTCCGCCCTGCCCGGTGCGCAGCCGGGGTTTCTGGAAATACGCGCGCCAGAAACGCTTGTACACCACCAGGCCCGTCACCAGCGAGGCCAGCATGGGTATGCCCAGGAACGACACCAGGTACCAGCCCCAACTGAAGCCATTGGTAAAGGGAATGAGCAGCCAGCCGTGCAAGGCCCGCATGAACTGGCGCAGGTCGAATTCCAGCGCGGGCCCCTGCACCGCACCCGTGTACGGATTCACATAGATCGAGGTGTTCTTGGCGCCCGGATAACTGACGCTGGCGGTCAGCGCGAACTGCGATTCTTCGGGCCACGACAGCCGCTGCACCGATGCGTTGGGCTCTTGACGCTTGATGGCGTCAACCAGCGCCTGGTAACCCAGGCGCTGCGCGTCGTCGCTGGGCGCCTGCGCGCGCACCGCCGGATTGATCAGCCAGACGATTTCCTGGCTGATGACCGCGATGGTGCCGGTGGCGCACACGAAGAACAGAAAGATCCAGATTGGCAGGGCCAGCCAACTGTGGACCAGAAACCAAAGCTTGGAACGCGATGGCTTAGCCATTCGGAGATCCCCAAAAGTCGAATACGGACCCATCCCCCGCAGGATAGGTCAACTCGTAATTCTATCAAGAATGGATCTCATTATCTTGATCTGGACTTAAACAGGTCCGGATCAGGCCTGCGACACCGAGCTAGAACCAGATCCGCACGCCGGCCAGCACGGCGCGTTCGGATCGGCTTTCCCCCGCTTCGCTGGCGTAGCTGGCGGTCTTGCCGAACTTGCGGCCGAACGATACGCCGACATAAGGTGCGAACTGCCGGCTGATTTCGTAGCGGATCCGCAACGAAATCGCGGCATCGGACAGGCCGGCCCCGATGCCGCGCGCCTTGTCGTCTTTTCCATGCATGCTGGCTTCCAGTTCCGGGGTCAGGACCAGGCGCTGGGTCAGCAATAAGTCATACTCGGCCTTGAACGCCAGCGCGCTGCGCCCCGAGCCCCCCACGTAGGCGGTCAGCTCGGTTTCGATGTTGTATGGCGCAACGCCCTGCACACCGAAGGCGGCCCAATTGCGCTTGGGGCCCGTGCCGAAATCGCGGCGGGCGCCCAGTTGCCAGTCCCAATATGGCGAGAATGCGTGGCTCCAGAACGCCTCGACCTTGCCGTTGGTACTGCCATTGACGCGATCGCCTTCGCTTTTTATCCAGAGCTTGTCCAGGTCGCGTCCGATCCAGAATTCGCCGTCCCATTGCAGGCCGGTGTCGCCGTTGCGGTCGTGGGCCAGGCCCAGCTTGTCGAACAGCAGATAACTGGTCACGGCATCATCCATCATGTGCGGGTGGATGCCGTAGGCTGCGTACCCCTGTGCGGCCGAGCCGTCGCTGGCCGGCAGCGAGCCCACGGGCGCGCCGGCCTGGCCATGGCTCGTGGACATGCCGGGCATGGACCCATGATCCATGCCGGCGTGGGACGCTGGATGCCCCTGGGCTGCCGCAACCGCGGCGGACAGGGCAAGCAGCGCGCCGCTGAACAATGATGCCGCGCGCGCCTGGTCGATCTTCAAGTTCGCCATTCGATTCACTCCACGACAACGGCGCGGAACATGCCCGCTTCCATGTGGTACAGCAGGTGACAGTGATAGGCCCAGTTGCCCCTGGCATCGGCGTTGACGCGATAGCTGACCCGCTGGGCCGGATTCAGGCTGATGGTGTGCTTGCGCACCTGGAAATTGCCGTCCGGCGACTCCAGGTCGCTCCATAGCCCATGCAGGTGGATGGGATGGGTCATCATGGTGTCGTTCACCAGCACAAAACGCACGCGCTCGCCGAACTTCAGGACTATCGGCCGGGCGTCCGAGAACTTCTTTCCGTTGAATGACCACATATACCGTTCCATATTGCCCGTCAGGTGCAATTCGATCTCGCGGGTGGGCGGCCGGTTGTCGGCGGGCTCGACCATGGAATGCAGGTCGGCATAGGTCAGTACCTTGCGGCCGTTGCCGCGCAGGCCCACGCCTGGATCATCCAGCCGTGTAGACACCCTGGAGGGCGGCATGGTGGAACCCACGCCACGCTCGGACACATAGGGATGCCTGGCTTCCACCATTCCGCCTTCCGCCCCGTCCGGGGCTTGCGGCATGCCGCCATGGCCCATCGCGGCATGGTCCGCCGCGCCGCCGCCCATGGCCGCCATGTCGTGCTCCATGCCCATATCCATCATGGTGAGCACCTGCACCGGGTCCAGCGCGGGCACTTCGGCCTGCATACCGGCGCGCGGAGCCAATGTGGCCCGCGCATACCCGGAACGATCCATGGCCTGTGAAAAAATCGTGTAGGGGCGGTTCTCGGCGGGCTCGACGATGACATCGTAGGTTTCCGCCACGGCAATGCGGAACTCGTCGATTTCCACCGGCCTGACCGGCAGGCCATCGGCGGCCACCACGGTCATTTTCAGGCCCGGGATGCGCACGTCGAAGTAGCTCATCGCCGACCCGTTGATGAAGCGCAGCCGGACCCGTTCGCCAGGCTGGAACAGGCCCGTCCAGTTGCCCGCCGGCGATTTTCCATTGGCCAGGAACGTGTAGGTAGCCCCGGAGACATCGGCCAGGTCGGTTCGGTTCATGCGCATCTGCTGCCACATCAGGTGTTCGTCCAGCGCGCCGCGCCAGCCGTTCTTCCGCGCATCGTCGGCCAGGCCGGCGACCGAGGGCTGAATGTAGTTGTAGTAGTCCGGCATGACTTTCAGCTTGCGGAACACGCGCATCGGATCTTCGTCCGTCCAGTCGGACAGCAGCACGATATGATCGCGCTCGGCGCGCACGGGGTCGGCCCGCAACGGGTCGATGATGATCGCGCCGTAAAGCCCCGTCTGTTCCTGGAAGCCGGAATGGCTGTGGTACCAATAAGTGCCGCTTTGCCGCACCGTGAACCGGTAGGTAAAGGTTTCGCCGGGCCGAATACCGGGAAAACTGAGGCCGGGCACTCCATCCATGTCGGTGGGCAGCAAGATGCCGTGCCAATGGATCGAGGTGTCCTCGTCCAGGCGGTTGGTCACGCGCAGTGTCACGGTGTCGCCCTCCCGCCAGCGCAGGGTGGGAGCCGGCAACATGCCGTTGACGGTGGTTGCCATGCGCGGCGCCCCCGTGAAATTGACAGGCGTGCGGCCGATTTCCAGGTCGAACTCGGTGCCCGACAGTTCGTTGGACGGTACAGGGCTGGCAAGCGCCCATGCCGGCTGGCGCCACAGGCCCAGGCCGGCCAGCACGCCGCCGGCCGCCAATCCCTGCACGAAATGGCGGCGGGGATTCGAAACAACTTTGGTCATGGGGATGGTCTCCACGGGGCGCGCAGCCGCGCCCGGTGCGGGTTTACTGGACGGTTATCGTGCCCTTCATGCCGGCCGGATAATGTCCCGGCTCCAGGCAGGCGAAGGCCACCCGGCCCGCCGTGTCGAATGTCCAGATGATCTGGCCTGATTTACCCGCTTCCAGGGACACCGAATTCGGCTCCTCATGCCGCATGCCCGGGTCGTTCATCATCATCTGATAATGGCTGCCCAGGTCGGCCGGCGTGCCCAGCACCATTTCATGGCGGATCACGCCCGAATTCGTGACATTGAAGCTCACGGTTTCGCCTGCCTTGACATCGATACTTTCCGGCGTGAAGCGCATGTCGTCGGTCATGCCGATTTCGATGGTTCGCGTCACCTGGGATGGCTTGCCCGGCTTGCCGACTGCGGCCGCCGCGGCGTTGCCGTGGCCGCCCGTATGGCCCCCTGCGGCCAGGGTGCTGAACGTGGCCAGCAGCGCGGCCACCGCGGCGCACGGACGCAGGGCTTTCATGGTCTTGCTCATGGTGTTTCTCACAGGTCGTGGCGATAGGGACGCTGCCACTTTAAGAAGCCGCCCCCCACCAGAACCTGTCAGAAAGATTACTTTTCTGTAATGCCGGCCCGATGCGCGATGGTAAAGCCGACCTGGGATCCGCTGTCGCCAGACCTGGCGAAGGCGCTGCCGCCATGCATGCGGGCGATCGCGCTGACAATGGCCAGGCCCAGGCCATGGCCTTCCGAGCGGCTGCTGCGCGCATGATCGGCGCGATAGAAGCGGTCGAAAATGCGCGGCAAAGCATCGGCGGCGATGGGAGCGCCCGGATTGATGACACTGATCTCGATCATCTGCCCAGCCTGCGCGCCACGGACCTGGATCCGCCCGCCGCGCGGCGTGGCCTCGATGGCGTTGCTGACCAGATTGGCGATTGCCCGGCGCAGCAGGCGCGGGTTGGCCTGGGCCTGGGCATCGCCCGCGATGTCCAGCGCCACCCCCGCCTCGTCCAGCGCCGCTTCGTAGTATTCCACCACCTGCTCGATTTCCTGGCGCACTTGCACGTGCCGAAGATCGCCCGCCAGCTCGCCGCCGTCGGCACGCGCCAGAAACAGCATGTCGTTGATCAGGGCCTTCAGCCCCTGCAGCTCTTCCAGGTTGGATTCCAGCGCGTCACGCAACTCTGCCACCGGGCGCGGCGAGGACAGCGCGATCTCGGTGCCGCTGATCAGGGTGGCCAGGGGCGTGCGTAGTTCATGCGCCACGTCGGCATTGAATCCTTCCATTTGCTGGTAGGCGGCTTGCACCCGCGCCAGCATGTCATTGAAGGCGCGGACAAGGTCCCGCAGTTCAAGGTCGATGCCGTCTTCGGGCAAACGCAGCGCCAGGTTGTCGGGGCGGATCCGCGCCGCGCTTGCCGAAAGCCGCCGGATCGGCGCCAGGGACCGCCGCACGGCCCAGGCCGACAGCAAGCCCGTCACGCCGATCCAGACCGCGCAGATCAGCACCAGGGCGGTGGCAAAGGCATACAGGAACTGCGCGCTGGGCCGCAGGTTGACGGCGACGATAAGGCGATATCCCTCGAATACCGGGCCGTCCAGGCCAATGCGCAGGCCGCGCATGCGCCATTCGTCGTGGGTCTGGATGTACACCTCGTCATCCGATACCGGGCTGACCAGGCGCGGTGCCCGGGGCCCATAGAACACCTGGTCCTGGCGCAGGATCCAGACGCGCAGGTTCTCGTGCCCCACCAGGATATTGTCCAGCGTATGCCGCAGTTCATCCAATTGCTGCGACGACGACTGCATGCCGACAAGATGGTGGATCAGTTCGAGCTTGCCCGCCACTTCGGTCATTTCCTGGCGCTGCACTTCGCGCTGCAAGGCCAGGAACAGCGTATAGCCCGCCACGCTGGACACGACCAGCGCGATCAGGCCCAGCAGCAGCGTAAGGCGTACCTGGATCGAGCCTAGGGCGCGGCGATTCATGATGCGCGCTGCTCCAGCACGTACCCCATGCCGCGCACGGTGTGCAGCAGCTTCGTGCCGAAAGGGTCGTCGATCTTGGCGCGCAGGCGGCGCACCGCCACTTCGATGGCGTTCGTATCGCCATCGAAATTCATGTCCCACACCTGCTCGGCCAGCATGGTCCGCGACAATACCTGCCCTTGCCGGCGCAACAGCAGGGCAAGCAATGTGAATTCCTTGGCGGTCAGTTCCAGGCGCGCGCCGTCCCGATGCGCCTTGCGCCGCGCCAGGTCCAATTCCAGGCCGCCCAGCCTGAGCAAGGTCGATTCCTGGCTGCGCCCCCGGCGCAGCAGCGCCTGGACGCGGGCCAGCAGTTCCGAGAAGGCAAACGGCTTGACCAGGTAGTCGTCCGCTCCGCCCTCCAGGCCGCGTACGCGGTCTTCAACCTGGTCGCGCGCGGTCAGCATGAGTACGGGGGTATGCTTGCGTTCACGCAGCCTTTTCAGGACTTCGAAGCCATCGATACCAGGCAGCATCACATCGAGCACGACCAGGTCGTGGTCCAGTTCCGAAGCCGCATGTATGCCGTCCACCCCATTGCGGGCAATGTCCACGACATAGTTGTGTTCGGCCAGGCCTTTTTGCAGGTACCGAGCCAGCTTGGGCTCATCTTCGATGACCAGGATACGCATGAGAAATCTCCGTTCGCGGCATTAATGTAATCCCGATTCGAGCGGCCATTTCAACAGTACGGTATCAAGCCCCTTGCCTTGCTCCGGCGCATCAGGCCCATGGACGCGGGCGGTCAGTCTTCCGGCACATAGATCATGCGGCCGTCGTCCAGCCGGTAGGTAACACCGGCGCGCGCGCCCTGCCCCTGGCCGACCTCGCCGCTGGATTCGTAGCGCGTCAGTTCCTGTCCGTTCTTGATGGTAATGCGCATATCGGCCTCGCCCGGATTCTCGACCACCACTACCTTGTCCTGCGAAAACGGGCTTAGCGGATTCTGGGCGATCGTCACCATCAATACGCCGATGATCACCAGGAACAGGTCGATCAGGTTCACCACCGACAGCATCGGGTCGTTCGCGTCATCATCGTCCAGGAAGCGCATTACACGGCCTCCTGCTGCAAGCGCTGCCGTTCCAGGTCGCGCAGGTCCTGCAGCAGCCAGCGACGCCGTATGGTCAGGATGAAAAAGCAGATGCTGGCCGCCAGCAGTGCCAGGATGACCGCGGAAAACGCCGCCACCATGTTCTTGCCCACCGCCGCGCCATCATGGCTGCCCAGGGCCAGCAGTGCCGGCCCCATTGGAATCATGGTGGCGATCAGGCCCAGCATGGGCGCGGAACGCGACACAATGCGCAGCCATTCCAGCTGTTTCATGATCCACAGTTCCAGGTCATCGCTGGCCATCGCCACGTGTCCAGGCCCGCCCTCGGCGCCCCCGTTCCGGCGCGCATGGACGAACAGCGCGCGCGGATGCGAGGCGCGGCGGCGCTGCCAGGCCTCGACGGCGAACGCCCCCAGCATCACCAGGGCATAAGCCAGCGCCAGCGCGATCAACAGCATGACGGGCGCCAGGAACACGCGCGACACGGTATACAGCAGGGTTTCGATTTCGGTAAAAAAAGTCATTGGGATTCTCGCCTTATTAATTCATCAAGCGGCCGCGCCTGGCCTGCCATGTCCCGCCCGCGCACAGCAGCGCCAGCATGGCCGCCAGTGGCAACCAGTGCTGCCGCTGGTCCTGCACGGGCGGCGGCTCGACGGGTTTCATTACCTGGCCCCGCACGGCCTGTTCAGGCGCCGCCTTTTCCATCGCGGACGCAGGCGCTGCCGCCGCGCCTGTCGCGGCCGCGTGTGCCGGCGCGGGCGCGGCATCCAGGCCGAACCCCTGCGCCAGCTCGGCGATGTACTGGCGCGTGGCGGCAGCGCCGGTGTCCACGTTGAATTCCCGCTCCAGTTGCCGCCAGCGCTCGGCCAGTTCCCGGCGCGTTTGCTCAGAAGCGTCCCAGTATCCCTTGCGCATGGCTTCCGCCATGCGTTCCAGCACCTGCGCCTGGGCCGTGGGATTGTGCTGCTCGAACCAGGCTCGCGTTCCCAGGCCGCGCGTGTCGGTCACATAGGTATCGAACAGCGCCTGCCACTGGTCGGCGCGCACGGTGCCCGGATCTGCCACCTGCCAGCCGAACAGGTTGTTGGTGGCATTCAGCACTTCCAGCGTGCCGGCATAGCCTTCTTGCTGCATGGCGCCTATCCACTGCGGGTTCAGGTAACGCGCCCGCAGTTCGTCGGCCAGGAAGCGTTCCAGCCCGGCCGTCCTGGCGTCGCCGGCCCGCAGGTCGGACACCAGCAGCTGCGGCGCCTGGCCATCCAGGTGCCTGACGGCGGCGGACAACCCTCCCATGAATTCAAACGGATGATCCGTGGACAACACCCCATGCAGGTTGGACGACCGCGACATGATCACCGCCTGGGTGCCCCGCAGTTGTTCCGCCAGCAGATTGGCGGCGTCCGGGGTGGCGCCCCAGGCTCCGGCGCCATACGCATGGCGGCTGCTGGCCAGGAATTGCCGGCCTAGCACCGCGTCATCGTCCCATTCTGTCGAACGCAGCGCCAGGCCGGGCACGCCGGTGCCGTACTCGCCGGGCGCATTGCCGAAGATGCGATGGCGCGCAGCCTCGGCCGCGTCGCCGGCTGCCATGCCTTGATCGCGCAGGGCAGCCGCGATGCGGCGGTTGTTGGCCGCAACAGGGTTTCCGGGCTCGTCCAGCGCGGCAAGCCTGGCCAGAGCGTCATCCAGCAAGCGCATGAAACTGTCGAACTGGTCGCGGTACACGCCGGTAACCTGCACCACCACATCCACGCGCGGCCTGCCCAGTTCCGCCGCGGGAATGATCTGCAGCGCGGTGACTCGGCCGCCGCTGTCCCACACGGGCCGCAGGCCCAGCGCATGCAGCACTTGCGCCTCGGTAACCCCCAGGTGGCGCGTGGCCTCGGATGCCCACAGGCTGAACGCCAGCTTGGCCGGATAGGCCCCTTGATGCCCGGCGCGGAAAGCCTGCACCAGTTGCGCATACGCGGTCGACGCTGTCTCGTACGCGGCGCGCGCGGGAATCTTGTCGGCCTCGAACGCATACAGATTGCGCCCGCTGCGCACGTCCGGGTTGCGGATGGGGTCGCCCCCCGCGCCGGGCGCCACGAAGCGGCCCGCCAGTCCGGCCAGCAAGGCCTCGTTCTCCTGAGTGTCCCGCAGCCGCCGGTCCAGTTCACGCGCGCGCTCGGCAAAGCCGGCCAGCGCGT
>NZ_JAJMLX010000113.1 GCF_020991325.1 Bordetella petrii | reverse complement strand
CGCGCCATGGCGCCGGCAGCGGCGCGTCGCACCTGATCAGCGGGCACGCACGCGCCCACGCGCAACTGGAAGAACGGCTGGCCGCGATGCTGGCGCCGCACATCGAGCAGGCCCGCGCCCTGTACTTCTGCACTGGTTACATGGCCAACCTGGCCGTACTGGGCGCGTTGGCGGACAAAGACGCGGAAATCTATTCCGAATCGCTCAACCATGCGTCGCTGATCGACGGCGCGCGCCTGTCGCGCGCGCGCGTCCACATTTATCCGCACCACGACGTGGACGCGCTGGCCGGCATGCTGTCGGCCAGCCAGGCCGCCACCCGCCTGATCGTCACCGATGGCGTGTTTTCCATGGACGGCGACATCGCCCCACTGCGCCAGTTGCTGAAACTGGCCGAACACTACAACGCCTGGCTGGTGGTCGACGATGCGCACGGCTTCGGCGTGCTGGGCGCACAGGGCCGCGGCGTGCTGGAGCATGCCGGGCTATGCTCGCCGCACCTGGTGTTGATGGGCACATTGGGCAAGGCGGCCGGTGTCAGCGGCGCTTTCGTGGCGGCGCATGCCACCGTGATCGACTGGCTGGTCAACCGTGCGCGTCCGTATATTTTCAGTACGGCGGCCGCGCCCGCGCTGGCCCATGCATTGCTGGCCAGCCTGGACTTGATCGAAGGCGCCGAAGGCCGGCAGCGCCGCGCGCACCTGTATGCCTTGATGCAACGCCTGCAGGCCGGGCTGCGCCTGCGGCACTGGCGGCATTATCCCGCGCCCACCGCCATCCAGCCCATCGTGCTGGGCGAGAACGCCCAGGCGCTGCGCGCGGCGGCCGAACTGGAACGCCAGGCCCTCTGGGTGCCCGCCATCCGCCCGCCCACGGTCCCACCCGGCACCGCGCGCCTGCGCGTCACCCTATCGGCGGCGCACACCACCGCCGATGTAGACCGGCTGGCCGCCTGCCTGAACCGCCTGGACGAAGAGGCCTTGCATGCCCGGTAACCCGCGCCCGCACGACTACTTCGTCACCGGCACCGACACGGAAATCGGCAAGACCTTTGTATCCTGCGCCCTGTTACACGCCGCCGCGCAGCGCGGGCTGTCGGCCGCCGGCATGAAGGCGCTGGCCGCGGGTGCCGAGCCCCTGGATGGCGGGCTGGTCAACGAAGACGTAGAACAATTGCGCCAGGCCAGCGGCGTTGCCCTGCCCGCGGCGGTGCGCTGCCCCTATGTGCTGCGGCAGGCCGTGGCGCCCCACATCGCCGCCGCGGCCGAGGGCGTTGCCCTGGACGCGTCCGTGGTGCTGCAGGCCTACCGCCAGGCCACCGCCCATGCGGACAGTGTCATCGTCGAAGGCGTGGGAGGCTTCCGCGTGCCGCTGGACGAAAGCCTGGACACGGCCGACCTGGCGCAGCAGCTGGCCCTGCCCGTGATACTGGTGGTGGGCCTGCGCCTGGGCTGCATCAGCCACGCCCTGCTCACCGCCGAGGCCATCGCGGCGCGCGGCCTGCGCCTGGCGGGCTGGGTGGCCAACCATGTCGACCCCGCCATGCAGCAGGCAGCGGCCAATGTGCAGGCGCTTGCCCGGCGCCTGCCCGCGCCCCTGCTGGGCTGGCTGCCGCACATGGCGCAACCGGATGCGCGGGCCGCCGCAAGGTTATTGGATACGTCGCGGCTCTATATCAGCGGGCATGACGCGTGCCGCCCATAGCGATAGCCGCCCCATTAACCCTCCAGCAGTTTCTTGTCTACTTTGGAGATTTCAGGCGCCATGGCAAGTAAACGTTCAGCCTGCCCTTGAATGAACGCGGAAATCTGTCGCACCAGGTCGCGCTCCTCGCCTACGTAGACATCTGATTGGGCGAGTTGCGGCGCCAGGCTGATCGCCGCGGATGCCAGGCTGCGGATTTCCCGCGCAAGCTGCAAAGGCGGTGTCTTGGTCCGATAGGCAAAGTCGGCCAAAGAAAAAGGCGTGATTTCTTCAATTCGGAAATCATCACCATAGGCCATGGCAAACTCGTGAGAAACGGTTTTCTCGTCGTAAACGCAGACAGACACCAGATCGTAAAGGGGTGCGGGCTGCAGACCCGCCGGCCGCACGAAAAACGAGAGATTCTTGCCATGCGCATCGCTATTGCCAAGCAATAAATTCAGCACGGCCCAGCGAAGCATGAACTGGCGTGTCGGTGCCGCCGCCATTACTACCTTCTGGGTGCCAGAAAGCGTTTTGTCGAGCAGGGCAAACAGGCGGGCAAAGCTGACGCCTTCGCGAATATCCCGCACATCGCGGTTGCTGCCCAGGTTGCGCTCGTATTTGAATTCAACAGGCAAATCCAGCGCCTGACATCCATCGATAACATGCTGGCGCAGGACGGCTTTGGCGGTATCCGGCGTTTGCCCATCCCAGACGATCCGTCGATCGAAGCGCTCAATAAGCAGAATGGGGTCAGGAATGCGCCGCAGGATGACCGACGCAACGGGCAGCTTCATCTGGCGGGCCAGCGTCATGCAGAAATGCTCGTTGGCCACCAGATGCGGGCTGAAGGGATTCAGGCTTTCCGGTTTGAGAAGGTGCGATGAACTCAAGGCGCCATCCACCAGCGAAAGATGGTTACCTTCCACTAGCACTTGCAGCTTGTCCTGATAGCCGGCAAGCGATAGCCTGACTTGACCGTCCCAGACAGGAAATGGAATCAGATCGCGCTTCCTGATACGGTCGCTCAGTTCTTCATTGGACACCGGACGGCGTGCCGCCTCTTGCCGCCACGCCCGCATTTCACGCGCCAACTGCTCCTCGTCGACATCCAGTGCCATGAAGCTGAAAGCCCCTACCGGCTCTTTGCCCAGCGCGCGTATCAGGCCGAATGTATTGCTCTTCGAGACCTGCTCCGATACCGAAACAATGTCCAGCACACGACCCTCAGGCAGCAAGTTGCCAAGGAAGCGTTGGACCGAGCCGGGGCTGTCCGGTCCATGATCCAGCGCAATGGCCGGGGACAGGTAGAACGCTTCTGGATGCGCGGCCCAGGATGGGTAATAGCGAAACCCATAACGGTTCTCGACAGCATCGAACGTAAGCTGCCCCACCGGCCGCTCTTGCGTGCAAACATGAAGAACGTGCCGGGTCATGATTTTGCGTCCTTGGACATCGGCAACTGCGACTTGAGATAATCCACCGCATGAGACCAGGTCTCGAAACGCTGTGCCTGGGCGTTGGGCGGCACCAGTACCGTTTCATCCTTCGCCGCGACAACCATGCTGAGGCCCAATCCATCCAGTACGCGCAGCAGGCGGTCAGACCCAACGGCGCCGCCATTCTCCAAGCGGGAAAGCACATTGGGCGCGACTCCGCACGCGTGCGCCGCATCGTCGATCCGCAGAGCCAGGGCCAGGCGGCGATGCCGGATGATGGCCCCGAGCGTTACGAGGTCAGAGGCTTGCGGGTTGGGTTGGGCCCCGGGTTCCGACAATCTGCGCACCATAGTTTCCCCATTCGGAATTAATAACTGGTTCTGCTTTTTTTACTACTTTATTTCCAAATAAAGAAATTTAAATCCGGTGAACGCATTGCCGCTTATAATTTCCATATAACGAAATTATAAATAGCAGACTGACTCAATCGTCCACCAGCGCCTTGAAACGATCCGCCAGGAAATCGATCAAGGCCCTGACCGACGGCAACTGGCCGCGCCGCGAGGCGAATACCGCGTGGATGATCTCGCGCCGCGGCGCCCAGTCGGGCAGCACGGGCACCAGCTCGCCGCGTTGGAACTGGTCGCGCAGCAGCATGGTGGGCAACTGCACGATGCCCACCCCCGCCACGGCCGCGGCCCGCAGCGCCAGCATGCCGCGCGTGACCAGGCGAGGTTGATGGCGCACGGCAGCATGGGCGCCGTGCGGCCCCAGCAGGTCCCAGACATGTCCGCCTTGCGGCAAGCCCAACCCCAGGCCCAGGCTGGGCAGGCCGCCCAGATCCACCGGCGCGTGCGGCGTGCCGGTGCGCTGCAACAGCGCGGGGCTGGCCACCAGGCACTGGCCGCGGTCGGTAAACACCCGCATGACCAGGTCGCTGTCTTCCAGCGGCGGCGGCCGCACCCGGATGGCCACGTCGATGCCCTCGGCCACCACGTCCACCCGGCGATTGGTTTCTTCCAAGTGCACTTGCACCAGCGGGTACCGCTGCATGAAGGCGGCCAGCATGTCGGCCACCTGGGCATCCAGCAGGGCCACCGGGCAGGTCACCCGCACCATGCCGCGCGGTTCGGCGCGGGTCAGCGCCACGGCTTCTTCCGCGGCCTCGGCCTCGACCAGCATGGCCTTGCAATGCGCGTAATAGGTCTGGCCGATCTCGGTCACCGCGAACCGGCGCGTGCTGCGCATCAGCAGGCGCGCGTCCAGCCGGGCTTCCAGCAGGGCAATGCGGCGGCTGAGCTTGGACTTGGGGATACCCAGCGCGCGCCCGGCAGGCGCGAACCCCCCGTGGTCCACCACTTGCACGTAGTAATACAGGTCGTTCAGATCGTGCACATCGTTCACCTGATAGAACTCTGAAGCCGAATTTTAGAGTCTACCGGATCCATCGTCCCGAATTTATAGTTTTCCCATGGAGGTTGCGGCAAGGGCCGCAACCCGCAAAGGAGCAAGCCATGAAGAAGATCCTTGGTGTCTACAGCGCGCCGCGCCCCCATTGGGTCGGTGACGGTTTCCCCGTGCGCTCGCTGTTCAGCTACGACAGCCACGGCCAGCACCTCAGCCCCTTCCTGCTGCTGGACTACGCCGGCCCGGCGCAGTTCGCGCCGGCGGGGCAGCGGCGCGGCGTGGGCCAGCATCCGCATCGCGGCTTCGAAACCGTAACCATCGTGTACCAGGGCGAAGTCGATCATCGCGACTCGACCGGCGCCGGCGGCCACATCGGCCCGGGCGACGTGCAATGGATGACGGCGGCCGGCGGAATCCTGCATGAGGAATTCCATTCCGATGCCTTCACCCGCCGCGGCGGCGCCCTGGAAATGGTGCAGCTGTGGGTCAACCTGCCGGCCCGCGACAAAATGGCCGCGCCGGGCTACCAGACATTGCTGGACGCGGAGATCCCGACGGTGCAGTTGCCTGACGATGCCGGCCGGGTGCGCGTCATCGCCGGCGAGTTCGATGGCCGGCGCGGTCCGGCGCGCACCCACACGCCCATGGATGTGTGGGACGTGCGGCTGCGCCAGCAAGGCGTTGCCACCTTCGACCTGCCTGAAGGCCGCACGCTGGCGCTGGCGGTGCTGCACGGCACGGTGCTGGTCAACGGCACCGAGATCGTGCGCGAAGCCCAGCTGGCGCATCTGTCGCGCGATGGCACGCAAGTACGGATCGAGGCGAACAACGACGTCACGCTGCTGTTGCTGAGCGGCGAGCCGATCGACGAACCCATCGTCGGCTACGGCCCGTTCGTGATGAACAGCCAGGCCGAGATCCGCGAAGCCGTCGACGATTTCAATGCCGGCCGCTTCGGCCAGTTGTCCCATTGACCCCATCCGCGCCGCTGCTGGCGGCGGCGCGGATACCACCCGCCCATTCGGGCCCTTTTCCCACGACCTGGAGAAACTCATGACCAAGCCCTATGTACGTCTGGACAAAGACAATGCCGCCGTGCTGCTGGTAGACCATCAGGCCGGCCTGCTATCGCTGGTGCGCGATATCGACCCCGACAAGTTCAAGAACAATGTGCTAGCGCTGGGCGACCTGGCCAAGTACTTCAAGCTGCCCACCATCCTGACCACCAGCTTCGAAGACGGCCCCAACGGCCCCCTGGTGCCCGAACTGAAAGCGCTGTTTCCCGAGGCGCCCTACATCGCCCGGCCCGGCCAGATCAACGCCTGGGACAACGAGGACTTCGTCAAGGCCGTCAAGGCCACCGGCAAGAAACAACTGATCATCGCCGGCGTGGTTACGGAAGTGTGCGTCGCCTTCCCGGCGCTGGCCGCGCTGGAAGAAGGGTTCGACGTGTTCGTGGTGGCCGATGCGTCAGGCACCTTCAACGAAATGACGCGTGACGCGGCATGGCAGCGCATGATCGCCGCGGGCGCGCAGACAATGACCTGGTTCGGCGTGGCATGCGAACTGCATCGCGACTGGCGCAACGATATCGAAGGCCTGGGCACGCTGTTCTCGAACCACATTCCCGATTACCGGAACCTGATGACCAGCTTTAGTACGCTGACCGGCAAGGCGAAGTAATCCGGCTATCGGCCGTCCGCTGGCGCCGCGATGGTTTATGTTGCGGTGCCCGGCGGCAGATGCAGCGCCACGATGTCCGTCCCGTGCTGGCGCGGATACCGCGCCAGCACGGCCGGATCATGTCCGGGGATGATGTGGTCCGGCGACTCGGCATACTTGGCCAGGGTCTCGTAGCCGGCCAGCATGTCCGCCACGTTGTGCACAATGGGAAAAGGCGACTGCCGCTGCATATTGTCGTAGAAATGGCTGGCGTCCGAAGCCAGCACCACCCAGCCGCGCGCGGTGTGCACGCGCACCGATTGCAGGCCCTGCGTATGGCCGCCGATGTGCAGCACCTGCAACCCGGGCGCGAGCTCTTCCATGCCCTGGCAGAAATTGACGCGCTTGTCGTACACTCCGCGCAACACGTCCACCACGTCCTCCACCGCATACGCATGCCGCAGCGCGTCGAAGCGCATGTTGCAGCCGCAGGCATAGTGCATCTCGCTTTCCTGCAGATGGATGCGCGCGTGCGGCAGGCGGCGCAGGTTGCCCGCATGGTCGTAATGCAGATGGGTCACGATCACGTCGTCGATGTCTCCCGGCGCCAGCCCGAACGCGCTCAGCGCGTCGATAGGGCAGCGCAGGAACTGGCGGCCCCGTTCGCGCGCGGCCGCCTCGTTGAAGCCGGTGTCCACCAGGTAATGCCGCTTGCCATCGCGCAGCAGCCACACGTAGTAGTCCATGGGCATGGGGCTGTCGTGCGCATCGGGCGGGGTAATGAAATTCTCGTGGCGGCGGCGCGCCACCGTGGCATAGCGCAGGGCGTAGATTTCGTAGCACGGCAGCATCAGCGTGTCTCCAGGCGGTCGAGCTCGGGGCGCAGGTAATCCAGCAGGCGGGCGGGGTTTTCGATCATCGGGAAATGGCCCAGGTCGGGCATGGTGGCGTAGCGCGCGCCCGGTATCAGTTGGGCCACGCGTTGCGAGTCTTCCGGCCTGGCGGAATAGTCATAGGCGCCCGTCAGCAAGCTGATGCCGAAGCGCGAACCATCCAGGCCCGCCAGGTGTACCGGCGCATCGAACTCTTCGCTGTAGAAATGCAGGTCGTTGGCATAAGTGCCGAAGCCGCCCTGGGAATAGATCCAGGCGGCTTCGCGCCGCATCGCCAGGGGCGATTGCGGCGCCATCAGGCCGCGCACGTAGGCCGGGTTGTGCGCGGCCTGATTCACCTGCGGATGGCACAGTGCCGGGCTGAGGCGGCCGCTGGCTTTCCAGGGCGCTTCCAGCGCCACCACGCCGGCCACGTTATCCGGGCTGCGCGCCGCCACGTACAGCGCCATGGCCGCCCCCATTGAACACCCCACCAACACACTGGGGGCGCCGGCCCACTGGCGGATCACGGCCAGGCAAATGGCCAGGTAATCATCGCGGCGCAGATCGGGCGCGGTCCAGGCGGTGCCAGGCAGTGGCGCGCTGCGTCCGTGGCCGGGCATGTCGAAAGCGATCATGCGCCAGCGCTCGCGCAGCGCCGGGTCGGCCATCACGCCGTGAAACTGGCGTGCATCGGCCCCGGCGGTATGCAGCAATAACAGTGGCGCGCCCTGGCCGGCTTCTTCCCCATACAGGGTCGCGGGCCCGCCGGGCAGGTCCAGTTCAACGTAGTGTCCACGGATAGGGCGGCGATCGATGAGCACGGGCCCGGCGTCGACCTGGCCGCGCAGGATCTCGAACAGGCGCTCAAGGGGGTGCAGGGCTTGCGCCAGGGACAGGGCCTCTCCCTGTACGTTGAAGCCGTCCGCAAAGCGCAGCGCGGCCGTGAAAGAGTGATATCCGGGCGCGGGCGCCGGATCCAGGATCTTCTGCCAGGCCGCGTCAGAGGCCTGCAGGATAACGCGCGGCGCGACGGCAACGCCGCCGGGCGGCGGTTCCCAGACCGCCAGCGGGGCCGCCTCGCCCGCCTGCAGCCAGATGCCGCAGGGCAGGCTGCGCGTGGCGGCGTGGAACTCGCTATCCTCCCGTGCCCGGGCCGCGGCGGCCCGCAGGGTCTCGATGATCCGGCTCACTGTCCTCGGTCTCCTCTTGCTGCCGCCGCAACATCTCCAGCGCGGTGCGTTCGGCATTGACGATATGGTCGCGCGCGGCTTCTTGCGCGCCGGCGGGGTCGCGGCCCTGGATACGCGCGAAAATGCGGTCGATCTCGACCAGGCTTTGCGGCAGGCGCTGCGGGCTGGCGAAAGACGTGGCGCGCAACAGGTTGATGCGCGACAGCAGCCCCGGCAGCATGTCCTTGACCAGGTCGTTGTCACAGCCCGCCAGCAGCACGTCGTAGAACTCGCGCTTGGCCGCCAGCAGCCTGCCCTGGTCGGCCTGCCGGGCGCACTCGTGCAGGGCCTGCACCGCCAGCCGCAGGCGTTCGATGTCCGCGTCGCTGGCCAGCCGGGCGAATTCATGGGCCGCATAGCCTTCCAGCAACGCGCGCAAGGCATACAGGTCGCGCGCCGCCTTCGCCGTGATGCGCACCACGGTCGGACCGCGGTGCGGTTCGATGGTGATCAGGCGTTCGGCTTCCAGCGTGCGCATGGCCTCGCGCAGGGTGGGGCGGCTGATGCCCAACTGCTCGCAAAGCTCGGTCTCGCGCAGCCGGTCGCCGCCCTTCAGGCGGCCCTGCATGATGGCGGAGCGCAGGTAATCTTCCACCCGCGACCGCAAGGTGCTGGGCTTCTCGAAAGCGGAATCGGACGGCTTGGCCATGAAATCCTCGGCTGGCATGGCGGCCCGCCGGTCGGCAGGCGGGCTCATGGCGCCGCCCCCGCCGCGGGCGCGGAAAGACAAAGCCGAACTATATCCCGCCGGGCAGCCATGGCTACATTCCCAGGTACGCGGCGCGCACCCGTTGGTCGTCCAGCAGCGCGGCGCTGGCGCCCGACAGCACCACCCGGCCGGATTGCAGCACATAGGCCTGGCTGGCCACCGACAGGGCCAGGCGGGTGTTCTGCTCGACCAGCAGTATCGCCAGGCCGGACCGGTGGATATCCACCATGGCTTCGTGCAGTTCCTCCACCACTTTGGGCGCCAGCCCGTGGCTGGGCTCGTCCAGCAGCAGCAGGCGCGGCTTCAGCATCAGGGCGCGGCCGAACGCCACCATCTGCTGTTCGCCGCCGGACAGCGTGCCGGCCGCCTGGCGGCGGCGCTCGCGCAGCCGCGGAAACAGCTGGTAGACCTCGTCGCAATGCCGCAGCAGCGCGGCCCGGTCGCGGCGGCGGGTGTAGCCGCCCAGCCACAGGTTCTCTTCCACCGTCATTTCCGGGAAAACATGGCGGCCTTCCGGCACGTGGGCAATACCCAGTTCCGGCACGCGGTGCGGCGCCAGGCGCTGGATCTCCTGGCCGGCGTAGCGGATGTGCCCCGTCACCTTGGGCAGCAGGCCGGAAATGCAGCGCAGCAAGGTACTCTTGCCCGCGGTGTTGGCACCCACCACGGCGACGAAGCCGCCTTCCGGCACCTGGAGCGAAACGTCTTCCAGCACCGGATTGCGGTCGTAGCGGGCCGACAGGCCCTCGATCTGCAGCAGGCTCATGCCGGCACCTCCACCTGTTCCAGCGACTTGCCCAGATACGCTTCGATGACCGCCGGGTTGGCGGCGATCTCGGCCGGCGTGCCCTCGGCGATTTTCTTGCCGAATGACAGCACCAGAATGCGGTTGCACAGACGCATGATGGCGCGCATGTGATGTTCCACCACCACGAAGGTAATGCCCGATTCGTCGCGCAACTGGCGGATGAGGTCCAGCATGTCGTCCATCTCGCTGTCGTTCAGCGCCGCCATCACCTCGTCCAGCAGGAACACCTTGGGGTCGGTGCACAGGGCCCGCGCCAGTTCCACGCGCGCCTGTTCCGGAAACGACAACTCGCCCGCCAACTTCCCGGCAATGGCCGACAGGCCCACCCGCTCCAGGTTCTGCCCCGCCAGTTGGCGCGCGCGCGGCACGTCGTGGCGCAGCACCCCGCCCACCAGCACGTTGTCCAGCACCGTCATCTCGGGAAACAACGCAACGTTCTGGAATGTCTTGGTCATGCCGCGCGCGGCAATGCGATTGGGCCGCCAGCCGGCAATGGCCTCGCCGTCCAGCTCGATGCCGCCCCCTTGCGGGCGATACAGCCCGACCAGCAGATTGAACAGCGTGGTCTTGCCCGCGCCGTTGGGGCCGATCAGGCCCAGGATGTCGCCGCGCGATGCATGGAAGGAAACATCGTCCACGGCCTTCAAGCCGCCGAACTGGCGCGACACATTGCTGACTTTCAATATGGGATCAGACATGCTGGCCTCGCATCAATTGCCGCAGACGCGCCCACAGCACCGACAGGCCGCGCGGTTCCAGCAGGATGATGGCGATCAGGATCAGCCCGTACGCCAGCTGCGATACGCCCGCGGCATGCCCGGAAAGCCATTCGTTGAACAGCTCCTCCAGCGGAATCATCACCAGCGCCCCCACCAGCGGCCCGGCCACCGTGCCCACGCCGCCGATAATGCAGATCAAGGCCACCTTCACCGAAATACCCACCAGCGAGAAAACCGTGTCGGGGTCGAAGAAGAAAATGAACTGCGCGTACAGCGTGCCGCAAGCCCCCATCAGGGCGGCCGAAATCACCGACGCCTGGATGCGGGTGCGCGAGGTATCCACGCCGATTACCTCGGCGGCCTGCGGATTGGCCTTGACCGCCCGCAGGCGGTAGCCCAGCCGCGACCGGCTTACCAGCCAGAACACCAGGGTGCTGACCAGCACCGCGCCCAGCATCAAGTAGTAGTACGGCACGCTGGACTTGAACTGCATCAGCGCCAGGCTGCCTTCCGAATACGGCACCGAGACTCCCACCGGCCCGCCCGTCACCGAGGCCCAGGTATTGGCAATGGCGCGCATCACTTCACCGAAAGCCAGGGTGGCCAGGGCGAAGTAATGCCCGCGCAGCCGCATGGTAGGCAGGCTGAGCAAACCGCCCACCAGCGCGGCCATGGCCATGGCCGCCAGCATGCCCAGCCAGGGCGACACGCCAAAGCGCAGCAGCAGCAGGGTCGATGTATAGGCGCCCAGCCCGAAGAACGCCGCATGGCCCAGCGAAATCTGGTTGGCCAGTCCGCCCACGATGTTCCAGGCCTGGCCCATGGCGGCAAACAACAGCACCAGGGTCAGCACGCGGATGCCGTAGCCCTGGTCCTCGAAGAACCATGGGGCGGCTATCGCCGCGGCCAGGGGCAGCACCCACTGTAGAGAATTGCGTGTCAATGCCATCAGCTTGCCCTTTTCAGTAAGCCCTCGGGGCGCACGGCCAGCACCAGGATGAAGACGGCGAACAGCACCAGGTTCTGCAATTGCATGGGCAGCACCAGTGACGACAGCGACTGGATCACGCCCACGGCAACACCGCCCACCACCGCGCCCAGCACGCTGCCCAGCCCGCCCAGCACCACCGCCGTGAACATCAGCACGCTGAACTGCGCGCCCACGGTGGTCGAGGCCGTGAGATACGGCAGGATGATGCCGCCGCCCAGCGCCGTCATGCCCACGCCCAGCCCGAAAGCCAGCTGATGGATGCGGTGCGTGGAAATTCCCGACAGGCGGGCCGCCATCGGATCCTGCGCCGTAGCGCGCACGGCCATGCCCCACCATGTCTTCTTCAGCACCCACCACAGCACCAGGCCCGCCACCGAGGCCACCACGAAGGCCAGCAGATAGGGCGCCGAAAATAGCAGGGGACCCAGCGTGTAGGCGGTCATCTGGTAGGGTGTCTGCACCGAGCGGAATTCCGAACCGAACAGAATCAGCGCCAGGTTCTCCATCACGATCAACAACCCCACCGTCAGGAAAATCTGCGCCACCGCCGGCGCCTTGAGCACGCGGTCGATCAGGAACTTCTGCGTCAGCATGCCCAGCAGGAACGCCACGGCGAAAGACAGCAGCGAGCCCACCAGGGGATCCAGGCCCAGCAGCTTCCACGCGAAGTACGCGACGAACATGCCCACCATCAGGAATTCGCCCTGCGCGAAATTGACAATGGACACCACGCCGAACACCAGCGTCAGCCCGATCGAAATAACGGCATAAACCCCGCCCAGCAGAATGCCGTCGATCAATGCCTGTAGGAATTGCATGGCGGTTCCTAGCTGGCGTTGATCAGCTTGCCGCGGGCCAGCGCCTGCGGCCACACCGACACCAGTTCATTGTCCTGCCACTGCACCATGACGGGCTGCGCCAGGGTGTTCAACCCCTTTGCATCGAACTCCACGCCGCCGCCGGACATCACGCCGGCCCAGCCCTGGTCGAAACGCCGCCCGCGCAACGCCTTCGACACCGCGTCGGCCTTGTCCGAAGCGGCGGCCTCGGCGGCCTGCGCCAGCACGCCCAGGCACACCGCGTGTTCCAGGGCCTCGTGCGGCATGAACGTGCCGAATCGCTTGCGGTAGCGCTCGGTGTAGTCGGGCTGCTGATCGTAGTTGGCGGGCGCGATGGACAGCACGGCTTGCGCATAGGGCCCCAGCGCTTTGGCGAAATCCGGAATCACGTAGCCGGCCGCGCCGCCCACCACCGGCAAGGTCAGCTTCTGCTGCCGCATCACGCGGATGATCAGCAGGCTGTCGTTCAGGTACGAAATCGGAAACACCAACTGCGCGTCCGAACCGCGCAGCTTGCTGATCAGGGGCGTGACATCGGTAATGCCCAGCGGATACGCCTCGTCCAGCACGATTTCGGCGCCCGCCTGCTTGGCGGCCTTGCGCACGCCCACCGCCTGCGAAGTGCCATAGGCGGTGTCCTCGTACAGAATGGCGATCTTCTTGATCTGATCGGCGCCCGCCACCACCTGGGCCGCATAGTCGTACTGGGCCTGCCCCAGTACCGAGCCCTTGGACACGACCTGGTAGATATTCTTGAAGCCCCGTTCGGTCAGAATGTCCGAGAACGACATGGTCAGCAGCGGAATGCCGCGCCGCTCGGTCACTTCCGATACCGCCAGCGTCAGCGACGACGCGTAAGCCCCCACCAGCGCGGTGCAGCGGTTGCTGGTGATCAGCCGCTGCGCCACCGTGGCGGCGGTGGTGGGCTGCGACGTCGCGTCGGCGATCACCAGCTTGATCTTGGCGCCGCCCAGCGACTTGATGCCGCCGGCCGCATTCAGTTCGTCGGCCACCAGTTCCAGCCCCTGGCGCGAATTGATGCCGAACTGCGCGTTGGCGCCCGACAGCGGCAGGATCACCCCCACATTCAGTTCAGCGGGCGCGGCCAGCAGGCGCCCGGGCGCGCCCAGGGCGGCCACGCCCAGCC
>NZ_JAJMLX010000112.1 GCF_020991325.1 Bordetella petrii | reverse complement strand
ATCGGCATCAAGGTCTGGGTCTACAAGGGCGACATGCTGGCCAACGGCGAATTGCCGCCGGAAACCGCTGCCCCGCGTGAAGAAGAACGCCGTCCGCGTCGCGCGCCGCGTGGCGATCGCCCCGATGGCGGTCGTCCCGGTCGTCCGGGTGGTCGTGGCCGTGGTCCCCGCAAGGCGGACGCGGCTCCGGCGCCTGAAGGAGAATAACCATGCTGCAACCCTCTCGCAGAAAATATCGCAAAGAGCAAAAGGGCCGCAACACCGGACTGGCCACGCGCGGCACTCACGTGTCGTTTGGCGAATTCGGCCTGAAGGCTACCGGCCGCGGCCGCCTGACCGCTCGTCAAATCGAAGCGGCCCGTCGTGCCATCAACCGTCACATCAAGCGTGGCGGCCGTATCTGGATCCGCATTTTCCCGGATAAGCCGATCTCGCAAAAGCCTGCCGAAGTCCGGATGGGTAACGGTAAAGGTAACCCGGAGTACTGGGTCGCCGAGATCCAACCCGGCAAGGTGCTCTACGAAATGGAAGGTGTCAGCGAAGAGCTGGCGCGCGAGGCGTTCCGCCTGGCCGCCGCCAAGCTGCCGATCTCGACCACGTTCGTCGCGCGTCATATCGGTGCTTAAGGAGTACACAATGAAAGCTAGCGAACTCCGTTCGAAAGACGCCGCCGAGCTCGGCAAAGAGCTCGAGAGCCTGCTGAAGGCCCAATTCGGTCTGCGTATGCAGAAGGCCACGCAGCAGCTTGCCAATACCAGCCAACTGCGCAACGTGCGTCGCGACATCGCGCGCGTGCGTACCTTGCTGACCGAGAAGGCAGGGAAATAAACATGAGCGAAACTCAAAACACTCAAGCCAAGCGCCAGCGCACGCTGGTCGGCAAGGTCGTCAGCAACAAGATGGACAAGACCGTCGTCGTTCTGGTTGAACGCCGCGTCAAGCACCCCATCTATGGCAAGATCGTCATGCGTTCGGCGAAGTACAAGGCGCACGATGAATCGAACCAGTACAACGAAGGCGACACCGTCGAAATCGCGGAAGGCCGTCCGATCTCGCGTTCCAAGTCCTGGAGCGTGGTTCGCCTGGTCGAAGCGGTGCGCATCATCTAATTGATGCCAGCCGGGGCGGCGCGCCGCCCTGACATGAAAACGGCAAGGATTGCTCCTTGCCGTTTTTTTTTGCTTGCCGCTGTTGTGAGGCTGACCCGCCAGTCCCTGCGCTAGAAACAGGTGTCGCCGAAGCGGGGACGCCGCGGAGCCGGCTTTGCCGGTCCGCCAGCGTCGCCCCCCTGGGGGGGAAGCGCGCAGCGCTTCGGGGGGGAGCCTACCTACACATGCGTGATGAACTTGGTGACCAGATAGCCTTCGAAGGTTTCCAGCCCGCCTTCACTGCCGATGCCGCTGTCCTTGATGCCGCCGAACGGCGTCTCGGCCAGCGCGCTGCCGAAATGGTTGATGTTGACCATGCCGGCTTCCAGCCCGTTGCTGACCGTGGTGGCGGTCTGCAGCGAATTGGTGAACACGTACGACGACAGGCCGAAGGGCAGGCTGTTGGCGCGGCGCAGGACCTCGTCGGTTTCCTTGAAGCGCACCACCGGCGCCACCGGGCCGAAGGGTTCTTCGGTCATCAGCATGGAGTCGTCGGGCAGATCGGTAACCACGGTGGGCGAAAAGAAGAAACCCTTGCGGTCCAGCGGTTCGCCGCCCAGGGCGATTTTGCCGCCGTGCTTCTTGGCGTCTTCCACGAACTTGCTCATGGTGGGCACGCGGCGTTCGTGCGCCAGCGGGCCCATCTGGGTGCCGTCTTCCAGGCCGTCGCCCACCTTGACGCCCTTGAGCACTTCGGTAAAGCGGGCCAGGAACTGCTCGTAGGCGCCTTCCTGCACATAGAAGCGGGTGGGCGACACGCACACCTGGCCGGCGTTGCGGATCTTGAACTTGGCCAGCATCTCGGCGGCGCGGCCGATATCGGCATCATCGAACACCAGCACGGGCGAATGGCCGCCCAGTTCCATGGTGACGCGCTTCATGTGGGCGCCGGCCAGCGCGGCCAGTTGCTTGCCCACCGGCACCGAGCCCGTGAACGACACCTTGCGCACGATAGGCGAACGGATCAGGTAGTCGGAAACCTTGGCCGGCTCGCCCCAGACGATGTTCAGGCAGCCCTTGGGCAGGCCGGCATCGTGAAACATGCGCGCAATGGCCATAACCGCGCTGGGGGAGTCTTCGGGGCCCTTCAGGATGACCGTGCAGCCGGCGCCCAGTGCAGCGGCGATTTTGCGGATGGCCTGGTTATAAGGAAAGTTCCAGGGCGTGAAGGCGGCGCACACGCCGATGGGTTCGCGCACCACGAACTGGCGCACGTTCGGGTTGCGCGGAGGGATGACGCGTCCGTAGATGCGGCGGCATTCTTCCGCGTGCCAGTCGGCGTGCTCGGCGCAGGACGTGATTTCGCCCACGGATTCCGCCAGCGGCTTGCCCTGGTCCAGCGTCATGTTGCGGCCGATTTCCTTGGCGCGCTCGCGCGACAGCGAGGCGACCTTGCGCAGGATGGCCGAGCGCTCCATGGGCGAGCTGTGCTTCCATGACTCGAAGGCCCGCTGCGCGGAGGCCAGCGCGCGGTCCAGGTCGGCTTCGGTAGCGTGCGGCAGCTGGCCCAGTACTTCCAGCGTGGCCGGATTGATGACGTCCTGGGTGCGCCGGCCCTCGCCGGTCAGGAATTCACCGTCGATATACAGCGCCAACTGTTCATACATGCCTGAGTTCCTTGCGAAAGGGGTGGGAATAGCAGTGAAAAGACCTATCAGTCTAAACCAGCTTGCGCCACGGTGCTTGGGCCACTGGGCGCAGATTGGCCGGTGCCAATCGGCTGCGGCGCGAGAAAATAAGTGACGCATCAACTGCCGGCTGGCGGCCGATAATCGCGGATGTGTTGCGCCGCAACCATGCCTTGGGGCGCCGGCAATAAAATACTTGCAGGACAGGGCTTGCGTCTTTCTGGGGCGCGGGGTAGAATGATCAGCTTTCCCGAGTAGTCTTTGCTTATTCAGTGCAGGTCTTGTGGGTTGCCGCAAGGCCGGGGCTTCTGGCAAGGGTTCGGGGAAAAGTATCCGCAGGATTTCAACCCAGGGTCGCTGCAATGCCTTTGAGGATTGTCCTCAAAGCGTTTGGCGGACCTGACGGGACCAAAACTGGCGGGAAGTGCAGGGTTCTCAGCTCGGGAAACTGCAGTTCCGGTTAAGTTGGAACAGGAAAAATCATGATCCAAATGCAGACCACGCTGGACGTGGCCGACAACACCGGTGCGCGCGCTGTCATGTGCATCAAGGTGCTCGGTGGCTCCAAGCGCCGTTATGCCGGTATCGGCGACATCATCAAGGTGAGCGTCAAAGATGCAGCCCCGCGCGGCCGCGTCAAGAAAGGCGAAATCTACAACGCCGTGGTGGTTCGCACCGCCAAGGGCGTGCGCCGCAAAGACGGTTCGCTGATCCGCTTCGGTGGCAATGCCGCCGTGTTGCTCAACGCCAAGCTGGAGCCCATCGGCACCCGCATCTTCGGACCCGTTACGCGTGAACTGCGTACCGAGAAGTTCATGAAGATCGTGTCGCTGGCCCCCGAAGTGCTGTAAGGAGCCCTCGATGAACAACATCCGTAAAGGCGACGAAGTCATCGTCCTGACCGGCCGCGACAAGAAGCGTCGCGGTACCGTGCTGGCGCGCGTCGATGCCGACCACGTCCTGGTCGAGGGCGTCAACGTCGTCAAGAAGCACGTGAAGGCCAATCCCATGGCCAACAACCCCGGCGGCATCGTCGAAAAGACCCTGCCGATCCACATCTCGAACGTGGCGCTGTTCAACCCCGCCACGGGCAAGGGTGATCGCGTCGGTGTCAAGGAAGTCGACGGCCGCAAGGTTCGCGTGTTCCGTTCCAATGGTGCCGTTGTCGGCGCCAAGGCGTAAGGGGCGACAGACATGTCTCGTTTGCAAGATTTCTACAAAAGCAAGGTTGCTCCCGACCTGCAAGCCAAGTTTGGCTACAAGAGCCTGATGGAAGTGCCGCGCATCACCAAGGTCACCCTGAACATGGGTGTCTCGGAAGCCGTCGCCGACAAGAAGGTCATTGAGCACGCCGTGGCCGACCTGGCCAAGATCGCCGGTCAGAAGCCCGTCGTGACCAAGACCCGCAAGGCTATCGCTGGTTTCAAGATCCGCGAAAACTACCCGATCGGTTGCATGGTCACGCTGCGCGGTCAACGCATGTACGAATTCCTGGATCGCCTGGTGGCGGTTGCGCTGCCCCGCGTGCGCGACTTCCGCGGCATCTCGGGCCGTGCGTTCGACGGCCGCGGCAACTATAACGTCGGTGTGAAAGAGCAGATCATTTTCCCCGAAATCGAGTACGACAAGATCGACGCGCTGCGTGGGCTGAACATCAGCATCACCACCACCGCCAAGACCGACGACGAAGCCAAGGCGCTGCTGACCGCCTTCAGCTTTCCGTTCCGTAACTAAGAGGCTGATGACGTGGCTAAACTTTCCCTCATCAATCGCGACATCAAGCGCGCCAAGCTGGCTGACAAGTATGCCGCCAAGCGCGCCGAACTGAAGGCGATCATCGACGACCAGTCGAAGTCCGACGAAGAACGTTACCAAGCTCGGCTGAAGCTGCAACAACTGCCGCGCAATGCCAACCCGACGCGCCAGCGCAATCGCTGCGTCGTCACGGGCCGTCCGCGCGGCGTCTTCCGCAAGTTTGGGCTGACCCGCCACAAACTGCGTGAAATGGCGATGAACGGGGAAATCCCGGGCGTCACCAAGGCCAGCTGGTAGGAGAATAAACATGAGCATGAGCGATCCCATCGCCGATATGCTGACTCGCATTCGCAATGCGCAGCAAGTAGACAAAGTTACGGTGAGCATGCCCTCCTCGAAGCTGAAAGCGGCCATCGCCGCCGTGCTGCGGGACGAAGGCTACATCGACAGCTTTGAAGTCAAGGGTACGCAGGCCAAGCCTGAGCTGGAACTCACCCTGAAGTACTACGCCGGCCGTCCGGTCATCGAGCGCATCGAACGCGTTTCGCGCCCCGGCCTGCGTATCTACAAGGGCCGCACCAGCATTCCTCAGGTCATGAACGGCCTGGGCGTGGCCATTGTTTCGACTTCGCGTGGCGTCATGACCGACCGCAAGGCCCGTGCCAACGGCGTCGGCGGCGAAGTCCTGTGCTACGTGGCCTAAGGAGAAACTCTAATGTCACGTATCGCTAAATATCCGGTCGAACTGCCCAAGGGTGTTGAAGCCAACATCCAGCAAGACCAGATTACCGTCAAGGGCCCGCTGGGCACCCTGAGCCAACCGCTGACAGGCGACGTTACCGTCGCGCAGGACGATGGCAAGCTGACGTTCGTTGCCGCCAACGACTCGCGCCATGCTGGCGCCATGTCGGGCACCGTGCGCGCCCTGGTGGCCAATATGGTTGCCGGTGTGAGCAAGGGCTTCGAGCGCAAGCTGAACCTGGTTGGCGTGGGTTACCGCGCGCAAATCCAGGGTGATGCTGTCAAGCTGCAGCTGGGCTTCTCGCACGACATCGTGCACAAGCTGCCCGCCGGCGTGAAGGCCGAATGCCCCACCCAGACGGAAATCGTCATCAAGGGCTCCAACAAGCAAGTCGTCGGTCAGGTGGCCGCTGAAATCCGCGCCTATCGCGAACCCGAACCCTACAAGGGCAAGGGCGTGCGCTATGCGGACGAGCGCGTCGTCATCAAAGAAACCAAGAAGAAATAACGGCGCACGCAAGGACGAATCATGGACAAAAAAGTTTCCCGTTTGCGTCGTGCGGTTCCTACCCGCCGGAAAATTTCCGAGTTGCGCGTGCATCGCCTCTCGATTTTCCGCTCGAACCTGCACATCTACGCCAACATCATTTCGCCGGAAGGCGATCGCGTGCTGGTCAGCGCTTCGACGCTGGAACCCGAAGTGCGTGCGCAACTGGCCGGCCAAACCGGCCAGGGCGGCAATACCGCCGCTGCCACGCTGGTGGGCAAGCGCGTTGCCGAAAAGGCCAAGGCCGCCGGTATCGAGCTGGTTGCCTTCGATCGCTCGGGCTTTCGTTACCATGGCCGCGTGAAGGCGCTGGCCGATGCCGCGCGCGAAGCCGGCCTGAAGTTCTAAGCGAGGATCTGTCAAATGGCTAAAGTACAAGGCAAAGGCGCCGCGGAAAAAGAGAACGACGACGGCCTGCGCGAAAAGATGATCGCGGTCAACCGCGTCAGCAAGGTGGTGAAGGGTGGTCGTACCATGAGCTTCGCCGCGCTGACCGTGGTGGGCGACGGCGACGGCCGCATCGGCATGGGCAAGGGCAAGGCGCGCGAAGTGCCGGTGTCCGTCCAGAAAGCCATGGAACAAGCCCGTCGCGGCATGTTCAAGGTTGCTCTGAAGAACGGCACCCTGCATCACACCGTGGTGGGCAAGCATGGCGCCTCCACCGTGCTGATCTCGCCCGCCGCCGAAGGTACCGGCGTGATTGCCGGCGGCCCGATGCGCGCGATCTTCGAAGTGATGGGTGTGCGTAACGTGGTTGCCAAGAGCCTCGGCTCCAGCAATCCCTACAACCTGGTCCGTGCCACGCTGAACGGCCTGCGCGCTTCCCTGACTCCGTCGGAAGTCGCTGCCAAGCGCGGCAAGACCGTCGAAGAAATCCTGGGGTAAATCATGGCTCAGAAGCAGATTAAAGTTACCCTCGTGCGCTCGGTGATCGGCACCAAGCAGTCCCATCGCGACACCGTGCGCGGCCTGGGCCTGCGCCGCATCAACAGCAGCAGCGTTCTGGTCGACACGCCCGAGGTGCGCGGGATGATCCGCAAGGTGGATTATCTCGTGTCCGTCTCGGAAGCCTAAGGAATCACGATGTCGGATATTCAACTCAATTCGCTGAAGCCCGCCGAGGGCGCCAAGCACGCCAAGCGCCGCGTCGGCCGTGGCATCGGTTCGGGCCTGGGTAAAACCGCCGGCCGTGGTCACAAGGGCCAGAAGTCGCGTTCGGGCGGTTTCCACAAGGTTGGCTTCGAAGGCGGCCAGATGCCGCTGCAGCGTCGTCTGCCCAAGCGCGGTTTCACGCCGCTGGGCCAGCACCTGTACGCCGAAGTCCGCCTGTCGGACCTGCAAGCCCTGCCCGTCGACGAAATCGACGTGCAAGTACTGAAGGCTGCGGGCGTGGTTGGCCAGGCGGTTCGCTACGCCAAGGTCATCAAGTCGGGCGAACTGTCGCGCAAAGTGACGCTCAAGGGCATCACCGCGACGGCCGGCGCCCGCGCCGCTATCGAAGCCGCAGGCGGCTCGCTTGCTTGATTGCGAGGTAACACGTGGCTAACGCACAGGCACTGGGCAAAACCGGAGCGCGGTACGGCGACTTGAAACGCCGTCTCGTGTTCCTGGTGCTCGCCCTGGTGGTTTACCGCCTGGGTACGCATATCCCTGTTCCGGGCATCAACCCGGACGCGCTGGCGGACTTGTTCCGCCAGAACCAGGGAGGGATCCTGGGCCTGTTCAACATGTTCTCGGGCGGCGCCTTGTCGCGCTTTTCGATCTTCGCCCTGGGCATCATGCCGTACATCTCTGCATCGATCATCATGCAGCTGATGTCGGTGGTGGTGCCCTCGCTGGAAGCCCTCAAGAAAGAGGGCGAGGCCGGCCGCCGCAAGATCACCCAATACACCCGCTATGGCACGGTCGTGCTGGCGCTGGTGCAGGCGGTGGGTATTTCGGTGGCGCTGGAATCCCAGCCGGGCTTGGTCATCGATCCGGGCATGTTGTTCCGCTTCACCACTGTCGTCACCCTGCTGACCGGCACCATGTTCATCATGTGGCTGGGCGAGCAGATCACCGAGCGTGGTCTGGGCAATGGCATCTCTATCCTGATTTTCGCCGGTATCGTGGCGGGCCTGCCCTCGGCTCTGGCCGGGCTGCTTGACCTGGTGCGTACCAACGCGATGTCGGTGCCGTCGGCGCTGTTCATCGTGGCGCTGGTGGTGCTGGTTACCGCTTTCGTGGTGTTCGTGGAACGCGGGCAGCGCAAAATCACGGTGAACTATGCCAAGCGCCAGGTGGGCAACAAGATTTACGGTGGCCAAAGCTCGCACCTGCCCCTGAAGGTGAACATGGCCGGGGTGATTCCGCCGATCTTCGCATCGTCGATCATCCTGTTCCCGGCCACGATCACCAGCTGGTTCTCGACCGGCGACAGCATGCTGTGGTTGCGCGACCTGGCGGCGGCACTCGAGCCCCGTCAACCGCTCTACATCACGCTGTATTCGGCCGCGATCATTTTCTTCTGCTTTTTCTATACGGCTCTGGTGTTCAACAGCCGCGAAACGGCAGACAACCTGAAGAAAAGCGGTGCTTTCGTTCCGGGCATCCGTCCGGGCGAGCAAACGGCGCGTTACATCGACAAGATTCTGATGCGCTTGACGCTGGTGGGTGCGCTGTACATCACCCTGGTGTGTTTGCTGCCTGAGTTCCTGGTAATGCGCTGGAATGTACCGTTTTATTTTGGTGGCACGTCCTTGTTGATCATCGTGGTGGTAACCATGGACTTCATGGCGCAGGTTCAGGCGTACATGATGTCTCACCAGTACGATTCGCTGCTGAAGAAGGCGAACTTCAAGGGTGGTTCCTCGGGTTTGCCCATGCGGTAGCAGAAGAGAATGTCCAAGGACGACGTCATCCAGATGCAAGGCGAGGTTCTCGAGAACCTCCCCAACGCGACTTTTCGCGTCAAGCTCGAAAACGGCCACGTGGTGTTAGGCCATATTTCCGGCAAGATGCGTATGCATTACATCCGGATTTTGCCGGGCGACAAGGTCACTGTGGAGCTCACGCCCTATGACCTTACGCGGGCAAGAATAGTTTTCCGCTCGAAGTGAGCGGCCGGATTACGGAAAATTAGGAGTCAACCATGAAAGTAATGGCATCGGTTAAGCGGATTTGCCGCAACTGCAAAGTTATCAAACGTCACGGCGTGGTGCGCGTCATCTGCACCGACCCGCGTCATAAGCAGCGTCAAGGCTAACCCCGGTTAGCGACACGCAACGGATTTATTCAAGGAACAGTCATGGCCCGTATTGCTGGCATTAACATTCCGCCGCAACAGCACGCCGAAATCGGCCTGACCGCCATTTTTGGCATCGGTCGTACGCGCGCTCGCAAAATCTGCGAAGCAGCAAATGTACCCCTTACCAAAAAGGTCAAGGACCTGACCGACGCTGAACTGGAACGCATCCGCGAACATGTGGGTGTGTTCACGGTCGAGGGTGACCTGCGCCGCGAAGTGCAACTGTCGATCAAGCGCTTGATCGACCTGGGCACGTACCGCGGCATGCGTCACAAGCGCGGTTTGCCCGTGCGCGGCCAGCGCACTCGCACCAACGCCCGCACCCGCAAGGGACCGCGTCGTGCTGCTGCGTCCCTGAAGAAATAATCGAGGAACAGGATTATGGCGAAAGCTTCCACCAGCGGCGCTTCGCGCGTACGCAAAAAGGTCAAGAAGAACGTCTCGGACGGCATTGCGCACGTTCACGCGTCGTTCAACAACACCATCATCACCATCACCGACCGCCAGGGCAATGCCCTGTCGTGGGCGACTTCGGGTGGCGCAGGCTTCAAGGGCTCGCGCAAATCGACGCCGTTCGCCGCTCAGGTGGCTGCCGAAACGGCGGGCCGCGTGGCGCTGGAATACGGCATCAAGACCCTCGAAGTGCGCATCAAGGGCCCTGGCCCCGGTCGTGAATCGTCCGTGCGTGCTCTGAATGCGCTGGGCATCAAGATCTCGAGCATTGCCGATATCACGCCCGTGCCGCATAACGGCTGCCGTCCGCCGAAGCGTCGTCGTATCTAAAGGGAATCCACATGGCTCGTTATACTGGACCCAAATGCAAGCTCTCGCGCCGCGAGGGTACTGATCTGTTCCTGAAGAGCGCCCGCCGCTCGCTGGATTCCAAGTGCAAGCTGGATTCCAAGCCTGGCCAGCATGGCCGCACTTCGGGCGCCCGTACTTCCGACTACGGCCTGCAGCTGCGCGAAAAGCAAAAGCTCAAGCGCATGTACGGCGTGCTGGAAAAGCAATTCCGCAAGTACTTCGCTGAAGCCGAGCGCCGTCGTGGCAACACTGGCGAGACGCTGATCCAGCTGCTGGAATCGCGCCTGGACAACGTGGTGTACCGCATGGGCTTTGGCTCGACGCGTGCCGAGGCTCGCCAGCTGGTCAGCCACCGCGCCATCGAGCTGAACGGCCACACCGCCGACATCGCCTCGCTGATCGTGAAGGCCGGCGACGTGGTCACCGTGCGTGAAAAGGCCAAGAAGCAAGGCCGTATCCGCGAATCGCTCGACCTGGCTTCCAGCATCGGCATCCCCCAATGGGTGGAAGTCGATACGAACAAGATGGCCGGCACGTTCAAGTCGATGCCCGATCGCGCTGATGTCGCCCGCGACATCAACGAATCGATGGTCGTCGAACTGTACTCGCGCTAATCGCAGCAGGCGCGGCCCTGGTGGCCGCGTTGCCTGCATTGGGTACCCGATCGCAGGCGTCGCAATGGCCCGCTTCCGCAATTTTCGCGGGGCGGGCTTTGCGGTAAGTAACGAACGGCGTTTTTGCCGTGCTTTTTATTGTTTCCATCAGCCTTATCGGTGTAACGAACCGAGGGTATTGAAAAGGAATACTGTACATGTCCACTCAAGGTTTTCTGAAGCCGCGTTCCATTGAAGTCGAACCGGTCGGCACTCATCACGCCAAGATCGTGATGGAGCCGTTCGAGCGCGGCTACGGCCACACGCTGGGCAACGCCCTGCGCCGCATCCTGCTGTCTTCGATGACGGGCTATGCGCCTACCGAAGTGCAGATGACCGGCGTGGTGCACGAATATTCCACCATCCCCGGCGTGCGCGAAGATGTCGTCGACATCCTGCTGAACCTGAAGGGCGTGGTGTTCAAGCTGCACAACCGCGACGAAGTGACCCTGGTGCTGCGCAAGAATGGCGCGGGTACCGTGTCGGCCAGCGACATCGAACTGCCGCACGACGTCGAGATCGTCAACCCCGACCATCTCATCTGCAACCTGACCGAAGCCGGCAAGGTGGAAATGCAGATCAAGGTCGAGAAGGGCCGTGGCTACGTGCCGGGCAATGTGCGCGCGCTGTCGGAAGACCGCACCCACACCATCGGCCGCATCGTGCTGGACGCGTCGTTCAGCCCCGTGCGCCGTGTCAGCTATGCCGTCGAGAGCGCCCGCGTCGAGCAGCGTACCGACCTGGACAAGCTGGTGCTGGACATCGAAACCAATGGCGTGATCTCACCGGAAGAAGCGGTGCGCCAGTCGGCCCGCATCCTGATGGACCAGATCTCGGTGTTCGCGGCCCTGGAAGGCGCCGGCGATTCGTATGAAGCCCCGGTCCGCGGCACGCCGCAAATCGATCCGGTGTTGCTGCGCCCGGTCGACGACCTGGAACTGACGGTGCGTTCGGCCAACTGCCTGAAGGCCGAGAACATCTACTACATCGGCGACCTGATCCAGCGTACCGAGAACGAGCTGCTGAAGACCCCGAACCTGGGCCGCAAGTCGCTCAACGAGATCAAGGAAGTGCTGGCCGCACGCGGCCTGACCTTGGGCATGAAGCTGGAAAACTGGCCTCCTCTGGGTCTGGAACGGCCCTAAGGCCAGTTTCGGTGAAGGCCCGCAAGGGCCGGCCGAAACCAGAGTACGTTGAATTCAGATTGTCGTGAAAATTTTTCCACCGGACCGCGGCCTGGCAACAGGCCGATAGAAGACCCGGATAACCTGGCGGCCAAGTGCTGCCTTTAGATTCAAAAGGAACTTATCATGCGTCACGGTAATGGTCTGCGTAAGCTCAATCGTACGAGCAGCCACCGTCTTGCCATGTTTCGCAACATGGCCGTTTCGTTGATCACCCACGAAGCGATCAAGACCACGCTGCCCAAGGCGAAAGAACTGCGCCGTGTTGTTGAACCCCTGATTACCCTGGGCAAGGAACCCACTCTGGCGAACAAGCGCCTGGCGTTTGCGCGCCTGCGCGATCGCGATGCCGTGGTGAAGCTGTTTGCCGAAATCGGTCCGCGTTACGCGAACCGCAACGGTGGCTACACCCGCGTGCTGAAAATGGGCTTCCGCCAAGGCGACAATGCTCCCATGGCTTACATGGAACTGGTTGATCGTCCTGAAGTCGAGGAAACCGAGGCTGACAACGCTGCCGAATAATCCGGCCGGTGGATAAGCGCAAGGGCGGGCCTCAGGCCCGCCCTTGTTTTTTGGACAGGCGTTTTATTCCTGCGGGGATACGCCGCCCAGCGCCTGGCGCAGTTGCGCCGCCGTGGCGGCCAAGGCCTCGGCCGGTGCCTGGGGCGGCATCACGAATTGCAGGTTCTGTTGGGCGATGTAGTGCGTGGAGGTGACGTCGTGCGGATGGTGCATGGGGATCAGGTGCGCATGGGCGTGGGCCACATGGATGCCGGTGAACGCAAAGGCGACGCGCTCGACCTGGTATTCGGCCTTCATGGCGCTTGCGAGCCGCTGCCCAAGGGAAACGATGCGGCCGGCCAGGCCGGCCGGCATGTCCTCGAAGTACGGATAATGCTGCTTGGGAATCACCAGGGCATGGCCCGGGCGCACCGGCTGGATGTCCAGGAAGGCCAGGATGTCGTCGTCTTCGTGGATGACGTGGGCGGGGATCTGGTGCTGGGCGATACGGCAGAACAGGCAGGTATCCGACATGGCAACAGGGTCTCGGCAAGGTGGGGCGGGCGGCGCCGCGGGCAGTCCCGATAAAATACCCCATTCGACGCGGCGCGGGCCGCGTCCAAGGAGTAACCATGATGCGCGACGACGATATCGTGCTGATCATCAGCAACGCGCCCGACCTTCTGCTGGCCAAGCGTATCGCCCATGTCCTGGTTGAAGACGGGCTGGCCGCCTGTGTGAACCTTGGGGCGCCAATCCTGTCGATCTACTGTTGGCAGGGCGAGATCGAAGGCGCGGACGAAATCCCGATGTGGATCAAGACGTCCGCAGGCCGCCAGCAGGCGGTGGTGCAGGCCCTGGCCCGCCTGCACCCCTACGAGGTTCCTGAAATCATCGTGGTGCCGGTCATCGGCGGCAGCGAGCCCTACCTGGACTGGGTACGGCAGCAGTCCAAGGGTGAGCCGGCGTAGTGGCCGAGGCGTAAACAAGCCCAAGGGCAGCAGGCAACAAAGAGAATTCGATGCTTCAGTTCATGGTTCGCGGGCGGCATGCCTGGCATTACGGATGGGCTTGCCTGGTTCTGCTGGCGGTATGGGCGATGCTGGCCTGGCGGCCCGCGGCCGCATTGACGGAACAGGATTTCCTGCCGCCCGAGCAGGCGTTCGTGTTCAGCGCGGCGATGGCCAACTCCAGCACGCTGGAATTGCGCTACCGCATCGCCCCCGGCTACTACATGTACCGCGAGCGCTTCGGCCTGGTGGCGGCCCCCCAAGGCGCCGCCACCCTGGGCGAGGCCAGCTACCCGCAGGGCGAGGTCAAGTACGACCCCACCTTCGAAAAGAACATGGAGGTTTACCACCAGCAGGTGGTGATCGCGGTGCCGGTCAGCGGCAATCAGGCGTTCACGTTGACGGTTACCAGCCAGGGCTGCGCCGACGCGGGGCTGTGCTACCCCCCTGCCGATCACACCGTCAGGCTGACGCCGGTGGCGGGCGGCTACGCGGTGGACGGCGCGGCTGCGGCGGTCTTGCCTGGCGCGGCGTCCCCTGCCAAGGCTGCGCCGGATGCCGGCCTGGGCT